>NZ_JBIWAP010000015.1:0-198181 GCF_044760075.1 Kitasatospora sp. NPDC098663 | reverse complement strand
GCGCCCCCGAAGAATGCCTGGACTGCGCCTGCGGCCTCTACCTCGACAGCCCGGCGACCTGACCCCTCCACGAACTTGCGCGGAGCAGCACTAGGCCCTCCTCGCCGGGGTCATGCCGTGTGCCCCGCCTCGGTGCTCCCGTCCGGCCGCGCGGCCTCCCGCTCCGACCGTGATACAAATACCGGTATAAGAATTGGATCGAGGGGAGACGGCTCACCATGGTCGAAATCAAGTCGGACGCCGCCCTGGACGCGATGCGCGAAGCCGGGCGGGTGGTGGCGGACGCGCTGGCCGCCGTACAGGACGCGGCGGCCGAGGGCGTCAGCCTGCTGGAGCTGGACGAGGTGGCGCACGGCGTGCTGCGGGCGGCCGGGGCCACCTCGCCGTTCCTCGGCTACCGGCCGTCCTTCGCGCCCGTGCCGTTCCCGGCCGTCATCTGCGCCTCGGTGAACGACGCCGTCGTGCACGGCATCCCGGGCGGCTACCGGCTGCGCGACGGCGACCTGGTGAGCATCGACTGCGGTGCCCTCCTGGACGGCTGGGCCGGGGACTCCGCCGTCAGCTTCACCGTCGGCGCCGCCCGGCCCGAGGACGCGGCACTGATCGACACCACCCGGCGCGCCCTGGAGGCCGGGATCGCCGCCGCCGTGGTCGGCAACCGGATCGGCGACATCGCGCACGCCATCGGCAAGGTCGCCCGCGCGGGGCGCTACGGTCTGCTCGAAGGCTTCGGCGGGCACGGCATCGGGCGCAGCATGCACGAGGACCCGCACGTGCCCAACGAGGGGCGCCCGGGCCGGGGTTACCCGCTGCGCCCCGGCCTGGTGCTGGCGCTGGAGCCGATGCTGACGGCGGGCGGCCGGGGCGACTACCGCACGGACCCGGACGGTTGGACGCTGCGCACCACGGACGGCAGCCGCGCCGCGCACATCGAGCACACCGTCGCCGTCACCGAGGACGGCCCGCGCATCCTGACCCTCCGGTAGCCGGAGCGCGGCGGCCGGGCGGGAGCAACAGGCCGTAGGCGAACGGTCCTTGTCCGAACCCGGGCACCCGTCCGACCAGCTGGAATGAGCCGAATCTGTGGCGGATTTGTGACAAAGCTTCGCCAACACCCTGCCCTGGCACGGTATTCGCGGCCGTAGTGTTCCAGTTATGTCACCGAAGAGCCGCATACCTGCCCCGGACGCGGGCGACACCTGGGTGCCGCGCCCGCGGCGCCGTGAGACCCCGATCGGATTCCTGGGTCACACGGTCACGTTCCTCGGCTGCTGCACTCTCGGCGGTGTCCTGCTGGCCGGCCTCATCCTTCCCGCGGCGGGCGCCGTCGGGCTGGGGGCCAAGAGCAGCGCCGAGGGCTTCGAGAGCATCCCCGACGACTTCAAGGCGCCGGCACTGTCGCAGGCCACCCAGGTCTTCGACGCCAAGGGCGGCCTGATCGCCAAGGTCTACGAGCGGGACCGCACGGTGATACCCGCCGAGCAGATGTCACCGCTGATGCGCCAGGCGCAGGTGGACATCGAGGACGCCCGCTTCTACGAGCACGGCGCCGTCGACCTCAAGGGCATCCTGCGGGCGATCACCAAGAACGCGGAGAGCGGCGCCGCCGTCCAGGGCGCGTCGACGCTGACCCAGCAGTACGTGAAGAACGTCAACGTGGAGAAGGCCGGCGACGACCCGGTGGCCGTCCTGGAGGCGCAGCGCAAGACGCTCGGCCGCAAGATCCAGGAACTCCGGTACGCCATCAAGCTGGAGGAGGATCTGACGAAGGATCAGATCCTCACCAACTACCTGAACATCACCTTCTACGGCCATCAGGCGTACGGCATACAGGCGGCCGCCCAGCGCTACTTCGGCAAGGACGCGAAGGACCTCGCCCTCCCCGAGGCGGCCATGCTGGCCGGGCTGGTGCAGAACCCGTCCCAGTACGACCCGAAGCTGCACCCGGTGGCCGCGCAGAAGCGCCGGGACACCGTGATCGACAAGATGGTCGAGAACAAGCACATCACCGCGGACCAGGCCAAGGAGGCCAAGGCCGCACCGTTGGGCCTGAAGTACCAGGACCCGCAGAACGGCTGCATCACCGCCCAGGCCGGCATGGGCTTCTTCTGCGACTACGTGCGCCACGTGGTCAAGCAGGACCCGGTGTTCGGCAAGAGCGCGGCCGAGCGCAAGAAGCTGTGGGACACCGGCGGCCTCAACATCTACACCACGCTGGATCCGGAGAAGCAGGCCGCCGCCCAGAAGGCCGTCTCCGAGCAGGTGTACGTCACCGACCCGGTCTCGGCGGCGATGACGATGGTCGAGCCCGGCACCGGCAAGATCCTGGCGATGGCGCAGACCCGCCCCTACGGTCTGGCGAAGGAGAAGAACCAGACCGTCGTCAACTACAACGTGGACGCGGCGATGGGCGGCGGCATCGGCTTCCAGCCCGGCTCCAACTTCAAGCCGATCGTGGCCGCCGCCGCCCTGGAGGCCGGCCTGCCGCCCACCCAGCGGTACGACTCGCCCAACCGCATGGACTGGCCGACGATGAAGACCTGCGACGGCACCTGGAAGAACCTGAACAAGGGCAAGAAGGAGGGCAGCATCCCGAACGAGAGCGCGCGCGAGGTCGGCCCGTACGAGCTCAAGGAGGCGATGGCCCTCTCGGTGAACACCTACTTCGTGCAGATGGAGCAGGAGATCGGCCTCTGCGCGGTCAAGCAGATGGCCAACAAGCTGGGCGTCACCGGCAAGGCCGGCGGAGACCCGCTGCAGGAACTGCCCGCCCTCGGCCTCGGCACCCAGGAGGTGAGCCCGTTGACGATGGCGAACGTGTACGCGAGCTTCGCCGCCCGCGGCACCTACTGCGCGCCGCTGGCGATCAACAAGATCTCCACGGTGGACGGCAAGGACGTCCCGGTGAGCCCGGCCAAGTGCACCGAGGCGATGTCCACGGACACCGCCGACGTGATCAACAGCGTGCTGCTCGGGGTGACGGAGAAGGGCACCGCCAAGGAGCTCAGGCTGGACGACCGCCGGCAGATCGCGGCCAAGACCGGGACGACGGACGAGAAGAAGTCGGCCTGGTTCACCGGCTACACCGGCAACCTGGCCGGCTCGGTCTGGCTGGGCAGCCCGGGCACCAAGGTGCCGATGAAGAACATCCGGATCGGCGGCCACTACCAGCAGGAGGTCTTCGGCGCGACCGGCCCGGGCCCGATCTGGGAGCAGGCGATGAGCGACGCCGTCCGGAACATGCCGGAGAAGGAATTCCCGACGGTCTACATCCCGGACCCGCCCAAGCGCGACCCGAACTGCGCCACCCCCAGCGGCTCGCCGACCGGCACCTGCGGGAGCGGCTCGGGCAAGCAGCGCCCGAGCAGCCCCGGAAACCCGAGCAGCCCCGGCACCCTGAGCACCCCGGGCAGCACGGGCGCTGCGGGCAACTCGGGCGCTCCGGTCGGCCCGCTCAACCCGAACAGCCCGGTCGGCCGCTCCGCGCCGTCCCCGCAGTCCGGGCAGGCCGGGCAGTCCACCCCGTTCGCCCCCTCCGCGCCGGCCGACCCCGGCGACAACCAGGACCAGTGAGCCGCCCGGCCCCGCCCGGGTACCCGTACTCAGGCGGTTCGCCCACGCGGTGGGGCTGCCGTGGCGCGGACGCTACCGTGCCTCGACCGGCTCGCCGGTGTCCTGGTCCAGGTTGAAGACCCGCCGGTAGGAGTCGGTCACCACGGTGATCTGGTCCCGGCCGGTCCAACTCGCCTCCACCAGCCGGGCGTCGTCCGGTGCCCGGCCGATCTGGGCCAGCGACCAGCGCCGCCCGGACCAGCCCGCACCGACCTCCAGCAGGACCTGCCAGTCGTCGTTGTCCTTCGGCGCGGTCGCGTACGAGCGGTGCACCACGACCAGGGCCAGCTCCGGGCGGGCCGGGGCGGTCTCCCGGCTGCGCGTCTCGGCCGCCGAGACCTTGTGCGCGGCCAGCACGCCGAGCAGGAAGACCACTCCGGCCGTCACCGTGACCGCCCGGGTGGCCGTCCGTACGGCGGTGCGCCGATCGCCCAGCCAGGCGGCGGCGATCAGCGCGGCCAGCGCCGCACCGAGCAGCAACTCGGGCCGGTTGAGCAGGTCGGCGACCAGCATCAGCCCGCCCGAGCGGCTCTCCCACTGCCCCTCGGTGTAGAGCAGCACGGCCGCCGCCCCGCCCGCCAGCAGCAGCCGGACCAGGACGCGCCTGGCCTTCGGCATCCGGTTCCTCATCGTCCCCCCGTCCGATGCGTCACAGCTCTGCGAGCAGCTTGCGGCCCTCCGGCCAGTCGCCCAGCCCGGAGTCCGAGTTGAGGTGTCCGTACGCGCCCGGCTCGACGTACCGGGCGCCCCACGCGTCGGCGAACAGCCGGGCCCGCTCGGGGCTGGCCCACGGGTCGTCGGTGCTGGCGACGACCACGGCCGGGAACGGGAACGGAGCCAGGGCCACCGGGCGGAAGCCGGTCAGCTGCGGGACTTCGGCGGTGTCGATGTCCGCGGGGGCGACCAGCAGCGCGCCGCGCACCGCGGCGGTCCGCCCGGCGCGAGCGGTGGCCACCCAGCGGGCCACCGTGACGCAGCCGAGGCTGTGGGCGACCAGCACCACCGGCCCGTCGGCGGCGGCCTCGGCCACCGCCGCGTCCACCCGGGCGATCCAGTCGTTCTGGTCGGGGTGGTCCCAGTCCGCTTGCTGGACCCGGCGGAAGGCGTCCGGTTCGGCGGCCTCCCAGCGGGTCTGCCAGTGCTCCGGGCCCGAGTTCTGGTAGCCGGGCAGGACGAGGTGGGTGATGCGGTCCGGCATGGGCTCCTCCGGTGTGCGGTCGTGGCGGGCAGCAGGAGTCTAGGACGCGGGCAGCCGCGGCCCGCAGCCGGGCGGTGACCCGGCGCGCACGACCCTCGGCAGGCGCGTACGCCCGGTGACGCGCCGCAGTACGCCCGGTGCGCCCTGTTGCCAACGGCACGGCCGGTGCGGGAGGTTGGTCCGGGCCCGCGGCCGGTGGCCACCGGCCGGGGCCCACGCCGTGTCGGACGCTCGACCATGTGGAGGGATGTCGGCGATGACATCGAAGATCCTGCTCGTCACCGGGGACGCCGCCGAGTCGCTGGAGGTGTTCTACCCGTACCAGCGGCTGCGCGAGGAGGGCTACCAGGTCGACATCGCCGCCCCGACCAGGAAGCGGCTCCAGTTCGTCGTCCACGACTTCGTCGACGGGTACGACACCTACACCGAGAAGCCCGGCTACACCTGGCCCGCCGACCTCGCCTTCGCCGACGTCGACCCGGCCGACTACGTCGC
Organism: Kitasatospora sp. NPDC098663; assembly: GCF_044760075.1. Taxonomy (NCBI): domain Bacteria; kingdom Bacillati; phylum Actinomycetota; class Actinomycetes; order Kitasatosporales; family Streptomycetaceae; genus Kitasatospora; species Kitasatospora sp. NPDC098663. Next base: position 192,876 of record NZ_JBIWAP010000015.1, on the reverse strand, counting down.
GCTGGTCATCCCCGGCGGCCGCGCCCCCGAGTACCTGCGCAACGACCCGGAGGTGCAGCGGATCGTCCAGCACTTCTTCGCCGGCGACAAGCCGGTCGCACAGATCTGCCACGGCCCGCTGATCACCGCCGCCGCCGGGGTGCTGTCCGGCCGCCGCAGCTCCGCCTACCCGGCGCTGGCGCCGGACGTGAAGGCGGCGGGCGCCGAATTCGTCGACGGCGAGGCGGTGGTGGACGGCGTGGTCGTCTCGGCCCGCGCCTGGCCCGACCACCCGGCGTGGCTGCGCGCGTTCATCGAGATCCTGCGCACCAAGGCGCCGGCCTCCTGACCCGCACCGGCCCGCCGCGCCCCCGACCCGGCTCGGGGGCGCGGCTCCGGGAACCCGTCAGGGTCACCCCCCTCCCCAGGTAGCAGACGCTCCGCCCCGGAGGCTGACGACCGTCCCGCAGTCGCCCTGCCATGGTGTCAAAGACCAGGGCAGCGGCGGAGGTTGACAGCCCTGCCAGCCGGACCGCGGAGGACGTCATGACCACCGACCCAGCCACCACCACCCGGCGCCGCCGACGTGGGCCGGCCCTGCGCGCCGCCGTCGCGGCCCTCGCGGGCGCGGGCCTGATCGCCGCGCTCGCCCCGGCCGCCGCCGCCCAGGACGCGGCCCGCCCGGTGAGCGCCACCGACCGCAGCGCCGACTGGACGGCCCTCGACACGGCACTCGCCGACCTGACCGCGAGGAACGTCGCCACCTCCTCCCTCGCCGCCGTGCGGGAGAACGGCCGGCTCGTCCACCGCTCCGCCGCCGGCGTCGCCCGGCTCGGTGCCGACGCCCCCGCCGACCCCGCGGGCCGCTTCCGGATCGGCAGCACCACCAAGACCTTCGTGGCCACCGTGCTGCTCCAACTCGTCGGCGAGGGACGACTGGGACTGGACGACCGCCTGGAGAGCCTGCTGCCCGGCGCGGTGCCGAACAGCGCGGACATCACCGTCCGCGAACTCCTCAACCACACCAGCGGCGTCGCCGACTACACCCAGGACCCGGCCTTCAACTCCTACGACCAGAACTGGCTCGACACCGGCCGCTACACGTCCTACAGCCCGCAGGACCAGGTGGACCTCGCCGACAAGTACCCGCCCGCCTTCCGCCCCGGCCAGGACTGGCAGTACTCCAACACCAACTACGCCCTGGTCGCGCTGATCATCGAACGCCTCACCGGCCACGGCTGGAACGAGGAGGTGGAACGCCGGATCATCCGCCCGCTCGGCCTGACGGGCACCTCGATGCCGCTCTACTCCCCGGACATCCCCGGCCCGCACGCCCACGCCTACCTCAAGCTCGACAGCGGCCCGGCCGACGTCACCGCGCTCAACCCCTCCATGGCCGGCCCCTCCGGCGCGGGCATCTCCACCACCGCGGACCTGACGACGTTCATCCGCGCCCTGCTCGGCGGCCGGCTGCTGCGCCCCGCCGAACTCGCCGAGATGCAGAAGACCACCGCCCACGGCGGGGGCCAGGCCTACGGGCTCGGCCTCCAGCGGGTGGACACCCCGTGCGGTGCGTTCTGGGGCCACGCCGGCGGGATCCCCGGCTACAGCACGATGATGCTCGGCTCGCTCGACGGGAAGCGCCAGTTCGCCAACAGCACGACCTTCTACGACACGCCGGATCCGGCCGCGGCCCTCGCCGCCTGGCAGCGGGCGGTGAACGCCGGCGTGTGCGGCGGGCAGGGGTAGGGCGGGTGCCGCGGATCGGACCGCCCCCTACGCTGTCCGGCGACAGGAACGGCCGACCGTCACCAGGAGGACGAGACATGGCAGAGCCGCTGATCGCCGCAGTCGGGGGCAAGGCGCCCACCGTCGACCCGGGCGCCTTCCTCGCGCCGAACGCCGTCGTGGTCGGGGACGTGACGATCGGCCCCGGCGCGGGCGTCTGGTACGGGGCGGTGCTGCGCGGTGACGCCGAGTCCATCACCGTGGGCCGGGACAGCAACATCCAGGACAACTGCACCCTGCACGCCGACCCGGGCTTCCCGCTGGTGGTCGGCGAGCGGATCTCGGTCGGGCACAACGCGGTGCTGCACGGCTGCGTGGTCGAGGACGACACCCTGGTCGGGATGAACGCCACCGTGCTCAACGGCGCCCGGATCGGCGCCGGTTCGCTGGTCGCGGCGGGCGCGGTGGTGCCGCAGGGCATGCGGGTGCCGCCCGGCTCGCTGGTCGCCGGGGTCCCGGCCAAGGTCCGCCGCGAGCTGACCGAGGACGAGAAGGCCGGCATCAAGGCCAACGGGGAGGGCTACCTGCTGCTGGCCGCCGCCCACCGCGAGCTCGAACCCCTCGCCCAGCCGCAGGCCTAACCTTGGACGCCGACCGGTGCCGCCGCGACCGGTGCCGCCGCGGCCGGTGCCGCCGCGGCCGGTGCCGTCGCGGCCGGCTCCGGTGCGGCGGGCACGGGCCGGCGCCGGTCGGCCGCCCAGGCGAGCACCGCGATCAGCGCGCCCGAGGCGGCCAGGACGGCGCCCACCAGCGTCGGCGCCGTCCAGCCGAACCCGGCGTCCAGGGCCAGCCCGCCGAAGTAGGCGCCCTGCGCGTTGGCCAGGTTGAACGCGCCCTGCACCGTCGCCGAGGCCAGCGTCGGCGCGCTGCGCGCCTTCTGCAGGACCAGCGTCTGCACCGCCGGCACGATCGCGAAGCCGAACAGCCCGATCAGCACCACCGTGACGGCGGCCGACCAGCGGGCGTGCGAGGTCACCGCGAACAGCGCCAGGGTGGCGGCCAGCAGCACGAAGGCGGCGCAGACCGTCGGGCGCAGCGCCCGGTCGGCCGCGAACCCGCCGATCACGTTGCCGATCGTCATCCCCACCCCGAACAGCGCCAGCACCAGCGTCACCGAGCCGGTGGCGTACCCGGAGACCTCGGTGAGCAGCGGCGCGATGTAGCTGTAGCAGGCGAAGAAGCCGCCGCAGCCGAACACCACGGTGGCCAGCGCCAGCCACAGCTGCCCGTCGCGGAAGGCCCGCAGCTCGTGCCGGAGCCCGGCCTGCCCGGGGGAGGGCAGCGACGGCACCAGCCGGGCGATGGCGAGCGTCCCGGCGGCGGCGATCAGGACGACCACCAGCATGGTCGCCCGCCAGCCCAGGTGCTGGCCGAGCAGTGTGGCGGCCGGCACGCCGACGATGTTGGCGATGGTCAGCCCGGAGAACATCACGGCCACCGCCCGGGCCCGGCGGTGGGGGGCCACCAGTTCGGCCGCGGCCACCGCGCCGGCCCCGAAGAACGCGCCGTGCGGCAGTCCGGTGATCAGCCGGGCGGCGGCCAGCGTCCAGAAGTCCGGTGCCAGCGCGCACAGCAGGTTGCCGGTGGCGAACAGCCCGGCGAGCGCCACCAGCACCGCCTTGCGCGGCCGGCCGGAGGCCAGCGCGGTGAGCAGCGGGGCGCCGATGACCACGCCCAGCGCGTACGCGGAGATCAGCCAGCCGGCCTGCGGGATGGAGACGTGCAGGTCGTCGGCGACCTGGGGGAGCAGCCCCATGGCGGCGAATTCGGTGGTGCCGATGGCGAACGCGGTGACGGCCAGCGCGAGCAGCGCGAGAGGCAAGGGGGTGACTCCGGGGTGACGCCCGCGGACGGGGAGACGCGGCGGGACGGGGGGATTCGTTCGTCCGGCATCCTAATCCGGCCGGATGACGCCGCCGTGAGGTGCGTGTGACGGGAGGGGGTCGCCAGTACGGCGTCCACGCGCGAGACTGGGTGCATGTGCCGCAACATCAAGACGTTGCGCCCGCCGGTGACGCTCGACGCCGATGAGGACGACTTCCGCGCCGCCGCGCTCCAGTACGTCCGCAAGGTGTCCGGGTTCCGCGCCCCGGCGGCGCACAACCGCGAGGCCTTCGACCGGGCCGTGGACGCGGTCGCCGAGGCCACCGCCCGGCTGCTCACCGAGCTGGAGGTCCGCGGCGCGCCCGCCCGGGCCGCCGAGGCCACCGCGTAGGCCGACCGCCGTCCGGCGGGGTCCGCCGACCGCGGCCGCGCATCGGGACCAGGAGATCGGGACAATCGGGACAGGAGATGGAGATGACCCCCGCGAACCGTTACGTGCTCACCTTCCCCGGCACCCCCGGCACCCAGGCCCCGCAGGACGTCGTCGTGGTCGTCCGCACCAGCGCGACGGGCCCGGGCGGACACCCGGTGTACGAGGACGCCAGCGGCATCGTCCGCGCCGAGATCAGCGACGCCGGCGAGGTCCGGATGCTCGCCAGCGGGGGCCACCAGTCCCCGCACCTGCCGGTCCACGCCGAGCCGCTGCCCTGACCGCCGCCCCGGCTGATGCCCTGACCGTCCGGCGTCCGCCGACGATTTCCGCGAACCACCCGGGTGCCGTCCGCCCCTGGGGCAGAATCGGCCGCATGACCACAGCGCGCTGGCAGGGCACCGTCGTCGCCGAGAGCGACGAGACCATCGTCGTCGAGGGCAACCACTACTTTCCGGTCGAATCCGTCCGGACCGAGTTCCTGCGTCCGTCCGACACCACCACCGTCTGCGGCTGGAAGGGCACCGCCGGTTACCACACGCTGGAAGTGGACGGGCGGACCAACCCCGACGCGGCCTGGTACTACGCCGACCCGAAGCCGGAGGCCGAGGAGATCCGCGGCCGGGTGGCGTTCTGGCGCGGGGTCGAGATCACCGGGTAGGGCGTACCCCGGGAGCGGAGGGGGTACCGGACATCTATGGCAGTCTTCCGTAAACCCGGACGTTCCAGGCCTGTTCCCGAGCCCGCTCCCGCCCCCGTGCCCGACGCCGGCCTGGCCGGCGAGCTCGCCGAACTGGTCGAGCAGGCCGAGCAGCCCGAGGGCGAGTGGCGGATCGCCGAGTACCGGGCCGGCCGCGGCCGCGGTCGGGCCTTGGTGGCGAACGTGGCCCACCTGCTCGGCCGGGGCGGCCGGGTCGCCGCCAAGGGTGCCGCGTTCGGCGGTCGCGCCCTCACCGAGCAGCTGGTGCAGGCCGCGCCGCGGATCCCGGTGCGCGACCTCGCCACGCTGCGCGCCCAGCACCCCGGTGCGGCCGACCCCGAGGCGCTGGCCGACCTGCTGGTCACCGGCGCGGCCCGGGCCTCCGGCGCGCTCGGCGCCGGCGTGGGCGCGGCGGCGATGCTGCCGGTGCCGCCCGCGATGCCGGTGGAGATCGCGGCCGAGACGCTCGCCGTCGCGGCCGTGGAGATCAAGCTGATCGCCGAACTGCACGAGGTCTACGGCGCCCGGGCGCCGGGCAGTGTCACCCAGCGGGCCGGGGCCTACCTGGCCGCCTGGGCCAACCGCCGGGGCATCGACGCGAGGCTGCTGTCCCGACCGGCCGGGTTCGCCGCCCTGGCGCTCGGGGCGGAGGTGCGCCAGCAGCTCAGCCGCCGGCTCACCCGCAGCTCGCTGCGCCGCCTGCCGTCGCTCACCCCGCTGCTGGTCGGCGCCGGCATCGGTGCCACCGTCAACCGGCGCGACACCCGCCGGCTGGCCGGCGAGGTCCGCGCGGACCTGCGTGCGCGTCCCCCGGTTGACCGCGCCTACTGGGCCGCCGCGGCGCCGGCGGTACGGGGCGAGGTCGTCCCGGGGGACTGATGTTCTAGGCCCTGTCCGGCGGAGCCGGGGCGGCCGCGCCCCGGCCGGCCTTGACGCCGTTCACCATCGCCTGGTGTATCGCCCGGGCGGTGGTCTCGTCGGTCGCCGGGACGGGGCTGCCGGTCACCGTGTACCAGTCCAGCGCGCCGGTGTACTGGACGGTGAGCCGGGCCTCGCCGTCCACCCAGGTGGTGTGCACGGTGAGGTCCCCGGAGATGGGGCCGATCTCGGTGGTGGTGACCCCGCCGGGGCCGCTGATGATCGACTGCGTGGTCCAGGTCGCCCACGACGTGCGCGGGTCGACGGGCGGTCGGGCCTGCCTGCCGTTTTGATCGTGTTCGGTCATGCGCCTATCCTCCCCCGCCGGTGAGTCGCTGTCGGGGCAGCGACACCTGCGGTCGCGAAGACCGCCCGGTCCCACCGGGCGGTCGGGTGCTCACAGCTGTTCAGCGGTCCGGACCGGACTCCTCCAGGGTGGGCTCGCCCTCCGCCTGGGAGGTGTCCTGCGCGTGCAGGTTCTGCATCGAGGTGATGCCCTCTTCGGGATCCGCGGCGCGGACGTCCTCGTCACGGTCCGTGCTCATCTCGGCCCGTTCGCTCATGTCGGTCATGGCGGGCTCCGTCTCCTCGGCCGGTCCGGGCGCGCTCCGAGCCGGGGTGCGGCAGGGCCGGGGGTCTGTCTCTCACCCCCCAGCCTGCCCCCGCCCCGGCCCCGGGGCCAGCCGAACGGCCTAGGGCGTGTTTCATCATTCCCGCCGCGCGCTGATCCGACGCGAATGATGAAACACGCCCTGGACCCTGTCCGGCCGCCGGTCGGCCCCGCCCTCCGTCCGACGGCCGTCACCAGGTGACGGGCAGCGACCGCATTCCGTAGATGAACGCCTCCGAGCGGAACTTCCGGCCCTCCCCGGTGGCCGCCGGTCGCAGGCCGGGCAGCCGCCGGAACAGGGTGGCCAGGGCGATCTGGAGCTCGGCGCGGGCGAGCGGCTGCCCGAGGCACTGGTGCACGCCGAAGCCGAAGGCCATGTGCCGCCGGGCGTCCCGGCCGAGGTCGAGCTGGTCGGTCGGCCGCAGGTCGGCGCCGCCGAACATCTCCTCGTCCTGGTTGGCGGTGGAGATCAGCGCGATCACGCCCTCCCCGGCCCTGATCACGGTGCCGCCCAGTTCGACGTCCTCCAATGCGACCCGGGGCAGTCCGTGGTCCACGATCGTGAGGTGGCGCAGCAGTTCCTCGACGGCGCCGGGCAGCGCGGCCGGGTCGGCCAGCCTGGCGATCTGCTCGGGCTGGTCGAGGAGCAGGGCGGTGGAGAGCGAGATCATGTTCGCGGTCGTCTCGTGCCCGGCTATCAGCAGCAGGATGCCGGTCGTGGCGACCTCGTCCGGCGTGAGGTCGTCCCGGACGGCGAGCCGGCTGAGTATGTCGTCGCCCGGCTCCTCCCGCTTGCGGGCGGCCAGGCCGCCCAGGTACTCGCGCAGTTCGTCCGAGGCGGCCTGGACCTCCTCGGCCGAGCTGTGCTTGTTGAGCAGGGTCCGGCTGAGGCCCTGGAAGTGGTCCCGGTCCTCGTACGGGACGCCGAGCAGCAGGCAGATCACCAGCGAGGGGACGGGCAGCGCGAAGTCGGCGACCAGGTCGGCCTCGGTCCGGCCGTCGGTCATCCGGTCGAGCGCCTCGTCGACGATCTGCTGGATGCCGGGGCGCATCGCCTCGACCCGCTTGACCAGGAAGTCGCCGGTGACCATCCGGCGCTGCCGGGCGTGCTCGGGGTCGTCGAGCCGCAGGAAGCTCGGGTTGGCGAGGAGGGCCTCCCGGCGGCCGGGCACCAGCATCGGGAACCCCGGGTGGCGGGCGTCCGCGCTGAACCGGCGGTCGGACAGGATGGTGCGGACCTCGGCGTAGCCGGTGGCCAGCCAGCAGGACTCGCCGTCGGGCAGGGCGGCGCGGGTGATGGGCGCCGTCGCGGCGGCCTCGGTGTAGGCGGGCGGCGGGCTGAACGGACAGCCCGCGTCGCGCGGGGCGGGCATCGGGAAGGTCCGGGCGGTGGGTGTGCTCGTCAAGGTGGGGTCTCCTTGCGTCGCAATGTCCTCGGGTGGGTGGGGTGGCGCCGGGGCCGACGGTTCGCGGGACGGCGGCCGGGAGCGGCGGTCGTCACGGTGGCCGGGGTCGGGGCGGGCGGGGGACCGCCGGGAGCCGGTGGGGGCGTCAGCCGGCGTCCTCGGCGGAGTCCTCCTCGGTGACGGTGATCGCGCCGCCCGGGCAGAGCTCGGCCGCGAGCCTCAGCACGGCGAACTGCGGGGGCTTGAACTCGGTCTGACGGAGGACCACCAGACTGTCCTGCTCGTCCTGGTCGAAGATCTCCGGAGCGTTCAGGACGCACATCCCGGAGCTGCAGCAGCGGTCCCGGTCGACGCTCACCTTCATGGTCGAGCACCTCTCGCCAGTGCGGCCCCGGGCGTCCGGCGGCCGCCTCTCGTTGTCATTGCCAACCTAACCGCCACCCTCGCGTCCACGGAGGGGCGATGCGGGGATCGTCCAGAATGGCCGATTCGGTTCGGAGCCGGTCCAGTGCCGCCGCGAAGGGGGTTTGAAATTGACGTTACTCCGCCAAAGGGCGGCTCACAGCCCCTCGGCGGCGGCAATCTCCCGGACGGTGGCGACGGTGTCGGCCTCGGCCGCGCCCTTGTCCGGCCGGTAGCGCACCACCCGGGCGAACCGCAGGGCCAGCCCCGCCGGGTAGCGGGGGCTGCGCTGGAGACCGTCGAAGGCGATCTCGACGACCAGTTCCGGCCGGACCCGCACCGTCCAGTCGTCCCGGCCGCTCTCGCGGGCGAGGAGTTCGGCGGTCTGCCAGGCGAGCGTCTCGTCGGTGAGGCCCTTGAAGGTCTTGCCGAGCATCACCCACGGGCCCAGCCCGGGCTCGCCCGCCGCCCGGGCGCCCAGGTGCAGATTGCTGAGGAACCCGCGCCGCCGGCCGCTGCCCCACTCGGCGGCCAGCACCACCAGGTCCAGGGTGTGCCGGGGCTTCACCTTGATCCAGCCGGCGCCGCGGCGCCCGGCCGCGTACCCGACCGCCGGGTCCTTGACCAGGACGCCCTCGTGACCGCGGGCCAGGGTCTCGCGGAAGAACGCCAGTGCCCGCTCGCCGTCCCCGGTCTCGGTGCGGGGCACCCGCAGGCCCTCCGGCACCGCCTCGTCCAGCGCCGCCCACCGCTCCCGGCCGGGGTGGTCCACCAGGTCCTCGCCGTCCCGGTGCAGCAGGTCGAAGAAGAAGGCGCTGAGCGGGACTTCGGTGCGCAGCCGCTCCGGATCCCGCCGGGAGGCGGCGCGCGCGGCGGTCTCCTGGAACGGGCGCGGCCGCCCGTCGGGCCCGAGCGCGATCGCCTCGCCGTCCAGCACCGCCGAGCGCAGCGGCAGCGCGAGCGCCGCCTCGGCCACCTCGGGGACGCGCGCGGTGATGTCGTCCAGGCCGCGGGTGAACACCGCGACCTCCGCGCCGTCCCGGTGCACCTGCACCCGGACGCCGTCCAGCTTCCACTCCAGCGCGGCCGGGCCGGTGCGTTCCAGCGCCGAGGCCACGTCGGGCGCGGAGGCGGCCAGCATCGGCCGCACCGCCCGGCCCACCTCCAGCCGGAACGCGGCCAGCGCGGGCGCCCCGTCGGTCAGCGCCGCCTCCGCCACCGCCCGGGCGGAGCCGCGGAACATCAGCGCCCGGCGCACCGCCGCCGCGGGCACCCCGGCCGCCTGGGCGACGGCGTCGCCGACCAGCGCGTCCAGCGCGCCCTGGCGCAGCTCGCCGACCAGCACCGCGCGCAGGAACGCCTGCTCGACCTCGGTCGCCCGGGCGAACAGCCCGGCCAGCCGCCGCCGCCGCTCGGCCTGCGCGCCGGGCCCGTGCACCCCGGCGATCCGCTTCAGCTCCCGTTCGGTCTCCCGGACGCCGAGCGAGGCCTCGGCGGCGGGCGGCGGCAGATCGCGCAGGCCCGCCGGGCCGACGCCGGTGCGCAGCCGCTGCGACTCGCCCGACAGCAGGCCCACGGCCGCCGGGGCCTCGGCCGGTCCCAGTGCGCGCAGGCAGTCCGCGAGCAGCGCCGTCTTGGCCCGCCGTCCGGGCTCGGCGGCGACGGCGCGGGACGTCTGGGCCAGGTGCCGCAGCCGCATGGCGCTCCTCGGGTGATGCGTGGCCGGGCGTCCAGGATCGGCCACCCGGCCGGCCGGCGCACGGCGGGCGGTGCGCCCCTACCACGCCGGAGTGGAGTGCGCGGGCGGCCGGTCTTGGCCGTGGTGGAGCTCGGCGCGGAGCCGACGGCCCGTCATGCTGGCGCCACACCGCGGCCCGGCGATCCCGGGGCCCGCCCGATCGAGGGAGACCGAGTTGACCAGCACGACCCGCTGGAGCGTCGGCGCGCCGGAGCGCGCCGACTACCCGGCCTGGCGCGAACTCTTCCGCGGCTACTGCGCGTTCTACCGGCTGCCGATGCCGGAGGAGAAGGCCGAACTGGTCTGGTCCTGGCTCCACGACCCGGACCACGAACTGGAGTGCCTGCTGGTCCGCGACGGCGACGGCACGCCGGTCGGACTCGCCCACTACCGCCCGTTCTCCCGCCCCTTGCACGGCGCGGTCGGAGGATTCCTCGACGACCTGTTCGTCGCGCCCGAGGTGCGCGGCGGCGGCGCGGTGGACCAGTTGCTGGCCCGGCTGCGGGCGATCGCCGCCGAGCGCGGCTGGAACACCGTCCGCTGGATCACCGCCGACGACAACCACCGCGCCCGCAGCAAGTACGACCAGGTCGCCACCCGGACCATGTTCGTCACCTACGACATGGCCCCGGACACCCCGTGACCCGCCTCCGGGCGGCCTGAGGGCGTGCCCCGGGTGCGGCCGCGGCCGTACCCGCGACCCTGCCGCCGGACATTCGTTCGGACTTTCTGTTATCGGCGCGCCGCCGGGCGGTCTCCCAGGTGTCGGCACCCGACCCGCCGACCCGGACAGAAAGCGTGGGCACGTGAACAGCGACGACAGGACGACCATCCTCCCGGCGATCGGTGCCGAGAGCGGTGCACGGAGCGGAGCCTCCGGCCGACCCGGCGGCCGCGCCGCGCGCCGGGCCGCCCAGCGGCACACGGAACGCCCCGGAGGCCGGGGCCGCCGGGGCCGCCGGCGCGGCCCGGTCGGCCCGGTCGCCGCCGTCGCCGCCGCCGTGGCCGGCACCGGACTGCTCGCCGCCCTGGTCGGCGCCGGCTACGCGGCCTACGGCGGCAAGCAGGCCGACCGGGACACCACCGGCCAGGCGCTGGCGGCGGACGCCGCCCTGATAGCCGCCGAGGCCGGCACCCACGACGGCATCCAGGTCCCCGGCGCCGGGGGAGCGGCCCCCGACGCCGCCGCGCCGCCGGCCACCCCGGCCACCACCGACCCGGCACCGGCCCCGACCACTGCCGCCGCGACCACCCCCGCCGCCCCGGCGTCCCCGACGGCTCCGCCGACCCCGACGCCGACCCCGACGGCCACCGGGAAGCCGAGCCCGAGCACGCCCGTGACCGCTCCCGCTCCCGCCAGGCCCACCGGCACCCCGGCCGCCGCGCAGCGCACCGGCGCCCCCGCCCCCACGAACGTCTCGGCGCCCACCCCGGTCGGCGGCGGCGCCGCGCCCTCCTCCGCCCAGCAGGTCGTCGACCTGGTCAACGTCGAACGCGCCAAGGCCGGCTGCGGCCCGGTCAGCGCCGAGCCCCGGCTGGCCGGCGCCGCCCAGTCGCACAGCGACGACATGGCGGACCGCAACTATTTCGACCACGCCAGCCCCGACGGCGACCACGCCGACCACCGCATCGAGGTGACCGGCTACCGCTGGAGCACCTGGGGCGAGAACATCGCCCGCGGCCAGAAGGACCCGGCCGCGGTGATGGATTCCTGGATGAACAGCCCCGGCCACCGTGCGAACATCCTGAACTGCGCGTTCAAGCAGCTCGGGGTCGGTGTGCGGACCGGTTCCGGCGGCCCCTGGTGGACCCAGGTCTTCGCCGCCCCGGCCTGACCGGCCCTCCGGCAGGGTCCGTTTTCCGATTCCGCGCAAATTGTTGTTATCTGATCACTCACCACAGGTCTCCGAGGAGGCAGCGGCGAACGGAACACGGCAAGACGGAGTGCGGACCATGAACGCTGACGTGCAGAACAGGACCGGGACCACCCTGGTACGCGCGGCCCAGGCGGGCGACCGGCAGGCCCAGGAGGCGCTGGTCGCCGCCTGGCTGCCGCTCGTCTACAACGTCGCCGGGCGCGCCCTGGACGGTCACGCCGACGTCGACGACGTCGCCCAGGAGACCATGATCCGCGCCCTGGACGGCCTGGACGGGCTGCGCGAGCCGGAGTCCTTCCGCTCCTGGCTGGTCGCCATCACGATGAACCAGATCCGTCGCCGCCACGCCGCCGGCCAGCAGCAGCCCACCGTCGGCGGCCTCGACGAGACCTGGGAACTCGCCGACCCCAGGGCCGACTTCACCGACCTCACCGTCCTGCGCCTCGGCCTCTCCGGCCAGCGCCGGGAAGTCGCCGAGGCCACCCGCTGGCTCGACCCCGACGACCGCGAACTCCTCGCCCTCTGGTGGCTGGAGGCCAGCGGCGAACTCACCCGCGCCGAACTGGCCGACGCCCTCGACCTGACCCCGCAGCACACCGCCGTCCGCGTGCAGCGGATGAAGAAGCAGCTCGAAGCCGGCCGGATCGTCGTCCGCGCCCTCGGCGCCTACCCCCGCTGCCCCGAACTCGCCGACGTCACCACCGGTTTCGACGGCACCCCCAACTCCGTGTGGCGCAAGCGCATCGCCCGCCACATCCGCGGCTGCGCCACCTGCGACCGCCTCGGCCGCGACCTCTTCCCCGCCGAAGGACTGCTGGCCGGCCTCGCCCTGGTGCCGATCCCGCTCGGCTCGCCCGCGCTGCTGCACTTCCAGCACACCGCGGCCACCGCCGCCACCGCCGCCCCGACCGCCGCGAGCACCCATGCGGGCTGGGCCGGGACGGCCGCGCGCAAGGCCGTCCTGGCGAGCGGTGCGGTGGCGGTGGTGACCGTCACCACCCTCGCCCTGGTCTGGTCGCACCCCACCGACACCCCGAGGGAGGCGACCCCCGAACCCACCACCCCGGCCGCCGCTCCCGCCGCCCCGGTGCCCCCCGCGACCCCGGCCGCCGCCCCGGTCACCCTGGCGGCCACGCCCACGCCGACCCCCAGCGACACGCCGACGGCCACGCCGTCACCCACCGCCACCCGGTCGGTGGCCCCGCCGCCGCCCACCTCGGAGCGCCAACTCGTCGACCTCGTCAACGCCGAACGCGGCAAGGTGGGCTGCGCCCCCCTGCGGATCGACCCCCGGCTGCACGCGGCCGCCCAGAAGCACGCCGACGACATGGTCGCGCGTGGCTTCTTCGACCACGTCAACCCGGACGGCGTCCGCACCGACGCCCGGCTGACGGCCGTCGGCTACCGCTGGTCCCAGTGGGGCGAGAACCTCGACCGGGGTCCGACGTCCCCCGCCGCGGTGGTCGCCCACTGGATGGACGGCGGCATCCACCAGACCAACATGCTGGACTGCGGCTTCAAGGACGTCGGCGTCGGCCTGGCCACCGGCCCCGCCGGCACCTACTGGACCCAGGACCTCGGCGCCCCGATGCCCTGACGCGGCACCGCGGCACCGTCGTACCGCCGCGTTGCCGCGAGCTAGGCGGGGGTGACACCGACCAGTCCGTCGGCCGAGCCCGTCACGTACCCGGTCGCCTCCCCGAGCACGCCGCCCGCGTCCCCGACCTCCCCCGGCAACGCGTCCGGCGCACTGGTCAGCGACCCGGACAGTCCGTCCTGCCCCCCGACGGCACTGGCGTGCGCACTCGGCGCGGTGAGCGAGGCCACGAAACCCACGGCGAGCGAGGCGACGGCGAGCATGCTGCGCTTCTTCATGGCGGGTCCAACGACGATCCGCCGGGCGGGTTACGAGGACGGTGGTGGATTCCCTCGTCCGTGGCCGTGCGGCCGGGGCCGCGGGCGTCGGACGGGCGGTCGGGCCCCGGGCCTTTTCCGGTGGCGGGAGGCGTGGGACGGCGGTGGGATGGGGAGGGGTCGGGAATGATTCCGGCAAATCGGTTGAATCACCACACTTTCGGTCTCATCGACGTCGGTCTCATCGACCAGGACCCCCCACCGCGACACGAAGGGCACCCGATGCACGCAGCCGAACTCACTCCAGCCGTCCTCGCCGAGCTGCGCCGCCCCCGGCGCTACCCGGCCGTCTCCGTTCTGCTGCCCACCCACCGCAGCGAGCCCGACAACACCCAGGACCCGGTCCGCCTGCGCAACCTCGTCGCCGAGGCGAAGAACCGGCTGCACGCCGACGAGGCGGTCAGCCGGGCCGACCGGCTGGACGTCGTCGAGCAGCTGGACCGCGCGCTCACCGAGGTCGACCTCGTGCACGCCGAGGACGGCCTGGTGATCTTCGCCGCCCCCGGCGAGCACCAGGTGTGGTCCCTGCCGCGCCCGGTGCCCTCCCGGGTCGTGCTGTCCGAAACCTTCCTGACCCGCAACCTGGTCTCCGCCTACACCGCCGGTGCGCCCTACTGGGTGCTGACCGTCGCCGCCGACCGGGTCGCCCTGTTCAGCGGCAGCGGGCCGCACCTGGCCGAGCACACGGGTGCCGCCTTCCCGCTCGACCAGGTCCCGCCGGACTGGGACGTCGAGCGCAAGGAGCGGATCGGGGACGTACCGAGCACCTTCCGCGACGAGGAGACCCGCCGCTTCCTGCGTTCGGCCGACACCGCGCTGGCCGCCGTGCTGGAGGCCGACAACCGCCCGCTGTACGTGCTCGGCGAGGCCGCCGCGATCTCCCTGCTCGACGAGGTCGGCACCGCCGCCAAGCGGGCCACCGCCCAGGTCTCGCACGGCGGCCTCGGCCACGCCGCCGCCGCCGCGGTGGCCGAGGCCGTCCGGTCCACGGTCGCCGAGCAGGGCAGCAAGGCCGTCACCGAGTTGCACGAGCGCCTCGACCAGGCCCAGGGCGTGAAGGGCCTGGCCGCCGGGATCGACGAGGTCTGGCAGACCGTCGCCGAGGGCCGGGCCGCGGTGGTCGCGGTGGAGGAGGACTACTGGCAGCCCGTCCGGGTGACCGACAACCACCTCGTCCCGGCGGCGGCCGGTGAGCCCGACGTCCGCGAGGACATGGTCGACGAGATCGTGGAGCGCGCCCTCGACACCGGCGCCAAGGTGCAGTTCGTCCCCACCGGCGAACTCGACGCCCGCGGCCACATCGCGGCCGTCCTGCGGTACTGACCCACCCGGTGCGGGCCCGGCACGGTCGCCGGGCCCGCACCGCCGTGTCTCGGCCCGGACGGTCCTCAGCGGGTCGTGGGCGAGGAGGGGGTGCTCCCCTCGGTGGTCCGGATCGAGTCCAGTATCTGCTGTACCTGCTGGATCGTCAGGTACGACGGCTCCCGCAGGCAGGCCGTCAGCTGGATCAGCACCAGCGTGCCGGTCCGGGCGACGGCCCGATGGCCGATGAGCTCGCGGGTGCCGCCGAGCGTGAGGCATTCCTTGTCGAGCGTGACGTCGGAGGTCAGGGCTGATTCGGTGGTGAACTTCCCGACCAGGTCCGGTTGGTCCACCAGCCGGAGGGTGAGGAGGGCGCCGCCGACGGGCAGCAGACTGTCCGACGGGCAGGCGATGCCCGCCGTCCGGCAGGGGGGCGCGGGACTGATCGGCCCGGTGGCCAGGTAGCCGATGCCGTTCCGGGGGTCGCCGTTGAAGATGCTCTGGCTGTACCAGCCCCTCGGCAGGTCGAGCACCAGGCTCGGGTACGACGAGAAGTGGACCTGCGATCCGGGCATCGGCACCGTGGTCGGTGCCGGGCTGGCGCCGGCAGTCGGAGCGGGCGGTTCCCCGCCCGGCACTGTTTCGGCCGGTCCGATCACCCCCGGTCCCGCAGCCGTCCCCGGCGCCGCCGCCACCCCGTGCTCCGGCGTGGGCGCGATCGCGGGCGCGGCGGCGAGCGCCGCGGCGACCAGCCCGGCGGTCAGTCCGGCCCCGAGCCCGGCGGCCCGCCGTCGGCGCCGGGTGCCGATGGCGCGGGCGCGCACCCGTTCCATCCGGTCCTCGGGCGTGGCGAGCTCCGGTACGGCCTGGTGGAGCAGGATCCGCAGTTCCTCGCCCTCACCGCCGTCCGGCCTCGGGTCGTCCGGGTCCAGCAGGTCAGTACCGATCACGAGGTCCCCCCGCCAGCAGCAGTTCCCGGGCCGGCAGCCGGCCGCGCAGCGCGGCGAGCGCGCGGTGCGTCTGGCTCTTGACCGTGCCGGTGCTGCAGCCCAGGACCTCGGCGGTCTCCTCGACGCCGAGGTCCTCGAAGAAGCGCAGCACCACCACGGCCCGTTGGCGCGGCGGCAGGGCGCGGACGGCCTGGGCGACCACCTCTCCGAGCACCACCCCTTCGTACGGGTCCGCGCTCGCCGGCGGCGGCTCCGGCAGTTCGCCGTGCGGCAGTTCGCCGGTCCAGCGGCGGCGCCACCAGGAGACGTTGCAGTTGACCAGTACCTTCCGCAGGTAGGCCTCGGGCCGGTCGATGGAGATCCGGTCCCATTTGGGCCAGACCTTGGCGAGCGCGGTCTGCAGCAGATCCTCCGCCTGGTGCGGGTCGCCGGTCAACAGCCAGGCCACCCGCAACATCTTCGGGCCGCAGGCGGAGACGAACTCCTCGAAGTCCGGTGTGCCATCCCTCATCCCGCCGTCCCCGCCATGGTGTCCGTGCCGTCCCTGTCAGCCGTGGCGGCCTGCTGGGCCGCGATCGTGGTGTCCTACTCACAGCTGATGAACGTGCCGGACGGTGTTTCGGGTTGTCTTCCGGGCGCGGGGATTTTCGGCCGGCCGGCGCGGGGAGGTTGGACGGCCCGCGAGCCGGCCGGGACTCGGCCGGGCGGCGGGCGGGCCGTGGGCACCACGATGGCCGTGTCGGGCCCGTCCGGCCAGAGGCGCTCACGGGGCGTCCGGGCGCACGACGCGGCGCGCCAGGGGCGTACGGGTGGGACGCAGGGGGCGGCGGACCACGGATCGGGCCGACCGGGTGACGGCGGGTCAGAGCGTTCCGGAACCGCGCGGCGCCTCGGTGGGGACACCGCGGGCGGCTGCTGCCGGGTCCGAGGTCACCGGGGTGACCGTCCAGTCGGGGTGGCCGGGCATCGGCGGGGTGCGCAGCCCGTACAGCCAGTCGGTGAGGAAGCCGGAGAGGTCCTGGCCGGAGGCCGCGGAGGCGGTGCGCAGGTAGTCCCGGGTGGTGGCGGTGCCGTACCGGTGTTCGCGCAGGAAGGTGCGCTCGATCCGGTCGAAGGTCTCGGCGCCGACCCGCTCGCGCAGCGCGAACAGCACCAGCGCGCCGCCGGTGTAGCGCTGGCTGTCGAAGAGCTTGGCGGCGCTGGGAGCGGCGACCGGTCCGGAGTCGTGCCGCCACTGGTCGCCGAGGCCGTAGAGGGCCCGCATCCGGTCGACCAGGGTGGTGTGGCCCCAGGCGTCCGGCCAGCCGCGCTCGTAGCGGTAGACCAGGGCGTAGTAGTCGGCGTGTCCCTCGTTGAGCCACAGGTCCGCCCAGCTGGCGGGGGAGACGCTGTCGCCGAACCAGGAGTGCACCAGCTCGTGCATCTGGTGCGAGCCGATCGCGGACTCGGGCTGGCGCAGGAAGTTCGGCTTGTACAGGGTGAGGGTCTGGGTCTCCAGGCCGGTGAAGCCGAACGCGGCCGGGTCGTCGGTGTCGGCCGGCAGGAGGCCGTAAGTCTCGAAGGGGAACGGCCCGAGGTGCTGCTCGGCCCAGGTCAGCTGGTCGGCGGTGAGCGCCAGGGCGGGTTCGAGGTCGGCGGCCCGGGCGGTCGGGACGACGTCGCGCAGCGGCAGGCCGTGCGGGCCGGTGCGCTCGCGGACGGTGTAGTTCCCGACGGAGACCTGCACCAGCTCGGTGGCCATCGGCTCGCGGGAGACGTAGCGCCGGGTGGTCCGGCCGTCGCCGAGCCGTTCGGTCTGCGCCAACTCCCCGTTGGCGACGCCCAGCAGGCCGTCGGGCGCGGTGACGGCGATGGTGAACCGGGCCTTGTCGCTGGGGTGGTCGTTGCACGGGAAGACGGTGTGCGCGCTGTCCGGCTGGCCGGCCACCGCGAAGCCGTCCGGGGTCGGGACCCAGCCGGTGTGCGGGAGCCTGACGCGCGGGTCGGCGGTGTACTCGACGGTCAACCGCGCGGTGGTGCCGCGGTGCAGGGGCCGCGCCGGGGTGATCGTCAGCTTCTCGTCGTGGGCGGCGAACCCCGCCGGGCGCCCGTCGACCCGGACGGCGCGCACGGTCAGGCCCAGCGCGTCCAGCTCCAGGCGCGCCAGGGTGCGGGACGGCCGGGCGGTGATCACCGCTGTCGCGTCGACGGTGCGGCTGGCGGCCCGGTAGTCGAACGACAGGTCGTAGGCGAGCGCGTCGTACCCGCTGTTGCCGAGCGAGGGAAAGACCGGGTCGCCGAGGCCGTCCGCGGCGGTGGCGGCCCGGGGGGTGCCGGCGGACAGCAGCGCCGCACTGAGCACGAGTGGGAGGACGAGGCCGACACGGGGCCTGGGCAAGGCGATCACCGCACTTCGGGAGTCGTGGCCTCGGGAGGCCCGGTGAGGAGCGGGGGCCGGGCGGCGGTCCGTGCGCGACGCACCGGGCACGGACCCTAGCCGACCGGGGCGCTCGCCCGCCGCCGCCCGGACGGCTGTCGACACGAGGCCATCCCCCGGACGGCCTACAGCGATGGCGGGGCCGCCACGCGCTGACTAACGTTCGAAGTGCTTCGCCCCCTGACGGACGAGGCCACGGCCGTCGGAGAACCTGGCCAGGTCCGGCGGCCGTCCTTCATGCCCGGGTGCACCCCGTAGGCTGGCGGCCGAGACGACGCCCGCGTACCGGATGCCAGGAGCCGCCGTGACCAGCCCCGATTCGCACGTTCTGGTGATCGGCGAGTGCGTCGCCGACATCGTCCGCACGGATGGCGCCCCGGACACCGTCCACCCCGGCGGCAGCCCCGCGAACGTCGCCTACGGCCTGGCCCGGTTGGGCCGGCCGGCCACCCTGCTCACCCAGCTCGGGGACGACGCCAACGGCCGGCTGATCCGGGCGCACCTGGAGTCGGCGGGGGTGGTGGTCCGGGCCGCCGGGGTGGCGCGGACCCCCTCGGCCGTGGTGCGACTCGACGGGCAGGGGCGGGCGCGCTACACCTTCGACATCGGCTGGACGTTGCCGCCGATGGAACTCGCCGAAGCGCCGGGCGCGATCCACCTCGGCTCGATCGGGGCGGTCACCGACCCGGGCGCGGCGGCGGTGCTGGCGCTGGTCGAGCGGTGGCGCGGCCGGGCGCAGATCAGTTACGACCCGAACGTGCGCCCCGCGCTGATGGGCGAGCGGGCACAGGCCGTGCGGCGGGTCGAGCGCTGCGTGGCGCTGAGCGACGTGGTCAAGGCGAGCGACGAGGACCTGGCCTGGCTCTACCCCGGCGAGGACGCGGAGGCGGTCGCGCGCCGCTGGCTCGCCCTCGGCCCGGCCGTGGTCGCGGTGACCCTGGGCGCCGACGGCGCGTTCGCGCACACCGCCGGGGGCGGCCACGCGCGGGCCGCGGCCGTTCCGGTGCCGGTCGCCGACACCGTCGGCGCCGGGGACTCCTTCACGGCGGCTTTCCTGCACGCCCGCGCCGCCGGCGCCGACCTCGCCGGCTGCCTCACCCAGGCGGTGACGGCCGCCGCGCTGACGGTCTCCCGCCCCGGCGCCAATCCGCCCTCGACGGCGGAGCTGACGTCCGCCCTGGCGCGGAGGGGTTAGCCGGCCAGCTCCTTGCCGTACCAGATCTGGGCGTACGGGCCACTGCTGTAGGCGGGGATCTCTCGGTAGCCGTGGCGGGTGTAGAGCGCGCGGGCCTCGACCAGGTCGAGGCGGGTGTCGAGGACGATCCGCCGGGCGCCGAGCGAGCGGGCGGCCCCGTCGACGGCGGCGAGCAGCCGGGCGCCGCCGCCGGTGCCGCGCAGGCCGGGGCGGACGAACACCCGGGTCAGCTCGACGGTGTCGGCGTCGCGCCGACGCAGCCCGGCGCAGGACTGGGCCGCGCCGTCGTAGCGGCCGAGCAGGAAGAGGCCGTCCGGTGCGGAGAGGTCGTCGCTGGGGGAGCCGGCCAGCCCCGACTCCAGTTCTTCGGGGGTGCCTTCGCGGCCGAGGTGCAGGCGGTAGTAGCGGTTGGCCACGTCGTAGTAGTACTCGCGCAGCAGGGCCAGGGCCTCGGGTGCGGTGACGTCCGCCGTGGTGACGGACCAGAGGTGGGCGGTGCGGGGCGCGGTGTCGGTCATGGGCGCATGATCGGTGGTCGCGGGCCCGGTCCGCAATCGGGTTTCGCACGGCCACCCGGTCGACTCGCCCACCCGGCCGGTTCGGCAAAGGAAGGGCAAGACGCCCGGCGCGTCGTTGCCCCGCACGGGTGATCAGGGGATTGGCGGGGGTGCGCTGCGGGGGAGCAGTGCGTCTATGAACAGATCATCAAATCATCGCATTAATGCGGGTTTGAGGCGGATTCAGGGACGCGGCGCCGGTGTGCGGGCGGGTGTGCGGACCGGCCTGCTGGCCACCGTCTGCCTCTGTGCCGTCGCCGCCGGCTGCGCGGGGCCGGCCGACCCCGCGCGGCCGGCCGTCGTCCCGCCCGCGCCGGGTGCCGTGCCCGTCGTCGAACACGGGGTCGGCCGCCCGCCCGAGGCGCTGCCGGCGCTGCCGGGCCTGGCCCGCAAGGAGGAGGAGGCCGGCACCGAGGCGGTCGCCCGCCGGGAGTCGGAGACCCGGGCGGCCCTGGAGACCGCGCACCGCTGGGGCCTGGAGGCCCCGCCGCTGAAGGCGCCGCCGCGCCCGGCGACCAGGCCGGTGCTGGCCCAGTCGCAGGGCGTGAAGCTCAAGGAGGGACGGCCACCGGTCGTCTACCGGGTGCCGACCGACGAGAAGGTGGTCTTCCTCACCGTCGACGACGGCTCCGAGAAGGACCCGGAGTTCTCCCGGATGGCCGACGAACTCGGCATCCCGCTCAGCACCTACGTCTCCGACTACCTGGCCCGCGAGAACTACGGCTACTTCCGCGACCTGCACGCCCAGGGTGTGGAGATCAACAACCACACCATCAACCACCGCAACCTGAAGGTCCTCGGCTACGACGCCCAGCGCGACGAGATCTGCCGTCAGCAGGACCAGCTGGAGAAGCAGATCGGCGTCCGCCCCCGGCTGTTCCGGCCCCCGTACGGCGAGTACAACGACGACACGCTGCGCGCGGCGGCGTCCTGCGGGGTCCAGGCGGTGCCGCTGTGGAACGAGGAGGCCTTCCCGGACCACATGGAGTGGCGCTACGACGACCGCAAGCTCCACCCGGGCGACATCATCCTCACCCACTTCCGGGGCACCGACCTCTGGAAGGCCTCGATGCCGGACCTGCTCCGCAAGGTCGTCAACGACGTCACCGCTCAGGGCTTCGCCCTCGG
Organism: Kitasatospora sp. NPDC098663; assembly: GCF_044760075.1. NCBI lineage: Bacteria > Bacillati > Actinomycetota > Actinomycetes > Kitasatosporales > Streptomycetaceae > Kitasatospora > Kitasatospora sp. NPDC098663. The sequence goes on along the minus strand of NZ_JBIWAP010000015.1, from coordinate 171,742 downwards.
CCGGCTGGACGACTACCTGTAGGAGCTCGCCCGTCGAGGGCCCCGAGGATCAGCCGAGCGAGAGGGCGTCGAGGTACACCCAGGCGCCCTCGTGCCGGACGAACCGGCTGTGCTCGGTGAGCACGCCCTGCTCGCGGCCCTCGGTCCAGTGCGCCCGGAAGGCGACCGTGCCCTCCGCGTGGAAGGCGCCGCCCTCGGTGGTGGACACCACCTCCAGGCCGGTCCAGCGCAGCGCCGGGTCGAAGTCCACCTCGGCGGGCCGGGTGTCCGGGTGCCAGGTGCGCAGCAGGTAGGCCTCGTCCTGGGCGGCGAAGGCGCTGTACCGCGAGCGCATCAGGGACTCGGCGGTGGTGGCCGCCGTCTGGCCGCGGTGCAGCCGCCCGCAGCAGTCGCCGTAGGCGGCGGGCAGGCCGCAGGGGCAGGGGGAGGAGGGCAGCAGCCGGGGCGCGGCGGCGGCGCGGGGCGCGGGGTGACGTCGGGACATGCGGTCCATTCTCTCCTCCCGGCCCCGGCCGCCCCGACCGGGGCCGGTGGGGCGTCCGGGTGCGGGTGCTCAGCAGCGGGCGGAGTCCGGTTCGCCGAACCAGGCGCGCAGCGCGCGCAGCAGCCCGTCCGGATCCTCCTCCCCGGGCGCGGCGGCCCAGGCGACGTAGCCGTCCGGGCGTACCAGCAGCGCGCCGGCGGGCGGTTGCGGGCAGGCGGCCGTGAGGACGTCCACCCGGCCCTTCCAGCCGGCCGCGAGGTCGCCGAGCCGTGGTGGGCCCTCCGCGAGGTCGAGCAGCAGGGCGCGGCCGCCGCGGGCCAGTTCGGCGAGCCGGGTGGGGCCGGTGGCGGTGGTCAGCGGGAGGTCCGGCGCGAAGCCGCCGGCGAGCGGGTGCGGGCAGTCGGTGTCGTACCGGACGTCGCTGCCCGCCATGAGCGCGGCGATCCGCCCGAGGTTGTCCTGGTACGCGAGCAGCTCGCCGAACAGGGCGCGCAGGGCGGTGACGGCCGGGCCCGGGGACATCAGGGCCATCTGGGCCTGCGAGTGCATGAAGACCCGCTCGCCGATGGGGTACCGCTCGCGGTGGTAGCTGTCCAGCAGGCCGGGCGGGGCCCAGCCCAGGAGGTCGGCGGCCAGTTTCCAGCCGAGGTTCGCGGCGTCCTGGAGTCCGAGGTTGAGGCCCGGACCGCCGGTGGCGGCGTGCACGTGCGCGGCGTCGCCGACCAGCAGCACCCGGCCCTCGCGGTAGCGCTCGGCGAGCCGGGTGTTGTGTCCGACCTGGCGGCGCGGGGTGTGCGCGCCGGGCGTGTCGGCCGGGGCGAGCGGCAGGTCGGCGCCGGTCACCCGGCGGACGCTGGCGCGCAGTTCGTCCAGCGTGGCCGGCACGGTCTCGTCGACGGGCGGCCCGTCCCACTCCATGGTGGCCATCATGGCGAGTTCCGGGCTCATCGGGGCGAGCACGAACACGCCGTGCGCGGTGCGGGTGTGGGTGAACGGGCGGAACGGCGTCGGGCAGCCGGGCAGCAGCACCTCGCCGGTGTCGAGCACCTGCAGCCCCTCGGGCGGGCGCACGTGGGCGATGCGCGCGACGGGGTCGGACGAGGTGACCCCGGGGAAGCCGATCCCGGCCAGTTTGCGGACGGTGCTGCGGCCGCCGTCGGCGCCGACCAGGTAGCGGGAGCGCAGCCGCGCCGGCCCGTCCGGTCCGTGGACCTCGACGGTCACCCCGGCCTCGTCCTGGGTCAGGCCGGTGACCTCGTGGCCGTGCCGCACGGTCACGCCGAGTTCGCGGGCCCGCTCCGCCAGGGCCTGCTCGATCCGGTGCTGTGGCACCGGCAGGGCGTACAGCGGGTTGCCGTCGAGCTCCCGGAGGTCCAGCGGGAACGCGCCGAACACGAAGCGGGGCACCGGGGTCGGGGCGCCCGCGCCGCCGAGCCGCTCGTACAGGCCGCGGTGGTCCAGCAGCCGGATCACCTGGCCGACCAGCCCGTTCGCCTTCTGCTCCGACGAACGTTCGGCCAGCCGGTCCAGCACCACCGGCCGGACTCCGGCCAGCGCCAGTTCGCAGGCCAGCATCAGCCCGTTCGGGCCGGCGCCGGCGATGATGACATCGTGGGTCATGGTAAATCCCCCTGTGCGACGGTGAGTTCACGAAGACGACGGGTCGGGGAGGCCGGCCGCCAGCTGCCGCAGTGCCTCCGCCAGGAGCGGTTGCAGCGGTACCGGCGGGTCGGCGCGCAGCCATACGTCGCTGGCCGCCTTGAGCGCGGCCAGGATGCCGGCGGCGACCAGTCTGGGGTGGAGGCCGCCGGGGTCGGCCCCGGTCCGGGCGGCCACCGCCGCGGTGAGCTCGGCCTCGGCGTCCGCGCCGGCGCGGGCCAGCTCGGCCTGGAGGGCCGGTTCGCGCAGCAGTAGCCGCACCGCGGCGGTCCACTTCGGGTCCGGCTGCTCCGCCGCGCCGTCGAAGGGCGCGAGGGTGGCCCGGGTGAGCGCCTCCCAGAGCGGTTCGGCCGCGGGCCGCTCGCGCAGCGCCTCGCCGACGAGCCGGATGCGGTCGCAGTGCCGGGAGACGATGGCCTCGGCCTTGCTGGAGAAGTAGTTGTTGTAGGTGCGCGGCGACACCCCGGCCGCGGCCGCGATGTCCTCCACCCGGACGTTCTCCAGGCCCCGTTCCACCGCCAGGCGCAGTGCGGCCCAGCTCAGTGCCTCCCGGGTCGCGGCCTTCTTCCGTTCCCGCAGACCGATCTGACTGTTCGTCATGACCACCACTCTCCCAGGAAGTCTGCGTGACGCGCAAGAATGCGTGCCACGCAACTTTTTCCAGCCGACATCCCGGGCGGATCCGCTCCGGCGGGGTTGCGAGGAGTCGCGCGGCGGCTCGGCGAGTCGCCCCGTCCACCCGGGTGGTCACTGATAGTAGTGGCCTGGTTGCGGAGCGGTCTCCCGCGCCGGTTCGGCGGGACGGTTCGACAGGGCGTCCCGACAGCACACCTCGACAGGACATGAGGAGCGGTCATGGGTGGCAGACAGCGTCCGCCGGGAGCGCGGACCCCTCGGCAGGGCAGGCCCGTCGCGGGCGGCCGGGTGAACGCCCGGGCGGAGATCGCCCGGCTGGAGGGCTATCTCGCCTGGGAGGCCGAGGTGGCGGCGGCCGAACGGGACGCCCGGGCCTTCGCCGGGCAGTTCCCGTGGCTGCCCGCCGCGGAGCGGGAGAGCCTGGAGCAGGCCTACGCCGCCGACCGGCTGCGCTATGCCGAGGAGGTCGTCGACCGCGCCGTCGAGCGCTGCCGCCGGCTGGCCGCCCGCTACCGCAGCGAGTGCCGCCGGATCTGCGCCCGCTGGGCCGCGCTCTGCCTCTCCGTCACCCTGGCGGCGGCGCTGTTCGCCGTCGTCCCGGCGGCCCTGCGGGCCTGACGTGCGGGCCCGAGCCGGGCCGATCCGCAGGCACGCCCGAGGGCCCGCCGCGCCGTCATCGGCGCGGCGGGCCCTCGGGCGTCCGCGGGGATCAGTGGTGGCCGTGGCCGCTGCTGATCTCCTGGTGCTCCTCGGCGGTGGGCTTGGCGATCTGGCTGCCCTCGCCGTAGAAGCCGCGGGACAGCTTGGCCCTCGTCCGGGCGAACAGTCCGGCCTTGCGGACCACCCCGTTCTCGTCCACCTCCGGCGGCAGGTCCTCCGGCTGCGGCTGCTCGTGCGCGGTGAGGGTGAACATCCGGCCCGGCGGGAGCGGGGCGTGCACCTCGACGAACTCGCCGTGCTGGAGCCGGTTGATGACGCCGGTCTCCCGGCCGTGCAGCACCTTCTCCTTGTCGCGCCGCTGCAGGCCCAGGCACCACCGCTTGGTGATCACGAAGACGACCACCGGCACGACGAAGAAGCCGGTGCGCACCGCGTAGGTGATCGCGTTGATCGACAGGTGGAAGTGGGTGGCGAGCAGGTCGTTGCCGCCGCCGGCCAGCAGGATCAGGTAGAGGCCGATCCAGGCCGCGCCGAAGGCCGTGCGCACCGGTGCGTTGCGCGGCCGGTCGGCGATGTGGTGCTCGCCGCGGTCCCCGGTGACCCAGGCCTCCAGGAACGGGTAGCACCAGATGATCAGCAGCACGGTCGGGAAGACCATCAGCGGGACGAACACCCCGAGGTTCAGGGTGTGGCCGCCCCAGACGCTGATCTCCCAGCCGGGCATCACGCGCACCAGGCCCTCGGAGAAGCCCATGTACCAGTCCGGCTGGGCGTCGGTGGACACCTGGTCGGGCCGGTAGGGGCCGTAGGCCCAGATCGGGTTGACGGTGGCGATCGCCGACATGAACGCGACCACGCCGAAGACGAGGAAGAAGAAGCCGCCGGCCTTGGCCATGTAGACCGGCATCAGCGGCATGCCGACCACGTTGTCGTTGGTCCGGCCGGGCCCGGCGAACTGGGTGTGCTTGTGGTAGAAGACCAGGATCAGGTGCGCCGCGAGCAGGCCCACCATGACCCCAGGGATCAGCAGGACGTGCACGGTGAACAGCCGCGGCACGATGTCCTGGCCGGGGAACTCGCCGCCGAACATGAAGAACTGCAGGTACGAGCCGACGATCGGCACGGCCAGGACGGCACCCTCCATGAACCGGATTCCGGTGCCGGAGAGCAGGTCGTCCGGCAGCGAGTAGCCCATGAAGCCGTCGAACATGCCGAGGAACAGCAGCAGCGCGCCGAAGACCCAGTTGATCTCGCGGGGCTTGCGGAACGCGCCGGTGAAGAAGACGCGCATCATGTGCGTCAGCATCGAGGCGACGAACACGATCGCCGCCCAGTGGTGGACCTGGCGCATCAGCAGGCCGCCGCGCACCTCGAAGCTGATGTCGATGGTCGAGGCGTAGGCCTCCGACATCTGGATGCCCTTGAGCGGGACGTACGAGCCGTCGTAGATGACCTCGCCCATGCTCGGCTTGAAGAAGAGGGTCAGCCAGACGCCGGTGATGATGATGACGACGAAGGTGTAGAGCGCGATCTCGCCCAGCATGAAGGACCAGTGGTCCGGGAAGATCTTGCGCAGATTGGCCTTGGCCAGGGAGTAGATGCCGACCCGGCCGTCGGTCCAGTCGGCCAGGGCCTCGGCCTTGTTCGCGGGGTTGGCGCGCGTGCTGGTCACCGGTCCCGGCTGCGACTGCTGGTCGGTTCTCACGACGGACTCCCCGGCGTCCTCGGCGTGCCGGGCTGGAGGCCCGCCGGCAGAGACGCCGGCCGGCGAAGTGTTGTGATCATGGGACCTCTCGATACGGGCCCGCCGGCTGAACCGGCACGCGGAGCGGGTGACCCACCGGCCCGTTGCTCAGGGTGATGAAGCGCTTACTCTGTCATGCTGTCGGCAGGGGGCCGACTGTGCACGTCCATCGGTCCGTACGGCCGCGCGTGTCGGGCCGGACGGGGGGTCCTGGCGTCCGATCGGCCGCCGGACGGGTGGCGGTGCTGCGCCCGGGTGCCGCTGAACCGTTTCGGCGCGCGCCGCGTCCGGAGGTCGCGCGATACCGGGCCTACGCTGCGCCAATGGTGGATCACCCTGAACTCTTCGAGGACGTCACCGCGGCCCTCGCCCGCGCCGGAATCGACGCCGGGCCGGGCCCGTCCCTGCTGCGGATCGGCCACCGGCCGCCGGGGGTGGCGGTCGGCTGGTCGCCGGGGGAGGTGCCGGACGGGCCGCCGTCCCGGGGAGCGCGCGAAGCGGTCAGCGGTGCGGCCGCCGTCGTGCTGCGCGAGTGCGGCTACCTGGTCGCCGAGACGGCCGGTGGCGAGCTGCTGGTGACGCCCGCCGCCGCACCGGTGGCGGTGCCGGCGGAGCCGGAGACGGTGCCGGAGCAGTGGTGGGGCTGAGCCGGGCCGACTCGGCAGCCCTCATACCGAACCCTTACCTGAACAGGGGGTCCTGTTGACCACGGTGACTCTAAGGTTTGCCTAAGCTAAGTCGAAGCGCCCTGGACCCTCGTGTCCGGGGCGTTCGGCTGTGCCGCGCCGCCGCCACCCGCGGCGGGCCGCCGAGTTCAGGTACGACCCGGGGTGACCGGGGGAGGAGCCCGCTGCATGTGGGATGAGGCGTTTCCCAGTTTTCTGATCGGGCTGCGCGAAGGTCTGGAAGCCGGACTGATCGTGTCGATCCTGGTCGCCACGCTCGTCCGCTTCGGACACAAGGCCCGGTTGCCGCAGGTGTGGACCGGCGTCGCGGCGGCGATCGCGCTCAGCCTCAGCTTCGGCGCGGTGCTCACCTTCACCGCCGCCAACCTCTCCGGCCACGCTCAGGAGGCGTTCGGCGGGGTGCTGAGCCTGATCGCGGTCGGCTTCGTCACCGCGATGGTGTTCTGGATGCGCCGCTCGGCGCGCACCCTCTCCGCCGACCTGAAGGAGAAGGTCCAGGCCTCGCTGGCGATGGGCGCCGGCGCGCTGGTGCTCACCAGCTTCCTGGCCGTCGGCCGCGAAGGCCTGGAGACCTCGCTCTTCCTGTGGACCAACGTGCGCACCGCCGGGGAGTCCACCGGGCCGCTGCTCGGCGCGGCCGTCGGCCTGGTGCTCTCGGCCGGCCTCTGCTGGGGCCTGTACCGGCGGGCGCTGAAGATGAACCTCACCCGGTTCTTCACCATCACCGGCGCCGGCCTGATCGTGGTCGCGGCGGGCGTGCTCGGCTACGGCCTGCGCGACTTGCAGGAGTCCGGGCTGGTCGGCGGCGGCAGCTCGTACGCCTTCGACCTGAGCGGCCACCTGGACGCCTCCTCCTGGTACGCCACGCTGGTGCAGGGCACCCTCAACCTGACCGTCACCATGACGGTCCTCCAGGTCGTCGGCTACCTCGCCTACCTGTGCATCGTGATGACGCTGTTCGTCGAGGGCGTCCGCGGTGGCAAGACCGCGCCGGCCGCCGGGAAGGCGGCGCAGGGTCAGGGGACGGCGCAGGGCGGGGAGACGGCGCAGGGTCAGGAGACGGCACAGGGCGGGGAGACGGCGCAGGGCGAGAAGGCCGGTGCGGCCGCGCCCGAGGGCGCCGGGCCGGTGCGGTCCGGGCGGCCGCGCTGGGTCGTGCCGGCCGCGCTGGTCGCGGTGCCGGTGGTGGTCGCCGGGGCCGTGATCGCGGCCAGCGACGGCAAGCAGAGCAGCTCCGCCACCGTGTCCGTCTCCGAGCAGGAGTGCGGCAAGGGCTTCGGCACCCCGCTGCCCGGCCAGCAGGTGTTCCAGATGCACAACACCGGCGACAAGGTCTCCGAGGTCTACCTGGTCAACCCGGCCAGCGGCGCCGTCTACGGCGAGATCGAGGGCCTGGCCCCCGGCACCACCCGCGCGCTGACCGCGACCATCGGCTCCGGCGACTACGCCTGGCGCTGCGTGCCCACCGGCGGCACGTCCGTCACCTCGGCCGCCGTGCACGTCACCGGCGGCGGCCAGGTCAAGGCCGTCAAGCCGGTCGCCGAGGACGACCTCAAGGGCCCGCTCGACGCCTACAAGGACTACGTCGGCAAGGGCCTCGCGACGCTGCTGACGCAGACCCAGAAGCTCCAGGCCGACGTCCACGGCGGCGACCTCGCCACCGCCAAGGCCGACTGGCTCACCGCCCACCTCCAGTACGCCTCGCTCGGCGCCGCCTACGGCACCTTCGCCGACCTCGACGGCAAGATCAACGGGCGGCCCGACGGGCTCGCCGACAAGGCCCAGGACAAGGACTTCACCGGCTTCCTGCGCCTGGAGTACGGCCTGTGGCACGGCCAGTCCGCCGCCGACCTGACGCCCGTCGCCGACCAGCTGGCCGCCGACGTCGCCAAGCTCGGGCAGGACTTCCCCGGCCAGGACTTCGACCCCGGAGACCTCCCGCTGCGCGCCCACGAGATCCTGGAGAACACCCTCCAGTTCGAGCTCACCGGCGACACCGACCAGGGCAGCGGCACCAACCTGGCCACCACCCAGGCCAACCTGGCCGGCACCCGGGAACTGCTGACCGTCCTGCAGCCGCTGCTCGACGAGCGCGACCCGCAGCTGCTCACCCGCGTCGACGCCGGGATGAAGCGGGTCGGCGACCTGGTCGCCGCCGCCCACAAGCCCGAGGGCTGGACCGCACTGGAGCAGCTCCCCGCCGACGCCCGCCGCCAGCTCGACGGCGCCACCGGCGAACTGCTCGAAGACCTCGCCCCCATCCCCGCCCTGCTCGAGATCCGGAAGGCCGCCTGATGACCGACCACACCGCTGCCACCGGAGGCTCCTGCCCGTTCCCGCACGCCGCCGTGCCCGCCCCGGCCGTCGCCGAAGGCGGCTGCCCGGCCGGCCCGGCCCGCCGCAGCTTCGTCCGGACCGCCCTCGGCGCCGGCGCCGGAGCGGCCGTCCTGGCGGGCGGGGCGTTCACCCTGGCCGCCGGCCCGGCCTCCGCCGGGGACAGCCGCCAGGCGAAGAGCGGGGCCGTCCCCTTCCACGGCGACCACCAGGCCGGCGTCACCACCCCGGCCCCCGGCTACGCGGCCTTCGTGTCCTGCCAGGTGATAGCCCAGGACCGCAAGGGCCTGGAGGACCTCCTCAAGACCCTGACCGAGCGGATCCGCTTCCTCACCACCGGCGGCACCCCGCCCGACCTCGGCGTCGGCGCGCCGCCCGCCGACAGCGGCATCCTCGGCCCCACCGTGCCCACCGACAACCTGACCGTCACGGTCGGCGTCGGCGCCTCGCTGTTCGACGACCGGTACGGGCTGGCCAAGGCCAAGCCGACCAAGCTGGCCCCGATGAAGACCTTCCCCAACGACAATCTGCAGGCCGCCGAACTCCACGGCGACCTCTCGCTGCAGATCTGCGCCGACCGTCAGGACACCGTGCTGCACGCGCTGCGCGACATCACCCGGCACACCCGCGGCGCGATGCAGATCCTCTGGCGGATCGACGGCTTCCAGAACGAGTCCCGCCCGGACGGCGCCCAGCGCAACCTGCTCGGCTTCAAGGACGGCATAGTCAACCCCGACACCACCTCCGCCCGCGAGATGGACCGGCTGATCTGGGTCACCGACGGGCTGGGCGAGCCCGCCTGGGCGACCGGCGGCAGCTACCAGGTGATCCGGATCATCCGGATGCTGATCGAGTTCTGGGACCGCGTCACCCTCTCCGAGCAGGAGAAGATGTTCGGCCGCCGCCGCGACACCGGCGCGCCGCTGGACGGCCGCCAGGAGACCGACGCGCCGGACTACGGCAAGGACCCGGAGGGCAAGGCGATCCCGCTCAAGGCGCACATCCGGCTCGCCAACCCGCGCACCGCCGACACCGACACCTCGCGCATCCTGCGCCGCGGCTTCAACTACGACCGGGGCGTCGACCAGGCCGGCAACCTGGACATGGGCCTGGTGTTCTGCTGCTACCAGCAGGACGTGGTGCGGCAGTTCGAGGCCACCCAGACCCGGCTCATCGACGAGCCGCTGGTCGACTACATCTCGCCGACCGGCGGCGGGTACTTCTTCGTCCTGCCGGGCGTGAAGGACAACGCCGACTGGCTCGGGCGCGGGCTGCTCGCGGCGGTCTGACGGCCGTCTGGCGGCCGTCTGACGGCGGCCTCACGGCGGCCGACGTTCGCCGGGCCCCGGGTGCCGCCACGTGCCCGGGGCCCGGCGGCGTTGCGCGCGCCCCGGTGCCGTGACGCGGGCGGGAGTTCGAGGACACGCCCTACGGGCCGAGGGTGAAGCCGATCACCGCGCCGCCGCCGTCCCGGTTGGCGGCGAAGGCCTCGCCGCCGTGCGAGCCGGCCACCTCGTGCACGATGGCCAGGCCCAGCCCCGAACCGGGCAGGCTGCGCGCGGCGGTGGCCCGGTAGAAGCGGTCGAAGACCCGGGAGAGGTCGGCCTCGTCGATCCCCGGCCCGCCGTCGCGCACCTCGACCCGGCGGCCGCGCACCACCACCTCGATCGGGGCCGTCCCGGCCGGGTCGAACTTGGCGGCGTTGTCCAGCAGGTTGCCCACCGCCCGGGCCAGAGCGTCCGGGCGGGCCGTGACCACCGTGTCGTCGGCGTCCACGGTGATCTCCCGGCCGCTGCGCCGCCGGGCCTGTGCGGCGGCCTCGCGCACCAGCTCGGCCAGCACCAGCTCGGTCGGCTCCTCGTCGGCCTTCCGGTCCGCGGCGAGTGCCACCAGCTCCTCCACCAGCAGCGTCAACTCCCTCGCCTCCTCGGCCAGATCGGCCATCAGCGCGGCCTGTTCGGCGGGCGGCAGACGGTCCAGGCTGGGCAGGACCGAGAGGTTGGTGCGCAGGCTGGTCAACGGGGTGCGCAGCTCGTGCCCGGCGTCCTGGACGAGCCGGCGCTGGTTCTCCTTGGCCGTGGCGAGCCGGCCCAGCATCCGGTCGAAGGCCCGGCCGAGCCGGCCGACCTCGTCCGTCCCGGCGGCCGGCACCGGAACGTCCAACCACCCGCTGGCGGCGACCAGTTCGGCCGCGTCGGTGAGCCGGACCAGGCGGCCCGTGATCCGCCGGGCGAGCAGCCGGCCGGCCCCGCCCGCGAGCACCGCGACCACCGCCACCGACACCCCGGTACGGATCCGCAGCGTCGCCAGCAGGTGCTCGGTGGGGCCCAGTTGCTGGGCGATCTGCACCGCGCCGCGGCCGCCGCCGAGCGAGACCACGGCCACCCGGTAGGTGTCGCCGTGCACGGGCCGAAGCCCGGACGACGTCTGGCCGGGGTCGTCGGAGCGGGCGAGGGAGCGGTCCTCCGGGGTCGGCCGGAAGTCGATCCGGGCGGTGCCGGGCAGCACCTCCCCGTCGGGGCCGAGGGACTGCGAGGTGACCCGGATCGGGCGCAGCAGATCCTCGCTCAGGCCGCCCGTGCCGTTGAAGTCGCCGGGGAACAGCATCTCCCGGCCGACCTGCTGGTGCACCGCCTGGACGGCCGCGGTGAAGTCGGCGGCCTCGTCGTCCCGGATCAGCCGGGCCGCGGAGCGGTAGCCGAGCGCGCCGATCAGCACCGCGACCAGGGCGGCCATCGCGGCGAAGGCGAGCGAGACGGTGGTGCGCAGCCCCGGTCGCGGCCACAGCAGCCGCGGCCGGTCCCGGCCGGTCACGACTCGCGCAGCGTGTAGCCGACGCCGCGGACGGTGTGGATCAGCGGTGTCAGGCCGGGCCGGTCCAGCTTGCGGCGCAGGTAGCCGATGAACACCGCGAGGTTCTTCGAGCCGGGGCCGAAGTCGTAGCCCCAGATCCGCTCGTACACCGTGGCCTGGTCGAGCACCGAGCCCGCGTGCCGGGCCAGCAGCTCCAGCAGGTCGAACTCGGTCCGGGAGAGCTCCAGCTCCTGCCCGGCCCGCCAGGCCCGCCGGGCGTGCGGTTCGACCCGCAGGTCGGCCACCGCGAGGACGCCCCCGGCGGGTTCGGGCGGGTTGCGGCGCAGCAGGGCGCGCAGGCGGGCGAACAGCTCGTCCACGTCGAAGGGCTTGACCAGGTAGTCGTCGGCCCCGGCGTCGAGCCCGGCGATCCGGTCCGGGACCTCGACCCGGGCGGTGAGCATCAGGACCGGGGTGCGGTCGCCGTCGGCGCGCAGACGGCGGCAGACCTCCAGGCCGTCCGGGCCGGGCATCATCACGTCCAGTACCAGCAGGTCAGGGCGCTGCTCCGTGAGGGCGGCCAGGGTCTGCGCGCCGTCTGCGGCGGTGCTCACCCGGTAGCCCTCCAGTTGGAGGGCGCGGGTGAGGGAGTCGCGGATGGCCCGGTCGTCCTCGGCGATCAGCACGGTGTGGGTCATGGCCCCGATTCTCCCCGGCGCGCCCACGGCGGCGTCCGGCGGGTCCGGGCGGTGGCGGCGTGCGACGGGTTCGCGGGTTCGCAGGTCCGGGCCTGGGTGGTGGCCGGGCCGGGCGCGGCTTTCGCAGCGCCGGGGACGGGCGTACGGTGGCCACACGGTGGCATGTCCGCCGGGGGTGCCACCGGGTCCTTGTCGGCACACCCCGCCGGAGGCCGCGATGGCAGACCGGATGGCCTTCCTCACCACCCCGCGCGCCGAGCGCGAGCGGCGGGACGCACAGCAGCGACTGGGGGATTCCCGGGAGGTGTACCGGCCGCGGGCACCGCTGCCGGTGGTGGGCGGGCAGGCGGCCCGGTGCATGGACTGCGGGCTGCCGTTCTGCCACCACGCCTGCCCGCTGGGAAACCTGGTGCCGGAATGGAACCGGCTGGTGGCGGACGCGGACTGGCGGGCCGCCGCCGCCCGGCTGCTGGCGACCAACAACTTCCCCGAGTTCACCGGACGGCTCTGCCCGGCGCCCTGCGAGAGCGCGTGCGTGCTGGCGATCGACGGCGCGGCGGTGACGATCAAGAACGTCGAGCTGGCGATCACCGACCGGGCCTGGGAAGAGGGCTGGGACCTGCCGCAGCCGCCCGAGCGGGGCACCGGGCGGCGGGTGGCCGTGGTCGGCTCGGGCCCGGCGGGCCTGGCCGCCGCGCAACAGCTGACCCGGGCCGGGTACGCCACCACGGTGTACGAGCGGGCCGACCGCCTGGGCGGGCTGCTGCGCTACGGGATCCCGCCGTTCCGGCTGGAGAAGCACCGCCTGGACCGGCGGCTCGACCAGATGCGGGCCGAGGGGACGGCCTTCCGCACCGGGGTGTTCGTCGGCCGGGACCTCGCGGCCGGGGAACTGCGGGCCGGGTGCGACGCGCTGGTGGTGGCGGTCGGCGCGACCGCCTGCCGGGAGCTGGCGGTGCCGGGGTGCGCCCTGCCGGGCGTGCACCAGGCGATCGACTACCTGACCTGGGCGAACCGGGTCGACGAGGGCGACCGCGCGGCCCCGCCGGTATCCGCCGAGGGCCGGCACGTGGTGATCGTCGGCGGCGGGGACACCGCGGCCGACTGCCTGGGGACGGCGCTGCGCCAGGGCGCGGCCTCCGTCACCCAGCTCGACATCAACCCGTGCCCGCCGGTGCGCCGGGCGCCGGGGCAGCCCTGGCCCGTCCATCCGAAGGTGTACCGGGAGACCACCTCGCACGAGGAGTCGGGGGCCGCGGGGGCCGGTCCCCGGGTGTTCGCGGCGACCACGGTCGGCTTCGAGGCCGGACCGGACGGCCGGCTGGCCGCCGTCCGCTTCGCCGAGGCCGAACCGGCCGACCGCAGCCCCCGGGCCGGCACCGAGCGGAGCGTCCCGGCGGAGCTGGTGCTGCTCGCGCTGGGCTTCAGCGGCCCGGAGCCGGACCAGGGGCTGATCGCCCAACTCGGCCTCACCACCGACCCGGACGGCGCCCTGACCCGGGACGACGACTTCGCCGGCGGCGCGCCGGGCGTCTTCGTCGCCGGGGACGCCGGGCGCGGGCAGTCACTGATCGTGTGGGCGATCGCCGAGGGGCGGGCGGCGGCCGCGGCGGTGGACCGCCATCTGCGCGGCGGCACCGAACTCCCGGCGCCGATCCGGGCGTCGGCGCGGGCGCTCACGCTCTGAGGGGTGTGCGGGCGGTCACGTGCTGAGGGGCGCGTGGGCGTTCACGTGCTGAGGGGTGTGCGCGCGGTCACGTGCTGAGGGGTGTGCGTGCGGTCACGTGCTGAGGGGCGTGCGGGCGTTCACGCTCCGAGGGGCGCGTGGGCGGGCCCGGCCGCCCTGCCGCACCTCCGCGCAACCCGTTGCGGTTTGGGGTATCTGCTGCCGGTGCGGTGAGCGGGGCCGGGCCCGGTCGGTTTCCGGTCAGAGCAGCGGCAGCCGGCGGAGGAAGACGTCAGGGGCCTGGTTGGTGTCGCCCGGGACGAGCGTGCCGTCCTCGGAGGTGAACAGCACCGTGGTGCCGAGGGCGTCGACGAACGGCCGCTCCGAGGCGCCGGCGGTCTGCGAGCCGTCCGTCGCCACGCTGACCCGCTCGGTGCGGCCGGTCCACAGATCGCGCCGGAAGACGTCCCCGGCGTTGTTGGTGTCCCCTGGCACCAGGTTCGCCGCGTCGGAGTCGAAGTAGACCCAGCGGGCGTCGGCGGTGATCTGCGCGTGGTAGGAGTCGCCGGAGGTCTTCGTCCCCGGGAGCCCGGCGCTGACCAGGGTCTCGGTGTCCTCCTCCAGGTCGCGGACGTACACCTCGAAGTGGTGCCCCCGGGGGCCGTTGCCGTCCTGGAGCAGCGCCGAGTAGACGGCGTAGCGGCCGTCCCGGCTGAGCGCCGGGGAGGCCGCCCCGCGGTAGCCACCCGCCCCGTCGGTGCTCACCAGGACGCTCTGCTCGTCGCGGAGGTCGCGGACGTAGAGGGGGTAGTAGCGGGGCTTGAGGATCGCCGGCTGGTCGTCGTGCCGGAAGGAGTCGCGGACGAACTCCTCGTCGGAGACGCCGTCGAGATCGGCGGCGGCCTTCGCGGCGAGGGCGCCGGGCTTGTCCTGGCCGATGATGTTGGTGGCCTTGGAGATGAAGCCGACCGAGCCGCCGTCCCCGCTGATCACCGGCTCGGCGGAGGAGGCGTTCGCCTCGGTGCCGTCCGCGCCGACGCTGACCAGGCGGGTCCCGCCCGTCGACCGGTCGGTGACGTAGATGTTGCCGCCCGTCCAGGTGACCGTGCCGGGGGCCAGGTCGGAGCGGTTGGACTGGTAGGCGACGTACCGGCCGTCCCAGCTGATCGACGGGTGGCTGGACTGCCGGCCGGCCTGCGGCTTGGCCGGGTCGTGTCCGGTGGACACCAACTCGGTGGTCCCCGTCCAGCGGTCGTGGACGTAGACGTCCTCGAAGCCGAGGTTCCCGCCGGGGGCGAGGTTGGTGGCGTAGGAGCTGAACGCCACGTAGCGGCCGTTGCCGCTGATCGTGGCGTTGAAGGAGTCGTCGGTCGCCTGGGCGCCGCTCGCGCCGGTGCTGACCCGTTCGGTGCGGCCGGTCCACAGATCCCGGACGAAGACGTCCAACTTGCCGTTGGTGTCGCCGGGAACCAGATTGGTGGCCTTCGAGGTGAAGACGGCGAAGCGGCCGTCGGCGCTCAGACCGGCGGCGTCCGAGGCGCCGTCGGGCTGCGCCTGGCCGAGCCCGACGGACACCCGTTCGGTGCGGCCGCGCGGTGCGTCCGCCTGGGCGGGCGTCGCCACCGTGACGGCGGCCAGCGCGGCCGCCGCCAGCGCGCCGGCCGCGCGCAGCAGGTGTGGTGCGGAACGTGTGCGGGTCATCCGGTCCCTCCCCTGGGTACGGCCGGCCGCGTCGAATTCCCCGGCGGCCGGCTCGTGGTGAGCCAACCGCCGAGTGCGGCGGGAGGTCAACGACGCCCGCCCGGGAGCGGCGGAATCGCGTCACCGGGAGGAGACGGAGAGGGTGATGGATCGGGTGCACACGGCTTTTGCCAGCACCCCGCGGCAGATGCGTCGGAGGGGGTTCGGGTGGACGGTGGCAAGCGGGTGGAGGCGTCGGTCGAGGTCCGCTACACGCCGACGACCGCGGACTTCCGGGCGGCCTTCGCGGCCCGGGCCCGGGGTACGGCGGCGGGTCGACGGTCCCGGCGGTCGAGGTACCTGACCGCCTCCTGCACCGGGGCCGGTGCGGTGGTGCTCTCGGTCGCCGACCGGACGGTGGGCCCACCGGCGCTGGTGATGTTCGCGGCCGCGCTGCTGCTGGTGGTCGGACTGCCCTGGCTGCAACTGCGTCAGGTGCGGCGGATGGCGGCGGACAAGGGTGAGTTCCGGATCGTCCTCGGCGAGGCCGGGGTGACCGTCACCAACGCGGTGTCCAGCACCGAACTCGTCTGGCGGGAGCTTCCGTACTACCTGGAGACGCCCGAACTCCTCGTCCTGCTGGGCGGGGACGAGCAGACGCACGTGCTGACCCTGCTGCCCAAGCGCGGCACCGGCGACCCGGGCCGGCTCGGCGCGTTGATCGCCCGGCACGCCACGGTGCCCGCCCGGGGCTGAGGGGCGGCGCCCCGGTCCGCCGCCGTCGAGGTGGGCGGTCATGGCGCGGGTTGCTGGTCGGGCTGGTCGGGCCGGTGGTGTCGGTCGGCCTGGTCGAGGTGGTTCAGCTGGTCGCGCTGGTCGCGCTGGTCGCGCTGGTCGTAGCGCCAGAGCGCCGGAAGCGCGGCCGACAGCGCGGTGGTGCCGGCCAGGCAGAGCAGGCCGCCGGTGCGCAGCGCGACGCGGATGCCCTGCCGGGCGGCGAGGCCGCCGGCCCGCAGGTCCCCGAGGGCGGGCCCGGCGGAGCCGATCAGCATCTCCAGGCCGGCGGCGCGGCCCCGAAGTTCGTCCGGAATGGACTGGTTCCAGATCGCGCTGCGGAAGGTGTCGCCGATCTGGTTGGCGCCGCCCGCGACGAGCAGGCAGAGCAGGACGGCCCACAGGCCGGGGGCGATCGAGGCCGCGGCCGTCGCCGCGCCGACGAGGGCGGCGCAGAGCAGCACCAGCCGGCCGTGCCGGTGCACCCGCTCGGTCCAGCCGCCGGTGGCGGCCGCGAGCAGGCCGCCCGCCGCAGCGGCCGAGTAGAGCAGGCCGAGCGCCCACACCGCGTCCAACTCCTGGGCGAGGAAGGGGAACAGCGCGGTCGGCAGGGCGCAGACGGTGGCCGCGAGATCCGCCAGGTAGGTGCCCAGCAGGTCGGGGCGGCGGGCCGCGTACCGGGCGCCGTCGACGAACTCCCGCAGTCGCGGTGCCTCGGCGTCCCGCTGCGAGGGGACTGGCCGGACCCGGGTCAGCAGGGCGATCGAGACCAGGAAGGTGCCGAGGTCGACCAGGTAGGCGGCCGGGACGCCGGCCGTGGCGATCAGCAGCCCGGCGGTGGCCGGGCCGGCCAGGCCGGCGATGCTCCAGCGCAGCGAGAGCAGGTTGCCCGCCGCCACCAGTTGGTCGGGTGGCACCAGCCGGGGGATCATCGCCTCCGCCGAGGGCTGCTGAAGGCCCTGCAGTGCCGCTGCCAGTCCGGCGGCCGCGTACAGCGGCCAGAGCGCGGGCGTGCCGAGCAGCGCGTTGGCGAGCAGCAGGGCGCTCAGTGCGGCGAGTGCGAGTTCGGTGACCAGGGCGACGGTGCGGCGGTCGGCACGGTCGGCGAGGACGCCGCCGTAGAGGCCGAACACGATGGTCGGCACGAGCTCGACGGCGCCGACCGCGCCCACGGCCACCGGTGAACCGGTGAGGTCGGCGATCTGGAGCGGGATCGCCGTCATGGTGAGGACGGAGCCGAGCAGGGTGACGGTGCCGGCCGTCCAGGTGAGGCGGAAGTCGCGGGAGGACCGCCAGGGCGCGGTGTTCGGCAGCAGTCGGGACCTGGGACGGTCCGTTCCGGAGGTCATGGGGTGGTGGTCCCTTCGGGCCGTCGAACACGACGGCTCTCCTTATCGCTGATAAATTCCAGCTCGGAACTTAGCGGCGATAAGGTGGAGTGGGCAAGCGAATAACGGAGAGGTGGTCGGCGGTGGCACTGCAACGCGACGAGGTGGTGCGCACCGCGCTGCGCGTACTCGACGAGGAAGGCATCGACGGCCTGACCACCCGGCGGCTCGCCCGCGAACTCGGCGTCCAGTCACCCGCGTTGTACTGGCACTTCAAGAACAAGCGGGAACTGCTCGACCTGATGGCCGAGGCGATGCTCGCCGAGGCCCTCCCGGTCGACCGCAGCCCGGATCCGGAGCACTGGCCGGACTGGCTCGCCGCCGACGCCCGCGCCAAGCGCCACGCCCTGCTCGCCTACCGCGACGGCGCCCGGGTGCACGCCGGAACGCTGCCCACCGAGGACGAACTGCCCGCCGTCGAAGCCCAGTTGGACGCCCTCCGGCAGGCCGGCCTGCGGCCCCGGACCGCGCTGCGGCTGCTGCTCACCATCGACCGCTACATCATGGGCTGGGTCACCGAGGAGCAGGCCTGGCGACAGGACGCCGCCGACCGCGTCCGGCCACCCTTCCCGGACGAGGCCCTGCGCGACCTCCCGCTGCTGCGCGAGGCGGCCGACGTGCTGCGCATGACCGACCACGACGCCGACTTCGAGTACGGGCTGCGTGTCCTGATCGAGGGCTTCCGGGCCGAGATCGCGCGCGAGGCGCTAGGGACGGATGGACCCGCGTGACCGGCCATGACCGGCCGGACAGACCCGAGGGTATGTCTGACATGTGATCATCTGATACTCGGGAGACTGTGTTCGGGGACTGACGTAGCCTGCGATGGTTGTGACCGCGCCCCGGACGAGAGAAGGCAATGTCGATCTTTGCTACCTGGCTGCTGCTCGCCGAGGATGGCGACGGGCCGGCCCCGCTCGTCTACCAGGGATCGCACGTCAGCCCTGCGGACGGCCACCCGCGGGCCGGTTGGCTGGAGGTCGCCGCTGTCCCGAACCACTGCCACCCCAGAGCCCGCCTGGAGGGGCAGGAGCCCCTGCCGGTGGAGTTCCTGCGCATGTCCATCGGTCGGCCTGTCGAGTTCTGTCCAGGTGACGAGCCCGACCAAGTGACCGTGGTCCTTGATCGATCTCAGGTACAGCAACTGCACGACACCCTCGCGGGATGGTTGGGTGCAAGCGAGCGATAGCGCTTGCCCGATAGTTGATCTTTTGGCAGGTCGAGGTGAGCTGGCGGACCCGGCGTGGGAGCGGATATCGCCTGGGCGGAGCTGCTGAAGCACGTTTCAGGTCCACGAGGTAGCGGTCGGCTTCATGGTCGACCGGGCCCACCAGCACGCCGCCAGCGCCCGCAAAAAGGGGACGCAGACGGGGGTGAACTGGCAGATCCGGGCCTCGCGCAGGCGCGCCAGGCCCTCGGCCGGTCCCGCAGGGGGCTGACCACCAAGGACCGCACCGTGGCCGAACGATGCGTCGCCCGCCTCAAGCAGTTCGCGTGACCGCAACCAGGTTCGACAGGCTCGCCGACCGCTACCGAGCCGGAGTCGTCCTGGCCTTCCTGATCCTCTGGCTCCGCGAACCGGCCAGATGATCATTTGTCAGACGGGCCCGAGCGGTGGTGGGCGTGCAGTGCTTCGCGCAGGCGTCCGCCGGAGGCGGCGAGCTGCCGGGCGGCGGTTGGCGCGTCCACGTCCGCGAGCAGGACCAGGATCGCGTCCTTGGCCCGGCCCCCGGTGGCGGCGAGCGCTTGGCGGACCGCCGCCTCGTCGGCGCCGGTGGCCTCCGTGACGATCCGGTGGGCCCGTGCGCGGAGCTTGGTGTTGGTGGCCCGGACGTCGACCATCAGATTGCCGTACGTCCGGCCGAGCCGGACCATGACGGCCGTCGACAGCATGTTGAGCACCAGCTTCTGCACCGTGCCCGCCTTCAGCCTGGTCGAGCCCGCCAGCACCTCCGGGCCGACCTCCACCTCGATCCCCAGCTCGGCCGCCGCCACCAGCGCCGAGCCCCGGTTGCACGCCAGTCCGACCGTCAACGCCCCGGCTGCCCGTGCGGTTCGGACGGCCGCCACCGTGTACGGCGTGCGGCCGGAGGCGGAGACGCCCACCACGGTGTCGGCCGGGGTGAGCCGGAGGGCGGCCAGCTCGGCCACCGCCAGCTCCGGGCGGTCCTCGGCGCCCTCGACGGCCCCGGTCACGGCGGTCCCGCCCCCCGCGATCAGGCCCACCACCAGGCCCGGATCGGTGCCGAAGGTCGGCGGGCACTCGGCGGCGTCCAGCACTCCGAGCCGCCCGGCGGACCCCGCCCCGGCGTAGACCAGCCGCCCACCGGCCGCCATTCGTGCCGCTGTGGCGTCCACCGCGGCGGCGATCCGGACCAACTCCCCGGCCACTGCGGCGGGGACGGTGCGGTCCTCGGCGTTCATCAGGCGGAGCAGGTCGGTGGTCGGCAGCCGGTCGATCCCGGCCCAGTCGGGGCGGATCGTCTCGGTCGGCGGTAGGGCGTCCTGGTTCATGCGGCCAGCGTCCCCGGACAAGGAGGTCGCCAATCGGCGCGGGGCCGTGCGTGGTGGTGCTCTCCGGGGCTCCGGTCGTGGCGCCGGGCCGGTGCGGTTGGAGCGTCAGGTGTGCCCGTCCTGCCCTCCACGTGCGGAGTGAGTGCTCGGCCCGTCAACGGGTGTCGCCGTCGCCGAGGTGACGGGCGATGCGGGCGATGGCGGGTGCGTTGTCCTCGAACAGATGGGCCTGCATGCCCACCGCCCGGGCGGCTTCGACGTTGGGCGCGTGGTCGTCGACGAAGAGGCAGTCGACCGGGCTGACACCCAGGGCGGCGCAGGTGATCTCGTAGGCACGCGGGTCGGGCTTGCCGGTCCCGATCTCGTGCGAGTAGACGATGTGCTCCACCAGCTCGTCGAACCGGTAGAGCGGGACCTCGCGTTCGCGGGCGCCGACGAAACTGTTGCTGAGGATGCCGAGCCGGGCCCGCCCGCGCAGTCCGCGCACGTGGGCGATGAGCTCCTCGTTCGGCGTGCCGAGGTACTCCTCCCAGAGGTCGGCCATGAAGGCCTCGACCTGGGCCGGGGCCAGGTGCAACCGGGCGGCCACCTGCTCGCGCACCTCCGGCTCGGTGATGCCGCCGATCGCGCCGGCCTGCCAGACGTCCCGCAGCCGCTCGTCGATCGTGTGCGGCGGCAGCTCCAACCGGTGCTCCCAGCGCTCCGGCCAGCCCGTCCTCGGCGTGTACTCCAGGACGCCGCCGATGTCGAGGATGAGGCAGGGTGCGTTCACGGGTGGTCCCCTCTCCGCTGCGGCCGCCGTGGCGCGGCCCGCCCCTGCCACTCTCGCGGGTGTGGGCGGGGCCGGGTCAAGGGGGCGGTGAGTCCCCGGCGGTTCCGGAGAGCGCGTTCGGCGGCCGCGTCCGGGGGCTGGGCGTGCTGTCGGTCCGTCAGGCCATCCAGAAGAAGACGGCCGTCATCCGACGCTCCGGCAGCTCGGTGCCGTAGTAGGAGGTCGCGCTGTGCATGAGGTTGGCGTGGTAGAGGAGCAGTTGGTTGTAGCGGTTGGGGACGCGGACGTCCTCGGTGAAGTGGTCGGCGGGCACGTGGCGGGTGCCGAGCGCCTCGACCAGGTTGCTGTGCGGCGCGTTGACGAGGTTCCCGCCGAGGCGTCCGCCGGGGAACTGCTGGCGGTAGAAGCTGGTGCCGGCGTCCTTCGGCGCGCCCGGGCTGAGGTAGAGCACGGCGGCGTAGCGGCAGAGCGCGCGGGAGTCGGTGTGCGGGCGGGACTCTGACTCCCCGGCGCCGACGACCTGGACGCAGTTGTGGTTGAGCGTGCCGCCGCCCGGGGCGCTCTGCACCCAGAGCCGGGAAGCGCCGGTGGCCTTGCGGACCAGGGCCTCGACCCGGGCCAGCTCGTCGGGCTCCAGGCCGGGCATGGTGCGCAGGCCGGGCCAGGTCTCGGGGCGGTGCGGGTAGCCTTCGGTCCAGTCGCCGCGGGCCAGACAGCGCTCGCGGACGGCGTCCGGGTCGGGGAGGACGTTGTCCAGGACCCAGTAGTCCCGGCCTCGGGTGGGCTTGCGGTAGGGCAGGACCGGCAGGGTGGTGGGCCTGATGGGCTGTGAGGGCATGGGCCGACGATAGGGGCGGCGGTCGTCAACCTTCTGCCGTGAGCAGGTCAACCTTTCGTCAAGGGCTGTCCATGGGCGGGCGCCTCGCGCCGCAGGTCAGGAGCCCGGCCGGACGGCGAAGGTGCCCAGGGCGCCCTCCAGTCGGTCGAAGGCCCGGACGGCCGAGGGGCGCACCGCCGCCCTGATGGCGGCGGCCTCGTCGCCGGCCAGCAGCCGGCGGAACACCTCGGTGAACACCGTGCGGTCGACGGCGGCGAGCAGCCCGGCGGCCACCCGGCTCTCGAAGTCGACCGGCGGGCCGGCCGGTGTGCCGACCGGTATGTCGGGCGATGTGCCGGGCGGAGTGCCGGTCGCCGTCGTGGGGCGGGTGGCCTCGGCCAGGGCCTCGGCCAGGGCGGCCTCGCTCTGCTCGTGCAGCTCGCGCAGCCGGGCGACCAGGGCGGGGCTGTCGGCGACGGTGCGGGCGAACGCCGGGCCGGAGAAGCCGAGCCGTGGGTCGTGCCGGTCGAGGCCGGCCAGGCAGTCGCGGCGTAGCGCGGCGAGGGCGGACTCGCCGGGCGCACGCTCGGCGACCGCCCGGGCGAGGCGGCCGACGATCTCCTCGTGCAGGTCGAGGAGGAGGTCCTCCTTGTGCGGGAAGTGGTTGGTGACGGTCATCTTGGCAACGCCGGCGGCCGTCGCGACCTCGGCGATGGTGGTGCGGTCGAAGCCCTGGTCGATGAAGAGCCTGGTCGCGGCGTGCGAGATCGCCTCGCGGGTGCGGCGCTTGTTGAGCTCGCGCAGGGTCGGGGTGGTCCCGGGCCCGGGCGTCGGCCCCGCCGTGGTTTCCGTCATGGAGGCAGCGTAACGCAGTTCGCTGGGTCGGACCCAGAAATTATGTTTGACCTAATCACTGGGTTCGTCCTAAGTTTCTTCCGGGCGGTCGGATCGGCCGCCGGACGGACGACCCGGGGAGGGCGCATGACCACATCGGCCACGTACGGAGGCGCCATGTTCACCCAGCACACCGGGCGGCTCCGCCTGCTGAGCGTCCACGCCCACCCCGACGACGAGTCCAGCAAGGGCGCTGCCACCCTCGCGCGGTACGCGGCCGAGGGGGTGGACGTCCTGGTCGCCACCTGTACCGGCGGCGAGCGCGGCTCGGTGCTCAACCCGGCCATGGACCGCCCTGAGGTCAGGGCGGACCTCGCCCGGATCCGGGGCGAGGAGATGGCGGTCGCCCGGGGCATCCTCGGCGTGCGCCAGCAGTTCCTCGGCTTCGTGGACTCCGGCATGCCGGGCCCGGGCGAACAGCTGCCGGCGGGCTGCTTCGCCGCCCAGCCCGTGGCGGCGGCCGCGGGGCCGCTGGTCGCCCTGATTCGGGAGTTCCGTCCGCACGTGGTGGTCACCTACGACGAGACCGGGGGGTATCCGCACCCCGACCACGTGATGACCCACCAGGTCACGGTCGAGGCCTTCGAGGCCGCCGCCGACCCGGGCCGCCACCCCGACGCGGGGAAACCCTGGCAGGCGGTGAAGCTCTACTACCACCTGGCGCTCTCCAGAGCCTGGTTCCAGGCCCTGCACGACGCGATGACGGAGCGGGGCGTCCCCTCGGGCATGGGCGCACTGCTCGCGGACTGGCCGGACACCCCGCCCGCCCTCGCCACCACCACCCGGATCGCGTGCGCCGAGCAGTTCGCCGTACGGGACGCGGCACTGCTGGCGCACGCCACCCAGGTCGAGCCCGGGGTCGCGTTCATGGCCCATCCGCGGGACATCGAGCGTGAGGTCTGGCCGACGGAGGACTACCACCTCGCCCGGAGCCTGGTGCCGGGCGAGGCCGGGGGTGAAGGCGAGGGGCCCGAGACCGACCTGTTCGCCGGGCTGCGCTCAGGAGGGGTGGGACTGCGCCCGGGGGAGGGGGACGGATGAGCCGGAGGTCGGGTTTCGCCCGCTCAGCACTGGCCGTCGGCGAGTACGAAGTAGCCTTGGCCGGTCTGCTTCAGGGTGTGCGTCACGAAGGTGTTCCAGAGGCCCATGCTCTGGCCCGAGCCGAGTGCGTAGGTCAGACCGCCGCTCTGGGTGGCCCGCCCGGCCCGGACCTGGTTGTAGTTGCTGTCGGTGAAGCACTGCACGGTGCCGCCGCCGGTGGTGGTCGCCGTCACGGCCGCCGATCGGGTGCCCACGGCGCCCGACGGGTCGACCGCCGCGACGGTGTAGCCGTACGACGTGCCGGAGGCGAGCCCGGTGTCGGTGAAGGACGGGCCGGTGGCACTGCCCGCCATCGCACCGTCCCGGTAGACCTGGTAGGAGGCGGCCCCGCTGACGGCCTGCCAGGCGAGGGCGATCGAGCCCTGGCCCGCCGGGGTCGCGGTCAGCCCGGTGGGTGCGGGCAGGCCGGGGTTGGTGGGCCCCGTGCCGCCGTCCAGGCCCCAGAACTGCGCGGTGTGGTAGCTGGAGCAGATCGTGTTGAGGAAGTAGCTGCCGGTGGCCCCGCACTGGTCGGCTGCGGAGCCGGGGTTGACGGCCAGGCCGTGGCCCATCCCGGCGATGGTGAACAGTGCCACGGCGGGTCGTCCGCCCGCGTCGGCGTAGACCTCCTCAGTGGTGCCGCCCGGCAGGCTCCGGGTGCTGGTCGGGCGCTGGCCGACACTCTGGACGTTGGTCCACTGGTCGCGCAGCTCCGTCGCGTTCACCGGCCTGACCACGGTGTCCGCGCTGCCCTGCCAGATCGCCACCCGGGGCCACGGCCCGGCGTAGCCCGGGTACGCGGCCCGGACCTTGTCGCCCCACTGGGCCGGGGTGAGCCCCTGGTCGGAGTTCTGGCAGCCGGAGGCGGCGCCCTGGGTGGTCGCGCACTGGGCCGGGAGGCCCGAGTCGATCGCCCCGCCGGCGAACACGTCCGGGTAGTCGGCCAGCAGGTCGGAGGCCATCCCGCCGCCGGCCGACAGCCCGGTGACGAACACCCGCCGGTCGTCCGAGCCGTACAGGGCCTTGGCCTTGGTGACCATCTCGGCCACCGACTCCGCCTCGCCGACGCCCCGGGAGTCCTTGGCCGCGTCAAACCAGCTGAAGCAGGAGAGGCTGTTGTTGACGCTGCTGGTCTGCGGGAAGACGACCGCGAAGCCGTACCGGTCGGCGAAGGTCGTCCAACCGGAGTTGCGGTAGTAGTCGTTGGCGGTCTGCAGACAGCCGTGCAGTGCGACCACCAGCGGCGCGCCACTCGGCAGTCCGGCGGGGGTGTAGGAGTACATCGCGAGGTTTCCCGGATTGGCGCCGAATCCGGTGACCTGC
Organism: Kitasatospora sp. NPDC098663; assembly: GCF_044760075.1. Lineage (NCBI taxonomy): Bacteria > Bacillati > Actinomycetota > Actinomycetes > Kitasatosporales > Streptomycetaceae > Kitasatospora > Kitasatospora sp. NPDC098663. The sequence continues at coordinate 147,140 of NZ_JBIWAP010000015.1, read as the reverse complement.
TGGAAGGTCCCGCTCACGGTGTCGGTCGCAGCCGCAGCCGCAGCCGCAGCCGCAGCCGCAGCCGCGGGCACGGCCGGAGCGGGCGCGGGTGCGGTGGTGCCGATCGCGAGCGCGGCGGCCGTCAGCAACGCGGCGGCGACAGGACGGAGAGGCATGGGGGCTCCTGGGTGGGGGAGGTGTGGGGGCGGATGCCGTGCAGCGTGGCGCGCCCCGCGCCCCGGTGCCATGTGACGGCCACCCGAGGTCCACCGCGCCGCCATGGCGTGGACCGCCATGCTCCGACGCCCGGGGCCGCGCGTCGGCCGTACGCCGGAAGGCACTTGAGGGGCGTGCGCGAACAGGGCAGGTTGATCCCATGACGACGAATGAGGCAGACTCCGGCGGCGCGACGTTCCCGGAGGGCCAGCAGCCCCTTGAAGGCCGGCAGCCCCTGGAGGTCCAGGTGCCCCGGACCCGGACCCACACCTGGACGGCCGGCCCGCCGATCTCCGCCTTCCCACACCTGAGCGGAGAGGAGATTCTGCACGAGATCCTCGCGGGCCGGATCCAGGAGCCCGCGATCTGCAGCACCCTGGGGTTCCATCTGACCGAGGTGAAGCCGGGTACGGCAGTGTTCGAGGGTGAACTCGGCGACCACCTCTACAACCCGATGAACACCGTGCACGGCGGCTACCTCGCAACCCTGCTCGACTCGGCGCTCGGTTGCGCCGTGCTGAGCCGGCTGCCAGCCGGGATCGGCTACACCACCACGCAGTTGAACGTCCACATGCTGCGCCCGCTGTTCGCCGACTCGGGGCTGCTGCGCTGCGAGGGGCTGGTGCTGCATCTGGGCCGGACGATGGCGACGGCCGAGGCCAGGGTGGTCGGGGTGGAGAACGGCAAGCTCTACGCGCACGCCACCACCACTTGCGCGATCCTGGCACCCCGCCCGGTGTCCTGACGTGATGGCCTGACCGGTGGTCTGATCGGAGGCCTGGGCAGAGGTCCGGCCGAAGGTGCGGCCGGGCCCCGGTCGCTACGGCGGCGGCGGGGGCCCGGGGCCGGTGCGGCCGAGGGGCCGGGTGGGCGGGCGGCTGCTTCGCGCGTGCTCCCGAGGTGCCGCCACGCCGCGAGGGGAGGATGGGGGCATGGACATCCGGCAGCTGGAGTACTTCCTCGCGATCGTGGACCACGGGGGTTTCAACCGGGCCGCCGCAGCCCTCTACCTCTCGCAGCCCGCGCTGTCGCAGGCCGTGCAGGCGTTGGAACGGGACGTGGGCGGGAGCCTGTTCCACCGGATCGGCCGCCGGGCGGTGCTCACCGAGGCGGGGACGGCGCTGATCGAGCCCGCCAGGGTCGCCGTACGCAGTCTGGAGCTGGCCCGTGCCAGCGTGCTGGCCGTGCACGAGTTGCGGGACGGGCGACTGGACATCGCGGCGATGCCGTCCCAGGCGATCGAGCCGTTGACGACGATGATCCGGGCGTTCAGCCGCCGGTATCCCGGGGTGTCGGTGAACATCCGGGCGGCCTTCACCTCGCGCGACGTCATCGACATGGTGCGCACCGGAGCCGCCGAGTTGGGCCTGCTCGCCACGGAAGGGCCGCTGAGCGACAAGGAGGTGGTCTCCCATGAGGTCGGGGAACAGCGCTTCGTCCTGGTCACCCCTGCCGGTGGACCGTTCCGCGAGGGCATGTCCGTCCGGTGCGAGGAACTGGCCGGTCAGCGGTTGATCGTCGGGCAGCGGGGCACGGGAATGCGCGCGTACGTCGACGGCCTGCGCGAACGTGGCATCGGGTTCGCCATCGCGGCGGAGACCGAGCACCGGGTGGCGATTCTCCCTCTCGTGCTCGCGGGGGTCGGTCTCGCGGTGGTCACCGAGTCCTGGCGCACCGCGGCCGAACAGGCGGGCGCACTGGTCCTGGACATCGAGCCGAGGACGACCTTGCGGATCGTGCTCGTCGGTCGGCGCGCCGAACAGTCCCCGGCTGCGCGCGCTTTCGTGTCCTGTGCGCTCGATGCCGTCAAGCACTGATAAGGCAGCCTTATCAGGCAGATCGGCAGAGCGTCTTGGACGGTGCGGTGGCCCGATTGCTGCAATCGGCACATGACTCATCACCACATCGCCCTGATTCCCGGGGACGGAATCGGGGCCGAGGTCCTGCCCTGCGCCCGGCAGGTCCTGGAGGCGGTCGGCGCCCGCCACGGCATCGGCTTCTCCTACACCTCGTACGACTGGTCCTGCGAGCGCTACGTCCGTGAGGGCGCGATGATGCCGGTGGACGGCCTCGACCGGCTGCGGGACAAGGACGCGATCCTGCTCGGTGCGGTCGGCCACCCCGGTGTGCCGGACCACGTCTCGCTGTGGGGGCTGCTGATCCCGATCCGGCGCGGCTTCCGGCAGTACGTCAACCTGCGGCCGGTCCGGGTGTTCGAGGGCGTCGAGAGCCCGGTGCGCGGCGCCGTGGCGGGCGAGGTGGAGTTCGTCGTCGTGCGCGAGAACGTGGAGGGCGAGTACAGCGAGATCGGCGGTCGGCTGAACCGGGGGTTCCCCGAGGAGATGGCCGTGCAGGAGGCGGTGTTCACCCGCGCAGGGGTGACCCGCGTCCTCGACTACGCCTTCGGGCTGGCTGCCCGGCGCGGCGGCGGGCTCACCTCGGCCACCAAGTCCAACGGCATCGTGCACACCCTGCCCTTCTGGGACGAACTGGTCGCCGAGCGCGGCGCCGCCCACCCCGAGGTCGCCTGGGGCCAGGAGCACATCGACGCGCTGGCCGCCAAGTTGGTACTCGATCCGGCCCGCTTCGACGTGGTGGTCGCCTCCAACCTCTTCGGTGACATCCTCAGCGACCTGGCCGCAGCGGTGGCGGGCTCCATCGGCATCGCACCGGCCGCCAACCTCAACCCCGAGCGGGACTTCCCTTCCATGTTCGAGCCGGTCCACGGCTCCGCTCCCGACATCGCCGGCCGGAACGTCGCCAACCCGGTCGGCTCGATCTGGTCGGCGGCCATGATGCTCGACCACCTCGGCCATCCCGAGGCGGCCCGGGACGTCACCGACGCCATCGCCGCGGTCTTCGCCACGACCGACGAGCGCACCCCGGACCTGGGCGGCAGCGCCGCGACCACCGAGTTCACGGAGAAGCTCCTCGAACTGCTCTGACCGGCACACTCACGGCCGAGGTTGCGGGCTGGGCGGGCGCGGCGGGCCGGCGACGCAGCTCCGGCCCGCCCGCGGTGAGACGCCGGTTCCACCCCGGTCGTAGGGCCGCTCCCGGTCGTCCGCCACCGAGCCGCGCGCTGTCACCGGTTTCCCCGCTCGGAAGGCCACTCCCGCCCCCGGCCGCATCCAGGTTCCTCGACGAGGAGAAACGCCATGACAGCAACCGCGCCTCCCGGCACCATCGCTTCCTCCGGCGCCCCGGTGTCCGAACCGTGGTACAGGCAGCTGTACTTCTGGGTGCTGACGGCCATCGGCTGCGGTGTCCTGACGGGTTGGCTCTGGCCGCGTACCGGCATCGCCCTGGAGCCGGTCGGCACCACCTTCGTGTCGGCCGTCAAGATGCTCATCACCCCGATCGTCTTCCTGACGATCGTGGCCGGCATCGGAGGCGTGGACAGCCTGCGCCGCGTCGGCAGGGTCGGCCTCAAGTCCCTCGTCTACTTCCAGGCCGGAACTCTGGTCGCCCTCGCCGTCGGACTCGCTGCCGTCAACCTGTTCCAGCCGGGCAGCGGAGTGCACGCCCACCCCGGCGACCTGCACCTGTCGGGGGACGCCGCCCGGTACGTCAAGGACGGCGCGCACCAGAGCTGGTGGGACTTCCTCACCGGCCTCGTGCCGTCCAGCGTGGTGGGGGCCTTCGCCGACGGCAACATCCTTCAGGTCATCTTCTTCGCGGTGCTCTTCGGTGTCGCCCTCAAATCCGTGGGAGCCGTGGGGGCGCCGATCGTCGAAGGCGTCAACCGGCTGAGTGCGGTCGTGTTCAAGATTCTCCGCTACATCATGCTGGCCGCACCCGTCGGCGCCTTCGGCGCGATGGCCTTCACCGTCGGCAAGTACGGCATCTCCACCCTCGCCGGCTTGGGGCGGCTCATCGGACTCTTCTACGGCACCTCGCTCTTCTTCGTTGTCGTCGTCCTCGGCGGCGTGCTGGCCCTGCTCAAGGTCAACATGTTCCGGTTGCTGCGCTACCTGCGCGAGGAGTTCCTGATCGTCCTGGGCACCTCCTCCTCCGAGAGCGCACTGCCCCGGTTGATGGCCAAGCTCGAAGGGCTGGGCGTACGCCGGGACATCGTCGGCCTGACCGTACCGACGGGCTACTCCTTCAACCTCGACGGCAGCTCCATCTACCTCTCCCTGGCCACCCTGTACATCGCGCAGGCCACCGACACCGAGCTCTCCCTCACCCGGCAACTCGGCCTCCTCGCCGTCATGATCCTCACCTCCAAGGGATCCGGAGGAGTCACCGGCGCAGGGTTCATCGCCCTGGCCGCCACCCTCTCCACGGTTGGCACGGTACCTGCGGCCGGCGTCATGCTGATCTTCGGGATCGACAAGTTCATGTCGGAGTGCCGGGCGTTGACCAACCTCGCCGGCAACGGCGTCGCCACCCTCGTGGTCGCCCGCTGGGAGCGCGCCCTCGACATCGCACGTGTCGACAGGGTCCTCCGCACCGGAGTGCCCGAACCGGTGGAGGCCCCGGGCCGGTAGCGTGCGGCACCGGGGGCCTTGCCGGAAGGGGCGCCGGGGGTGCCGCTGCTCAGAGGGCCGCGAGGAGGCCGCAGAGCGCGAGGAGGCCGCAGATCCCGAAGTTGACCAGCTTGTGCGAGAGGAAGACGGCGGCGAACTCGCGGATCGTCGCGCTCGGCCAGTAGTACGCGGCGGTCGGCGAGCCGAACACCTGCCCGTTGACGCCGGTCCTGCGGGCGGTGAGCGCCGCCCGGAAGGCGTGGAAGTTGTTGGTGACCACGACGCAGCGGTAGTCGGGCTTGGCCTGTTCCATGATGGCCTTGCTGAAGAGCAGGTTCTCCTCGGTGGTGCGGGAGCGGTCCTCGCGCTCGATGTGTTCGGCCGGGAAGCCGCGCCCGGTCAGGTAGTCGGCCATCGCGTGGGACTCCGGCAGCTTCTCGTCCGGGCCCTGGCCACCGGAGGTGATCAGCACCGGCGGGTTGCCGCGCGCGGCCTGCTTGTCGTACACCTCCCGGCCCCGGTCGAGCCGGCTGGCCAGCAGCGGCGGGACGCGCTCGCCGCCGATCAGGCCGGAGCCGAGGACGACCACGAAGTCCACGTTCCGGCGCGGCCGGTGGCGGCCGTAGAGGAACGCGTAGCCGACGAAGCAGACGAACAGGAAGGAGATGTAGCCGACCACCAGGACGGCGGTGCCCGCCAGGACGCCCAGCCGGGGTGAGCGGGTGGCCAGGGCCGCGAGCAGCAGCGCGATGACGGCGAGGATGCCCAGCCCCGCGAGGAGGGACAGCAGGTTGGCGGGCCGTCTGCCCTCCTTGCGGATCATGGTCAGGCCGTTGGCGATCAGGAACCAGACCAGGGCCGCCGTGCCCAGGGCCGGCAGCAGGATGATCGCCACCGCCGCCAGTTCCATCACCAGCGTGGGCGCCTTGCGCAGCTCGGCGAGCAGGGCGAGGGCGAGCAGGGAGACGGCGATGCCGAGCAGGACGGCATTGCTGAACTGGCGGCGGTCGCGTAGTACCCCGACTCCGAACAACAGGAAGAACAGGGCGGCTGGGACATAGACGATCATGCTTCGTATCGTAGGCGGAGGCCGTCCGCACGGATCGGCCGTTCGCGCGAACCGGCCGGGTGCCCGTGGACGAACCGGCCGGACGGGCTCGACAAGCGGACTCGACAAGCGGACTGGCCAAGCGGACTGGATGAGCGGACCGGTCAGGCGAACCGTTCGATCGCGGTGAGGACCGCCTCCGTCATCGCCGGACTCCCGGTGTGCCCGGACTCGTCGATGACGGTCAGTCGGGCCTCCGGCCAGGCCCGGACCAGCCGCCACGCGGTGTCGAGCGGCGAGCCGAGGTCCAGGCGGCCGTGGATCAGTTCGCCCGGAATGCCGGCCAGCCGCCCGGCGTCGCGCAGCAGTTGGCCGTCGGCCAGGAACGCGTGGTGCGCGAAGTAGTGCGCGGTGATCCGGGTGAACGCCATCAGCGCGTCGGTGGGGCGGTCGCTGTAGGCGTTCGGCTTGCCCAGCGCCTCGTGCGCGATGACGGCGTCCTCCCAGGTGGCCCAGGCGTTCGCGGCGGCCCGCCGGACGGTCTCGTCCTGGCTGTTGAGCAGCCGGCTGTAGGCGGCCACCAGGTCACCGTCGCGGTCGGCGGCCGGCAGGAAGTTCCGGAACTCCTCCCACGGGCCGGGCAGGAAGCGGGCGACGCCCTGGTAGAGCCAGTCGGTCTCCTCGGGGCGGGTCGTGGTGACGCCGCAGAGCACGATCTCGGAGACCCGCTCGGGGTGGGCCTGGGCATAGGCGAGGATCAGCGTCGAACCCCAGGAGCCGCCGTACAGCAGCCACTTCTCGATGCCGAGGTGTTCGCGCAGTCGCTCCATGTCCGCGATCAGCCGCTCGGTGGTGTTGTGTTCCAGCCCGGTCGCCGGGTCGGCGGCGTGCGGCAGGCTCTGTCCGCAGCCGCGCTGGTCGAACTGGACCACGTGGTACCGCTCGGGGTCGAAGTACCGCCGGGTGCCCGGTCGGTGGCCGGATCCGGGCCCGCCGTGCACGATCGCGGCGGGTTTGCCCGCCGGGTTGCCGGAGGCGTTCCAGTGCATCCGCTGACCGTCTCCGACGTCCAGCAGGCCTTGTGTGTAGGGCTCGTAGTGGGGGTGCAGGTCGGGCATCGCGGAACTCCTCCGTGGGCGTGCGGCCGGGGTGCCCGCACAGACCCTAGCGGGCGGTCGCAGGCCGGGCCGCGGATTTTCGGCGGGCCCGGGGCGGGGGCCGGCCGGGCCCGCCGTGGTGGGGTCAGCGCTGTTCGGCGGGCAGCAGGGTCGCGAGCCCGTCGAGGACGCGTTGCACGCAGAACTCGAAGCGGGTGTCCATGTCGGGTTCGGTGAGGTCGTCGGCCAGGGCGACGAGGTTGGGGAAGGTGTCGACGGGCAGGGCGCGGAAGCGGTCGCCGGTGGCGTCGGCGATGTCCCGGCGACTGGTGCCGAGGACTTCGGCGGCCGAGATCGGGGATTGTTCCTGGAGGACGAACCCCTGGACGAAGGCGCCCAGCAGGTAGGTGGCCATGGCGGCGTCGGCGTCGGAGAAACCGGCCGCGCGGAGCCGGTCGAGCTGGTCCTCCATCAGGCCGAGCAGGTGGGGCCCGGGGGAGAGGCGGCCCGAGACGACCTTGGCGGCGTCGCGCTTGTCGAGCAGCAGCCGGCGGTAGCGCCAGCAGTAGGCGTGGAACTGCTCGCGCCAGCCGCCCTCGCGCGGCGGGGGCTCGGCCGAGGCCATCACCGCGTCGGTGAGCAGGTCGAGCAGCTCCTGCTTGTTGCGGACGTGCCAGTACAGCGAGGCCGCCTTGACACCGACCTCGGCGGCGACCTTGCGCATCGACAGCCCGTCGAGGCCGTCCCGTTCCAGTACCCGCAGCGCGGCCTGGGTCAGCGCGTCCCTGGTCAGCGGTGGTGTCGCGTCGTCGTTCTCCGGCATGGCTGTGCGGACGCCTCCTGCGGTCTCATCCGGTCTCATCCGGTTGTGAGTCTCGCGGCGACGGTCCGTGGCGGGCGCCCGTCGCGAGATCCCGCTTGCAATCTAACACCGTTAGGGGCACTCTGTGCGTGCCGCACCACTCCCTAACGCTGTTAGGGGCTAGGAATCGGGAGGGTTCCCATGCAGGAGTCGAGCGCCCGGCGCAAACGGCTCGCGCTACTGACGCTCTGCGTCACCATGTTCATGTCCATGCTGGACAACGTCATCGTCAACAACGCCCTGCCCCGCATCGGCCAGGACCTGGACGCCGGGATCAGCGGCCTGCAATGGGTCGCCGAGGGATACAGCCTCGTCTACGCGGGGTTCGTGCTGACCGGCGGCGCGCTCGGCGACCGGTACGGTCGCACCCGGATGTTCCGGCTCGGCCTCGCGCTGTTCACGGTCGGCTCCGCGCTCGCCGCGCTCGCCGGAACGATCGGCCTGCTGGTCGGCGCCCGGATGCTGCAGGGCGTCGGGGCCGCGCTGCTCACCCCGGGCAGCCTCGCCCTGCTGCGCCACGTCTTCACCGACGAGCGCGAGCGCGCCAAGGCGATCGGCCTCTGGTCCGGGGTCTCCGCGCTGGGTCTGTCGATCGGCCCGGTGGTCGGCGGGCCGATGGTCGAGCACCTCGGGTGGGCCAGCGTGTTCTGGATCAACGTCCCGATCGGCGTGGCCGGACTGGTGCTCGCCGCCCGCGTGCTCCCGGACATCCCCCCGCGCGCCCGGCGGATCGACCTCGGCGGCCTCGTCCTCTCCGCCGCGGGCCTCGGCCTGCTGGTCTACGCGCTGATCGAGGGGCCGACCCGCGGCTGGACGGACACCCGGGTGCTCCTCTGCGGCGCCGCGGCGCTCGTGCTGCTGGCCGCCTTCCTGGTGCTCGAACTGCGGCTCGCCGAACCGATGCTGGAGCTGCGGCTGTTCCGCGACGGCGCCCTCGGCGGCGCGCTGCTCAGCGGCTTCATGGTCAGCTTCGGGATCTTCGGCGCGCTCTTCTTCCTGCCGCTGCTGATGCAGGGCCCGCTCGGCTGGTCCCCGTCCGACGCCGGCTACGCCGGGCTGCCGATGACCGCGATGATCGTCGTCGCAGCCCCCCTCTCCGGCGGGCTGACCTCGCGGTACGGGCCCCGGCTGCCGTTGGTGCTCGGTCTCGCGCTGTGCGCGGCGGGCCTCGGCGGGCTGTCCCTCTACGGCGGGCACGCCCACTACGTCGAGTACCTGTGGACCCTGTTCGCGATGGGCCTCGGGATGGGGATGACCTTCACCCCGGTGTCGATCGGGGTGCTCCAACGGGTCGCCCCGGCGCAGACCGGGATGGCCTCGGCGAGCATCAACACCCTGCGCGAGCTGGGCGGCGTCCTCGGGATCGCGGTGCTCGGCGCCGTGCTGACCAACCGGATGACCGGCAGCCTGACCGCCGCCCTGCACCGGCTCGGTGTGCCGGTGGACGCCGTCGGCCCGATCGCGGACGCGCCCGCCGGGGCGGGGCACGGCGGTGGCGGCGCGGCCGCCGTGCTGCCCGGCCCGGTCCAGGACGCGGTGGACGGCGCCTTCATCGAGGGCCTCCACCTGGCGGCGCGCTGCGGTGCGGCCGCGCTCGCCGTCACCGCCGTCCTGGTCGCCGTCCTGCTGGGCAGGGCCCGCCCGCTCTCCCCGGGCGGCACCGGCCTCCCGGAACCGGCTCCCGACTCCGCGTCGGACCCCGGTTTCGAGCCGAACTTGCACCTCGGCCCCGGCTCCGACCTCGACCTGGACCCGAACCCGAACCCCGGTCCGGAGCCGCTGGCCGAGGCCCGGTCGGTCCGGCCGACCTGACCGGTACGGCCGACCTGACCGGTCTGACTGATCCGGGTGCCGACGCCCGTCAGCGGATGCCCTCGACCGCCGCCTGCGCCGTGCGGGCCAGCTCCCGGCGCGCCCCCGCCCGGGTGGCCTGCGGCGCGGGCGGCGGAATCGGTGGCAGGAACGTCACGTCGGCGACCAGCCCGCGCACCGCGACCACCCGGGCGAGCGAGGTGAGCAGTCCGTCGTCGCCGATGAAGGCGGGCACGCTGGTCGGCCGTCCGTCCGACAGCCGGTAGCGGATCGTCACCGGCTGGACGAAGGCGCCCGCCTCCACCGCCGCCTGGAACAGTGCGGGCCGGAAGCGGCCGCTCTCCCGCCCGCACCAGGTGGACCCCTCCGGGAAGACGATCACCGGTCGGCCGGCGCGCAGCACCTCGGCCACCGCCGCCACGGTGCCGGGCAGCGCGCGCAGCCGGTCGCGGTCCAGGAACACCGTGCCGCCCCAGGCGATCAGCGGCCCGAGCACCGGCCACCGGCGGACCTCGGTCTTGGCCAGCGAGCGGCCCGGGCGGCCCGCCGCGATCAGCGGGATGTCCAGCCAGGACACGTGGTTGGCCACCACGAGCGTCCCGCCGCCGAGCGCGCCGCCCGGTGTCCCGAGGTGGACGGTGACCCCGAGGGCGCGCAGCAGGACGCGTGCCCAGAGCCGGATCAGTCGCGCCCGGGTCCCGTACGGGAGGAGGCGCAGCGGCAGGCTGAGCAGCACGCCCGCCAGCACCGCCGCCAGGCAGGCCGCCAGCCGCAGCGCCCGCCGGGGGTGCGAGACGGCGGGCGCCGGGTCGGCCAGGCAGGTCTCGGGTCGGCAGGGGGCCGTCGGCAGCCAGACGCTCATGATGAGGCGCCGAGCGGCCGGGCGGGCAGTCCGGACAGGAAGTGCCGCAGGTAGCGCGGGTCGGTGCGCTCCAGCGACAGCAGCACGTACAGGTCGACGCAGTCGAAGTCCGGGTCGTACGCGGGCTCGCCGCAGACCCAGGCGCCGAGCCGCAGGTAGCCGCGGAGCAGGGCGGGCAGCGCGCCGCGCTCGGCGCGCGGCACGCCGGTGGCGTCCCAGCGGCGGCGCGGGGTGACCCGGTACTGCTCGGGCGCCAGGTGCTTGGCGCTGACGGTGTCCCAGACCCGGGCCGCGGTGGCGCCGCCGTCGTCCAGGGGGATCGAGCAGCAGCCGCCGACCCAGGTGTTGCCGGTGTCGGCGAGGTAGCGGGCGATGCCGCCCCACATCAGGTTGATGACGGCGCCGTTGCCCCGGTGGTCGGGGTGGATGCAGGAACGGCCGAGTTCCACCAGGCCCGGGCGGACCGGCGCCAGGGCGGAGAGCTCGAACTCGCCGTCGGAGTAGAGCCGTCCGGCCCGCCGGGCGGCCTCGGGGCGCAGCAGCCGGTAGGTGCCGACGACGGCGCCGTGCTCGCCCTCGCGGACCAGGAGGTGGTCGCAGAACTCGTCGAAGGGGTCGACGTCCAGGCCGGCGACCGGGCTGTGCAGGACGGCACCGAGCTCGGCGGCGAACACCTGGTGGCGCAGCCGCTGGGCGGCGCGCACGTCGTCGGCGTCGCGGGCGAGGGAGACGGTGTAGGCGGCCGGGGCCTGCGGCCGCCGGGCGGAGGGGACGGCGGGGGCGTCCTGGGTGGGGGCTACTGCGGTCGGAGCGTACGTGGGGACGGTGGTCATGGCGGACCCTCCAGGGCAGCACGATCGGCGGCGCCCTGGATCGCCAGGGCACCGGCCCGGCCCGCAGGCGCTGGGCCCGGTCCCCGTATATCTCTCCGAGCCGGTTGGCATCCATGTTGCGGCCCGGCGGAGCGCAGATGTGCAACTGCTGAATGGGACCACCCGTCGCCTCCCGGTCATCTGCCGGGCACCGGGCGCTCGCCCGCCGGGGGTGGACAGCCCGGGCGCCTGTGCGCCCGGGCATGCCACTCTCCCCGGGGATTCTCCTGGAACTCCCGTGGACGGGTGCGATGTTGCGCGCGGCCGGCGTGCGCCGACAGGGCGCGCCCCCACACGCCCTAGAAGGCCTGCCAGCCCTGCGGGTCGACGTCGCCCGGGATGACGGGCGCGGGGCCGTAGGGTTCGCGGGTGAGGACGAAGGAGCCGAGGTCCAGGTGGCTGACGGTGCCGTCGGCGGCCCGGACGATCCTCAGGGTCTCGCCCGTGTAGTAGTCGTCCAGCCCCGTCCAGGTGCCGTCCGGCTCGGCGCGGAAGCGGGAGCTGCGGGCTCCGCCGGCGAGCGAGGTCAGTTCGAGGCCGCGGTCGGCCCGCAGCCGCAGAGCCTGCGCCGAAGTGCCCCAGTACCAGGGGCCGGTGAGGGCCAGCAGCTCCTCGTCGACCTCGGGCAGCGGGCGCCAGGGCTCGGGCAGCCGGGGCTCGTGCTCGGCGGTCAGCGTGATCAACTCGGTGGCCACCAGGGTGGTGCCGGCGCCGGTGGTGGCGTTGGACAGGGCGATCGCGGCCAGGCCGTCCTCGTCGCTGACCCACAGGGCGGCGGTGAAGCCGGGCATCGAGCCGGTGTGGCCGTACAGCACCCGGCCTCCGTGGCGGCGCAGTTGCAGGCCGAGGCCGTATCCGGAGGTCCAGGTCGTGTCGGCGGGGCCGGTGGCGGGCCGGCGCATCTCGGCGAGTGAGTCGGCGGCGAGCACCTTGTCGTCCCCGGCGGCGAGGAAGGCCGCCCAGCGGGCCAGGTCGGCGATGGTGGACCAGAGTTGGCCGGCCGGGCCCATCAGCCCGGTGTCGGTGAGCGGCTCCGGCAGCATGACGTCGGCCCACGGGTGGACGGCGAAGCCCCCGGCGTGCGGGTGCTCGGGCAGCAGGGTGGTGCGGTCCATGCCGAGCGGCGCCAGCACCTCGCGCCGCAGCACCTCGCCCCAGGGCTCGCCGCGCAGCCGCTCGACCAGCGCTCCGAGCAGCGCGTAACCGGGGTTGGAGTAGTGGTGGAGGCGCCCGGCCGGGTGCTTGATCGCGGCGCCGGGCTCCAGCAGGTCGTCCAGTCCGGGCCGCAGGGAGCCGTCGGTCCGCTCCCACCAGGGCCCGGGCGTCTCGGCGGCGAGTCCGGCGGTGTGGGCGAGCAGTTGCGCGATGGTCGCGCCGTCGGCAGGGGTGCCGGGCAGGTGGCGGGCCAGCGGGTCGGCGAGGTCGAGCAGGCCCTCGTCGCGCAGCCGCAGCACGAGCACGGCGACGAAGGTCTTGGTGAGCGAGCCGATCCGGTACTGGACGTCGGGGGTCGGCGCGTGTCCGTCGATCATGCTGCGGGCGCCGCTCCAGACCAGCCGGCCGTCCCGGACCACTCCGGCGGCCAGGGAGGGCGTGCGGCCTTCGGCCTGGGCGACGGCGATCCGGTGCAGCAGGGCGCGGCGGGTGGTCGGCAGCAGTTCGTCGGACTGATCGGTCATCTGATCCTCTGAATCCTTCGGCGTGGTCCGGCGGGGGAGGCCCGTCGGCAGGGTCTGCCACGAGGCCCGTAGGCCAGTACGGACGGGTGACAGACGAACCCAACCTAGCCAGGCCGCTCCGAAGGATCCACCCGTTATCTCCGCAAACGCCCCGCAAACACCCCGCAAACGCCCCGCGCCGTCGGCTCGGTCAGCCCGGCAGCGGCGGGAGTTCGGGCCGCTGCAGCCAGGCCTCGAAGAGCGGGGCCAGCGGGGCGGTCGTGTACCGGGAGGCGTGCACGAGCAGGTCGGCGGTGCCGACGACGCCGTGCCGGTGGACACTCGTCCAGTCCCGCAGCATCGCGAAGAAGGCGTCCTCGCCCAGCGCCCGCCGCAGCGCGTGCACGGCGAGGCCGCCGCGCTGGTACAGCCGGTCGTCGAACATCAGCCTGCGGCCCGGGTCGGCGAGCCTGAGGTCCTGCGGGAGCCCGGCCAGCAGGCCGTGCGCGGCGGCGGCGTGGGTGGCCGCGGCCGGGCCGCCGGCGTGCTCGGACCACAGCCACTCGGCGTACTTGGCGAAGCCCTCGTTCAGCCAGATGTGCCGCCAGTCGGCGATCGTCACGCTGTTGCCGAACCACTGGTGCGCCAGCTCGTGGGCGATCAGCCGCTCGCGCTCCCAGCCGCCGCCGAGGTGGTTCGTCCCGAAGGTGGCGACGCCCTGCGCCTCCACCGGGACGTCCAGTTCCTCGTCCGCGACGACCACCGCGTACTCGCCGAACGGGTACGGCCCGAACACCTCGCCGAAGTACGTCATCATCGCCGGCTGCCGCCCAAAGTCCCGGGTGAACGCGGGGACCAGCCGCTCCGGCACGTAGCCGGTCTGCGGCACGGCCGGGCGGGCCGCCAGCGGCACCGGCCGGTAGTGGCCGATCGACACCGTCACCAGGTACGGCGAGGTCGGCGCGCTCTGCTCGTACACCCAGGTGGTGCTGGACGCCCGGGTGGTGCGGGTCAGCAGCCGGCCGCTCGCCAGCACGGTGAACGGGGACGGCGTGGTGACCGCGATCTGGTACGTCGCCTTGTCGGCGGGCCGGTCGTTGCACGGGAACCAGGACGGCGCGCCGATCGGCTGGCTGGCGACCAGCGAGCCGTCGGTCAGCTCCTCCCAGCCCAGGCCGCCCCACGGGCTGCGCACCGGGCGGGGGTTGCCGGTGTAGTGCACCTCGACGGTGAACGCCGCCCCCGCCGCCAGCGCCCTGGCCGGGCGGATCCGCAGCTTGCCGGCGCGATGGGTGTAGCGGGCGGCCTTGCCGTCGACCAGCACCCGCCCGATCCGGAACTCGGCCAGGTCCAGCGCGAACTCGGCCAGCGCCGCGTCCGCCACGGCGCTCAGCCGGGCCGAGGCCGCCAGCCGGTTCGGCCCGGGCCGGTAGTCCAGCACGAGCTCGTAGCGGTGGACCCGGTAGCGGTGGTCGCCGCTGGCCGGGAAGTAAGGGTCGGGGGCGCCGGCGGCCGCCGGGACGTGCTTGGGCTTCACGGGGGCGGGCACTTCCTGCGGGCCGGGACGGGTGGTCATGACGTGGGCTGCCACGCCTCGATGGGGTTGCCCAGCCACCGCGTGTCGGCGGGGACGGACTCGGCGCGCATCACCAGCGAGGCCGGGCCCAGCGTGCTGCGCGCGCCCACCGTGCTGCCGGGCAGCACGATGCCGCCCGGGCCCAGGGTGGCGCCCTCGCGGAGGACCACAGTATCCATCCGCATGATCCGGTCGTGGAAGAGGTGCGTCTGCACCACACAGCCCCGGTTGACGGTCACGCCGTCCCCGAGGGTGACCAGGTCCGCCTCCGGCAGCCAGTAGCTCTCGCACCAGACGCCGCGGCCGACCCGCGCGCCGAGCGCCCGCAGCCAGAGGTTCAGCACCGGCGTGCCCGGCACCGCGCCGACCAGCCACGGCACCGCCAGCACCTCGACGAAGGTGTCCGCGAGCTCGTTGCGCCACACGAAGCTGCTCCACAACGGGTGCTCCACCGCCCGGAACCGGCCGACCAGCAGCCACTTCGCCGCCACCGCGACCACGCAGGCCACCGCGCCGGCGCCCAGCAGCACCAGGCCCGAGAGCAGCGCGGCCACGCCCGCCGACCAGGAGACGGACAGCCGGGACAGCACCGCGACGGTCAGCACGCCGAGCGCCCCCGAGGCGAGCACCGGCAGCAGCCGGGCCAGCTCGACCAGCCCGCGCGCCCAGAGCAGCCGGGCCGGCGGCTCGTAGGTCAGGCTCTGGTCGGCCTCGTCCGCCGCTCGCGGCAGCCGCATCGGCGGCATGCCCAGGTACGAGCCGCCCTTCTTGGCCTTCTCCGGAGTCGCGGACAGCACGCCCACCAGGCCCCGCTTGGGCACCGCCCGGCCCGGCGCGGTCATTCCCGAGTTCCCGAGGAACGCCCGCTCGCCGACCTTCGCCTCGCCGAGCCGCACCCAGCCGCCGCCCAGCTCGTACGGCGCGATCAGGGTGTCGTCGGCCAGGAACGCGCCGTCGCCGACGGTGGTCAGACTGGGCAGCGCCAGCACCGTGGACACCTCCGCGCCCCGGCCGACCCGCATCCCCAGCGCCCGCAGCCACAGCGGCGTGACCAGCCCCGCGTACAGCGGGAACAGCACCTCCCGGGCCCCGTCCATCAGCTGGGTGACGGTCCACGCCTGCCAGCCGACCCGGCCGTGCAGCGGGTGCACCCCGGGGACCAGACCGCGGCTCAGCAACCGGACGGCGGCCACCAGCTGCGCCGCGTACACCGCGCCGTACGCCAGGGTGGCGGGCAGCAGGCCGAGCAGCGCGCCGCCGAGCGCCGCGCCGAGGTCGTCGCCCTGGTGGACGAAAGCGGCGAGGACCGCGAGCCCGGCCAGCGCGGGCGCCACCGGGAGCAGGCCGAGCGCCGTGCCGCTGGCGCCGTAGAGCGCGGCCCAGAAGACCCGGTGCGGCGGGCGCTCCTTGGGCCACGTCCGCTCGACGCGGCCCAGCTTGACGGCGGGCGCGCCGCCCCAGCGCTGGCCGGTCGGCACGTGCCCGGTGACGCTGGAGCCGGGCAGCACCTGGGCGCGCTTGCCGACCCGGGCGCCGGGCAGCAGGGTCGAGCGGGTGCCGACCACGGCGCCGGAGCCGACCTTGACCTGGCCGACCTCCAGCCGGTCGCCGTCCAGCCAGTAGCCGCACAGGTCCACCTCGGCCTCGACGGCGCAGCCCCGGCCCAGCTTCAGCATCCCGGTGACCGGCGGCAGCGAGTGCAGGTCCACCTCGGGCCCGACCTTGGCACCCAGCGCCCGGGCGTAGCGGACCAGCCAGGCGCCGGACAGCGCGGTGGCGCCGCTGAGCTCGGCGAGCCGCTCGGCGGTCCAGAGCCGCAGGTGGACGGCGCCGCCGCGCGGATGGCTGCCCGGGCGCAGGCCGCGCAGCAGCAGCCGGGCGCCGCCGGCCGCGATCGCCAGCCGGCCCGCTGGGCTGTACAGCGCCAGGGCGCCCGCGCCGACGGCCCACCAGGAGGCGGTGGGCGCCCACGGGTAGTCGCCGAGGTGGGAGAGCAGGTTGCCGGCCGCCAGCAGGGCGACCGTCCAGCGCAGGCCGACCACGGTGAACAGCGGGATCAGCAGGAGCAGCTGGAGCAGCTTGGCCCTGGTCGGCACCAGGGCGATGGTGCGGGCCTGGCCGCCCTGGGCGGCGGTGCGCTCCAGGTGCCGGGCGAGCTTGCGCAGCGTCGGGTGCTGGTAGACGTCCAGCACGGCGGCGTTCGGGTAGCGGGTGCGCAGCAGCGTGGTGAGCCGGGCGGCGGCCAGGCTGCCGCCGCCGATGCCGAAGAAGTCGTCGCGCGGGCCGCTCACCGTCACACCGAGGATCTCGGCCCACTGCTCGGCCAGCCAGGCCTCGGTGCCGTACAGCTGCTCGCTCGGCCCGGCGTTCTCCAGCTCGGGCAGCGGCCAGGGCAGGGCGGCCCGGTCGACCTTGCCGGAGGTGCGGGTGGGCAGGGTGTCGACCGGCGCGAGCAGCGGCACCAGGGCGGCCGGCAGCTCGGCGCGCAGCTTCTCGACGGCCTGCTCGCGGTCGAAGCCGTCCTGGACGACCAGGTAGCCGACCAGCAGCTGGTTGCCGCCGCGCGCGGTGCGGACGGCGGCGGCCGCGCCCGCCACGCCGGGCAGGGCCTGGAGCGCCGCGTCGACCTCGCCGAGTTCGATCCGGCGGCCGCCGAGCTTGATCTGCTCGTCGGTGCGGCCGAGGAACAGCAGGCCGGCCGGGTCGGCCTGGACCAGGTCCCCGCTGCGGTACGCGCGCTCCCAGCCGAGCGAGGCCAGCGGCGCGTACTTCTCGGCGTCCTTCTCCGGGTCGAGGTAGCGGGCCAGGCCGACCCCGCCGATCACCAGCTGGCCGGTGCCGCCGGCCGCGACCGGCTCACCGGCCTCGTCGACCACGGCGAGGTCCCAGCCGTCCAGCGGCAGGCCGATCCGGACCGGGCCGTCGCCGGTCAGCAGCGCGGCGCAGGCGACCACGGTGGCCTCGGTGGGGCCGTAGGTGTTCCAGACCTCGCGGCCCTCGGTGACCAGCCGGTGCACCAGCTCCGGCGGGCAGGCCTCGCCGCCGAAGATCAGCAGCCGCACCTCGTTGAGCGCCTCGGCGGGCCAGAGCGCGGCCAGCGTCGGGACGGTGGAGACCACGGTGATCTCCTGCTCCGCCAGCCAGGGGCCGAGGTCGGCGCCGCTGCGCACCTGGGAGCGGGGGACGGGCACCAGGCAGGCGCCGTGGCGCCAGGCCAGCCACATCTCCTCGCAGGAGGCGTCGAAGGCCACCGACAGGCCGGCCATCACCCGGTCGCCGGGGCCGATCGGCTCGTCCTGGAGGAAGAGCGCGGCCTCGGCGTCGACGAAGGCGGCGGCGTTGCGGTGGGTGACGGCCACGCCCTTGGGGCGACCGGTGGAACCGGAGGTGAAGATGATCCAGGCGTCGTCGGCCGGCGTGGGGCGGGGGCGGTGGTCCGCGGCCGCCTCGCCGGGGTGGGGCGCCGGGCGTTCGCGGTGGACGGTCAGTGCGCGGTCGGCGCCGAGCACCGCGGCGACGCCGGCCTCCCCGAAGACCAGCTGGGCGCGCTCGTCCGGGTCCTCGGCGTCGACCGGCACGTAGGCGGCGCCGGCGGCGAGCACGGCGAGGATCGAGACGTACAGGTCGTTGGTGCCCGAGGGGACCCGCACGCCCACCCGGTCGCCCGGGCCGATCCCGGCGGCGGCCAGCCGGCGGCGCAGCTGCTCGACCTCGGCGGCCAGGGCACGGTAGCCGAGCACGGTGCGCCCGTCGTCCAGGGCCGGTTCGTCGGGGTGGGCGCGGACGGTGGCTTCCAGGACGTCGACCAGGGTGCGCGGTGCGGCGGCCGGACGGCCCGGGAAGAGCGCGCGTGGTGGTGGGGCCTGCGGCGGCGTGGCGTGGGGCGGTGTGGTTCCGGGTGGCGTGGCTCGGGGTGGCGTGGCGGACTGCTCCGTGCTCGGTTCAGCTGTCATGGCAGCCCGTACGCTCCTCGTCCTCGCCCCGTTCCGACTGATGCCCGGCCCTTCGGGGCGGTGGGAGCACTCGCCTGACCGGGTGACCCCACTCCGGGGCCGGAGCGGACAACCCGACTGATGGTAGCCCCGCGTGCGAGGCGCCGTACGGCCCGATACCTGGCCCAACTAGGCCGGAAATGGCTTGAGCTGACGTTGCGTCAGTCAACAACTGGGTGGGCGTGGCAGTCATGTGACTGGATGTCAGTCGAATTGACGGATCGTCAGGCCGAATTCCCGATCGTGATCCACGCCACAGCGAATGCTGCTCCCTTCGGGTGGCGGGCCCGGCTTCCCGGCCCGGTTCCGGCCCGGTCGCCGGGCCCGCCATGGTGTCGGAGCGGTGTCCGAGAGGCGCCGGAGAGAGACCCGGATGGCGCCCGGACAGTGTCGGAGCGGTCAGCGGAAGCGGTGCAGGTGCTCCTGGAGGAACGCCTCCAGGGTGCGCGGGGCGCGCCCGGTCAGGTGGGCGAAGGTGTCGTCGGGCGCCTCCCGGCGGACCACCGCGAGCTGCTGGATCTCCACCACGTGGGAGGCCAGCCAGGGCGGCATCCCGGCCCGCTCGACCAGATGGGCGTGCAGCCCGGCCGGGGGCAGGTCGAGGTAGCGGACCGGGCGCCCGAGCAGCTCGCCGAGCAGCCCGGTGAGCTCCGGGTAGCTGTACGCCCGGCCCCCGGTGAGCGGGTACGTTCCGCCGGCGAGCTCCGGTCGGGTGAGCACCTCGGCCGCGGCGTCGCCGATGTCCCGGGCGTCGACGTAGTTGCAGCGGGCCTGGCCCAGGGCGCCGTGCACCACCCCGGCGGCGGCGATGCCGGGCGCCAGCAGCAGCAGTTTCTGCATGAACGCGTACGGCCGCAGCACCGTCGCGGTGATGCCGGACGCGCGCAGGCGCTCCTCGACCAGATGGTGGCCGCGCGAGACGGCCACGGGGGAGTCGGGTTCGGCCGCGGGTGCGGAGATCTTGACGATGTGCTCCACACCGCTCTCGACCGCCGCGTCGATCGCGGCCAGCTCGTGCTGGACCTGGCGCGGGCCGTTGGCCATGGTGAGGAAGAGCTGGTGCGCGCCGCGGAAGGCCGTGCGCAGCGAGCCGGGGTCGGCGGCGTCGGCCGCGAGCGTCTCGGTCAGCGCGAGGGTCCGGTCGTCGAGGCCGGCCGCGAGGCGGGCGGGGTCGCGGCTGAGTGCGCGGCTCGGTGCACCGAGGGCGGCGAGGCTGCGCAGGGTGGCACCGCCGGTGGCGCCTCCGGCGCCCATGACGACGATCATGAGGTCTGTCCTTCCGGTCGGGTGGAGAGTCGGTGCTGCGGGGATCGGGCCGGGCGGCTGCCGCGCGAGCGCCAGGTGATCACGGTGGCCGCGATCGCCGACGAGACCGGCAGGTCGACCGGAAGGCGGCCGGGCCAGGGGCTGGTGGCGAGCCCGGGGAGCTGCGGCAGCCAGTGCGCGGCCGCGAGGCCGACGGCGAGTGCGACGGCCGCGGCGGCCAGGCCGAGTGCGGGGGCCAGCAGGGCGCGCGGTGCCCGGCCGCCCGGGGAGCGGTCGGGCCGGCGTCGCAGGGCGGAGCCGACCAGGGTGGCGACGACGGCCGAGGTGCCGCCGATCGTGGTGGCCGCGGCGATCATCAGTTGCGGTTGGTGCGTGACGGCCCCGCCGATGCCGGCCATCACGGCGGGCATCGCGTAGGCGACGAGGACCTCCCGCCACAGGGTGAAGGGGGGTGGTGCGCCGGGTGCTTTCCTGCTCATGGGCTTCTCCTGCGGAGGTGCTGGGGGTTAAGTGATTAGGTGGCTAACTATTAGTGCTTAGGTGCCTAACTATTGGGTCGTGAAGTCGGCGGGCCGCCTTGCGCGGCTCGCCGTTGTCGACCGGGTCAGTCCGCGGTCAGCGCGTCTGCGCCCTCGACCACCCTGGCCAGGAGGTCGAGGAAGGTGGCGCGCTCCTCGACCGAGAGCCCGCCGACCAGTGCCTGCATCCGGGCGAAGTGCTCGGGCGCCAGATCGCGCAGCCGCTGCGCGCCGCGCGCGGTGAGGACCACCACGTTGGCGCGGCCGTCGTCGGCGGACGGGCGGCGGACCACCAGGCCCTCCCGCTCCAGTCCGTCCACCAGGCCGGTCACGGTCGCCCGCGAGACGCCGAGGCTTGCCGCGAGCTGGGAGGGCGACTTCTCGCCGCCGTGGTCCTCCAGATCGGCCAGCAGTCGGTAGCGGCCGGTGGAAAGTCCGAACCGGGCGAAGTGCACCTCCCCGGCCTGGCCGATCCGGGCGCCCGCCGCCATCAGCCGGGCCGCGACCAGGATCGCCTGCGGGTCGGCCGTGAGGCCGTAGCGGGCGATCTGGCGGCGCGCCTGGTCGAGGGTGGGGGCGCCGCTGCCGGCGTCGGGGTGTTGCGTCATGAAAGTAATATGGCGCCTCATCAGTTTCCCGGTCAAGTCGACCGTCCGGCGTTCGATGTCCGGCGTCCGAAGGTGGCCGCGCCGCGTGGGGCGGCCGGGCGTGCGGGGCGGCCGGGCGTGCGGGGCGGCCGGGCGCCGGCGGCGGGTGGGTGTGAGCGCGGGGGCTCTGCCGGTCGCCGAGCGGTGCTCCGGCCGTCGAGTGGTGCTGCGGGCGCCCGCGTGCCCGGGTTCCATGATGACGAACCATCAGGTCAATCAACCGTCAAGTTGGTTCATTCACAGAATAATCCGGTCGCAAAGTGGACGGCATCGAAACATTTACGCTGCTTCCAGGTCTTCACATGGAGATCTCAGACTGACAGGCTGGGGCCGCCCTTTCAGTACTGAGGAGGTTCCTTGTCCCGTATATCCACGCTGGCCGGAGCGGTCACCTGCGCCCTCGCCCTCGTCACCGGTAGTGCTGTCGCGGCATCGGCAGCGCCGATGGACCTGGCGCCGGGTGCGGCGGCCGAGGCGAAGGTCGCCGCTGTCAACTGGACCCCGTGTAACCCCGACCCGAGCAAGCCGGACCCAGGTATCTACGACTGTGCCGTGTACCCGGTTCCGCTGGACTATGACAACCCGTCGGGTGAGAAGATCGGCATCGCCATGATGCGCCGGCGGGCGAGCGACCCGTCCAAGCGGATCGGCTCGCTGTTCCTCAACCCGGGCGGCCCGGGTGGTAGCGGCTACCTGTGGGCGACCACCACCCGCTTCGGTACCGAGGTGCAGTCGCGCTTCGACCTGGTCGGCTTCGACCCCCGCGGCGTGGCCCGGAGCAACCCGCTCAAGTGCTTCAAGAGCCAGGAGGACGCCGACGCGGTCAACGGCCGCATGGTCGGCGTGCCGGTCACCAAGTCCGAGATCAACGAGACGCTGGACGCGGACCAGGACTACACCGACGCGTGCAGCAAGAACGCCGGCCCGCTGATCGAGCACATGTCGACCATCAACGTGGTCCGCGACCTCGACCGGATGCGTCGCGCCGTCGGCGACTCGCAGCTCAACTTCGCCGGGTTCTCCTACGGCACCCTGATCGGCGCGACCTACGCCGGGATGTACCCGAACAAGGTGCGCACGATCATCGTCGACGGAAACGTCGACCCGAACCTGCGCCTGCACGACGGCCTGGAGTACGACCGTCAGCGGGCGGGCGGCTTCGAGCTGGCCCTGGACGAGTTCCTCAAGCGCTGCCAGGCCGTCGGCGCCCCGCGCTGCGCCTTCGGCGAGGGCGACACCCGGGCCAAGTTCGACCAGCTCCGCGACCACCTGCGGACCAGCCCGGTCACCCTGCCCAACGGCTCCCAGGTGACGCTGAGCACCTTCACCAGCGAGGTGGCCAGCGCGCTGTACTCGCAGGCCAAGCTGGCGCCGCTGGCGAAGTCGCTGCAGGCGACGTACCAGCTGGTCCGGAAGCCGGCCGCGAACACCCTGATGGCGCCGAAGGCGACCGTCTCGGACGACGACGCCAACATCCTCGCGGTGAACGCCCCGCGGGCGCTGCGTGAGGCCCCGGTCGACTCCGAGTACACCGCCGACGACTCCTACATGGGCGTCAACTGCCAGGACAAGCCGTACCCGTCGAACGACCGGGTCTTCCCGAACGTCGCCAAGGCCTGGGAGAAGGAGTCGCCGACCTTCGGCCGCTACCAGGCCTTCGACGCGCCCGCCTGCGCGAGCTGGCCGGCCCCGGCCCGGGACGCCGAGCGCTTCAGCGGCCCGTGGAACAAGAAGACCTCGAACACCGTCATGGTGATCGGCAACCTCTACGACCCGGCCACCCAGTACAAGTTCGCCCAGCGGATGCAGCAGCAGCTGGGCAACGCCGTGCTGGTCAGCGTGGACGCGATCGAGCACTGCGCCGTCGGCCGCAGCCAGGCGCTGAACGCGCTGGTCACCCGCTACCTGGTGGACGGCACCGCGCCGAAGCCGGGCCAGCTGCTGAAGCCGGACGCGGCGATCTTCCCGGCGGCCTGACGGGGCTGAACGGCCTGACGGGGCTGAACGGCCTGACGGCGGGACCGGCCGGCGAGCCCCCGGGGGCCTGAGGTACGCGTGAACGGATGTGGTGGTCGGCGGCGCCGGCCACCACATCCGCGTTTTCCGGCCCAGCCCCCGGACGACGGCGTGAACGCGGATGGCCGTGCGAACGCGGACGACGGCGCGAACGAGAAATGCAGCGTGAATACGACGGTGGATCGCCATCCGGCCCTCCTCGGAATCGAGTTCTTCTCGGATGTCGGGGACCGTAGCCGATACCACTGACAATCGGCCGCCGGGCCCGAACTGGTCCGGAACCTGCACCGATTCGCCGAAAACGACGTACTGTCACACTGGTTCGTCAACGGATTCACACCCTCGAATACCTCGGCCTTCCAGCGCGGGCCCTTCCGCCGGGCCCGGATCGCCACCTTCTGGGACTGGCCGGCGCGGGACGTCGAGGGCGTGTACGGGGACGGCGCGGAGGTGTTCCACCACGTTCGGTCGATCACTCGCCCGGGGGCCCGACCGGGAGGGAGCCCCACCGGATGCGCGAGCCGCCGCAGGGGCGCAGGGTCGAGGTATGAGCGGAGTGGTCGTGCTGGTCGAGCTGGAGCCGTCCACGGAGGTGCTGGACGCGGGCGAGGTCGACGTGGGCGCGCGGATCCGCTGGGTGCACGCGGCGCCGCCGGATCCGGACGCGCCGGAGGAGCCGGGGCCGGTGACGTGCTGTGGCCTCGACACGGCGGACCTCGAACGGGAGCCCTACCGTCCGGCCGGGCCCGGCGAACCGTGGTACCCGCCGTCCCAGCGCACCCGGCGGTGCCGAGCCTGCGAGACGGTGCTCAAGGTGCCCTGAACGCACCCCGGGCGTGCGCCGGCCCGCCCGACCGGGCAGGCCGGTGCGGCTGGGTGCACCCTGGTGCACCCAGGCCACCCCTACGCGGTCGCCTTCGCCGTCTCCTCCTCGACGATCCGCCCGTCACGCAGCTCGATCACCCGGTCGGCGAGCTCCATCAGGGTCGGGTCGTGGGTGGCGACCACCACGGTGACGCCCTCGCTGCGGACGACGGCGCGCAGCAGCTGCATGATCGAGCGGCCGGTCTCCGAGTCCAGTTGGCCGGTCGGCTCGTCGGCGATGATCAGGCCGGGCTCGTTGGCCAGCGCGCGGGCGATGGCGACGCGCTGCTGCTGGCCGCCGGAGAGTTCGCCGGGCCGCTGGTTGGCCTGGCCGGCGAGGCCGACGAGGGCCAGCAGGGTGTGCGCGCGCTCCTCGCGTTCGGCGGCGGAGACCTTGCGCAGCCGCATCGGCACGCCGACGTTCTCGGCGGCGGTGAGCATCGGGATCAGCCCGAAGGACTGGAAGACGAAGCCGATCCGCTCCCGCCGCAGGGCGAGCCGGCCGTCCTCGTCCAGCTTGGCGAGGTCGGTGCCGTCCAGGGCGATGCTGCCGGCGGTCGGGGCGTCCAGGCCGCCGACCAGGTTGAGCAGGGTGGTCTTGCCGGAGCCGGAGCGGCCCTTGAGCGCGGCGAGTTCACCGCGGCCGACGGTGAAGGAGACGCCGCGCAGCGCGTGCACGGTCCGCTCGCCGGTGCCGAAGCTGCGCCGGAGGTCGGTCACGGCCACCATCGGGGTGTCGGTGGTGGCGGTGGCCTGAGGCTGCGTCATTGAGGCTTCCCCCTGTGTGTGTCTACCCAGTGTCTACGGACGGGCGGCGCCACGGGTTCACGGTTTCGGGCGGCGATTTCCGGGGTGCGGGCCGGCGTTCCCAAAGGTGTGCTGTGGAGCCTGAATTGTGAAATGTCCATGGCATTCTGGCGGGCGCCCGGAGCGCGGGAGCTGCCAATGCAAGGAATTTGCTCATTACTTACTTGTTAGCGCAAGTCCCTTCCGTTCCTGGATCGAATCTGACAGAGTCGTCCGCTATCCGGTGATCAAATGCCGGTGATCATTGCGTCGATGTGCCCTAAGTGTGTCTATTCGTAGCCGAGTTGTGACCAAATCGGATCGATGGACCGGGCTGGGACGCAACCTGGGGACGTAAAGACCGGGGAGGAACTTGATGCTCGGCTTCGTCGTGCGCCGACTGCGCGGGCGACTGCCGCTGGCTGCCGCCGTGCTGCTCGCAGTGTTGATCACCACGGCAGTGCTGACCGCGCTGGTGGCATTCAACCGCAGTGTGGGCGAGGCCGGCTTGCGGCAGGCGCTCCAGGGGGCAGGCCACGCCCGGACCACGGTCGTGGTGACCGCCGAACACGGGCTCGACCAGCGTGCGAAGGACGAGGCGGAGCTCGCCGCCTACCGCGGCAGGCTCTTCGGAGACCTGCCCGTGCACACCGACAGCCTGCTGCGCAGCCGCTCCTACGGCCTGCCGGGCGGCGGCGCCCCCGTGACCGCGGGTCTCGGCCCCGGCGCCCAGCCCGATCTGACGGTCCTCGCCGACCTCGACCGCGACCGGACCCGCCTGCTCGCCGGCGCATGGCCCGCCGCGGCCTCCGGCCCGGTCCAGACCGCCGCCCCGCAGGTCGCCGTCCCGCAGGCCATGCTGGCCCGGCTCGGCCTCACCGACCAGGCCCTGCCCGCCGACGTGCAGATGGCGGACCGCCTCGACGGCAAGTCGCTGACCGTCCGCGTCACCGGCGTCTACCGGGCCGTCGACCCGACCGACGCGTACTGGCGCATCGACCCGGTCGGCGGCCACGAGGTCGAGGTCGGCGGCTTCACCACCTTCGGCCCGATGCTGGTCGACCAGAGCGCCTTCACCACCGGCGGGTTGGTGCAGAGCAGCCGCAGCTGGCTGCTCGACGCCGACTTCGCGGGCATCGGCCGCTCCGCGGCGGAGGCCATGGGCAACCGCGCCCAGAGCCTCGCCGACGACCTGCAGTCCCGCGCCAGCATCAGTTCGCGGACCGAACTGCCCGACGTCATGCGTGAGTTGTCCTCCAGCATGATGGTCGCCCGGACCACCCTGCTGATCGGCGCCCTCCAGCTGACCGTGCTCGCCGTCGCGGCGCTGCTGCTGGTGGTCAACCTGATCGCGACCCGGCAGACGGCCGAGAACGAGCTGCTCGCCGCCCGCGGCGCCTCCGGCGCCCGGCTCGGCGTCTTCACCGCGACGGAGTCGCTGCTGCTCGCCCTGCCCGCCGCGCTGCTGGCCCCCCTGCTGACCCCGTTCCTGGTCCGCGCCCTGGCCGGCTTCGGAACCGACCACCAGGTGCCCCTGGACACCGGCGTCAGCTGGTCGCTCTGGCCGATCGCCGTGCTCAGCGCCTTCGCCTGCGTCCTGCTGGCCAGCCTGCCCAGCCTCCTGCGCGGCGCCGGAGCCGCCCTGCGCAGCCGCTCCGGCCGCCGCCAGGCCCTGGTCTCCGGCATCGCGCGCAACGGCGGCGACCTCGCCGTGCTCGCCCTGGCCGTGCTCGCCTACCAGCAGCTCAGCCAGTACGGCGGCGGGCTGTCCACCGACTCCTCCGGCCGGCTCGGCGTGGACCTGCTGCTGGTCGCCACCCCGACCCTGGCGCTCTGCGCCGGCACCCTGGTGGTGCTGCGCCTGCTGCCGCTCGCCGCCCGGCTCGGCGCCCACGTGGCCGCCCGCGGCCGCGGCCTCGGCCCGGCCCTGGTCGGCTGGCAGCTGGCCCGCCGGCCCGCCCGCGCCACCGGCCCCGTGCTGCTGCTCGTGATGGCCGTGGCCACCGGCGTGCTGGCGCTCGGCCAGCACGCCACCTGGACCGCCTCCCAGCGCGACCAGGCCGCCTTCAACACGCTCGGCGGCCTGCGGATCTCCGCCTCCCACAACGCCCTGATGGGCCAGGGCGGCCGCTACGGCGCGCTGCCCGGTGGCGACCGGCTCGTCCCGGTGGTGCGCGAGGAGCAGTCCCTGCCCAACGGCAAGGGCCAGCTGCTCGCCGCGGACACCTCCGCCTTCGCCGAGCGCGTCCCGGTCCGCCCCGACCTGCTCGGCGGGCGCACCCGCGAGGACGTGTTCGGGTCGCTCGCCCAGCCCGCCCCCACCGGCCCGCAGGCCGGCCTCGAACTGCCCGGCCACCCGCTGCGGATCGACGCCGAGGTGACCGTCCAGCAGCCGGAGCAGGCGGTGAAGCTGCCCAACGGCTCCAGCCTTCCGGCGGTCCACCCGGAGGCCAGGCTGCTGGTGCGCGACCGCTTCGGCGTGATCCACAAGGTCGCGTTCGGCACGCTCCCGCTGACCGGCGACGCCAAGGTCTCGGCCTCGCTGACCACGCTGGTCGACGCCCCGCTCGGCTCGGCCGCCGCGCCGCTGACCGTGGTCGGCGTGATCGTCTCCTTCGGCGACCGGTCCGACGGTGAGCTGACCGTCCGCCGGCTGTCCGCCTCCGACAGCGCCGACGGCCCCGCGACCGCCGTCCAGGTGCCGGCCGGCTTCGGCTGGACGGCGGCGGTGCCCGCCGTCCGGGCGACCGGGGACGTGGTAGCCGGGCCGGCCGCCACCCTCGGGTCCGAACCGGCCGGTGCCGACCGCCTGTTCTCCATCCGCTACCGCTTCGCCAACGGCATGGGCGGCGAGCTGCTCCGCGCCGTCCTGCGGCCGGCCGGGACGAGCGTGCCGGACACCCTGTCCGGCGTCGCCACCCGCGACTACCTGAAGCTCGTCGGCGCCTCCGTCGGCGACACCCTCAAGGTGCCGTTCGCCGGGACCGTCCTGCCGGTCAAGGTCGCCGCGACGGTCGACGCCCTGCCGACGGCCGGGCCCAACGCGCTCATGGTCGACCTCGCCACCACGGCCCGGCTGATGGCCGCCCAGGGCAGCGAACTGCCCAACCGCGCCGAGTGGTGGCTGCCCGCCACCGGCCCCGGCGACCGGACCCCCGCCGAGGCCGCCGCCGCCCTGCGCGCCGCCCCCGGCACCCAGGACGTCCAGCTCTACGAGGAGGCCTCCGAGGCCCTCCTCAGCGATCCGGTCGGCGCCGCCCCGCAGAGCGCGCTCATGGTCATCGCGGTCGTCACCGGGGTGCTCGCCGCGATCGGCTTCGGCGCCGCCGTGGCCGCCTCCGCCCGCGAACGCTCCCGGGACTCCGCGCTGCTGCTCGCCCTGGGCGCCCGCCGCAAGCAGGTGACCCGCACCATGGCCGCCGAACAGGCCCTCCTGGTCGCCCTCGGCGGGGCCGTCGGACTGGCCCTCGGCACGCTGCTCGTCCACCTGATCGTGCCGTTCGTCGTGCTGACGCCCGCCGCCCGCCGCCCGACGCCCGGGGCGCTGATCGAGCTGCCGCTCGGCCAGGCCCTGCTGCTCACGGCCGCAATCGCCGTCGTTCCCCTGCTGTCGGCCTTCCTGATCGGACGCCGCCGTCGAGACGTGGCCGCCCGGCTGCGCCACGTGGAGGAGATGTGACCACCAAGGCCGGCACCCCCGTGCCCACCCCTTCGCCCGCGCCCGCCCACGGCCCCGCGCCCTGGGTCCGCACCCGGCTGCGCGCGACGCCGCTGGCCACCCTGCTCATGGCGGCGCTCGCCTTCGTCACCGTGTTCATGGCGGCGGCCTTCCCCCGCGTCGTCGACCGGGGCGCGGACAGCGCCCTGCGGGACTTCGTGCACCAGAAGGGCGTCAACGCGACCAGCCTGCAAGCCACCTCCGAGCCGAACCTGAGCGACCCGGCCTCCGCCCTCGACGACGTGCAGCAGAAGCTGACCGCGGAGATCGGCCGGAACCTGCCGCTCACCGAGACCAGCCAGCTCTACGGCAGCCGGGCCAAGTCCCCGCGCAAGATGTTCAACGAGGGCTACGCCCGTCTCTCCGACCATCCGCCGGTGCTCGGCCTGCTGTACCTGCACGGGCTCAAGGAGCTCGTCACCCTCACCGACGGCGTCTGGCCGGGCCCCGCGGCCGAGGGCGCACCCCTGCCGATGATCATCAGCCAGACGGCCGCCGAGACCATCGGCGTCAAGCTCGGTGACGTCGTCGACAACGGCAGCGACCTGACCGGCGGCAACCGGTCCACCGTGGTCGGCTTCTACCGCGTCAACAACCCCACCGACCCGACCTGGGACGACATCGGCTGTCCCGCCCGCGCCTGCCTGGAGGGCCAGGGCACGGAACTCCACTGGGCGACCACCGGTTTCGTCGGCGACAGCGGCCTGCACCAGCTGATCCTCTGGGGCAACGGCGGCGTGGACTTCTGGCGGCTGCCCGTCGACTCCGGCGCCCTGCGCGCCGACCAGCTGGCCGAGACCCGCGCCACCGTCGGCTCCTACCTGGTCGGGCGCGGCGCCACCACCCTCGCCGACGTGACCAAGCGCCCGGACCTGCACGTCACCTCGCTCCTGCCCGACGTCTTCACCCGGGCCACCGCCCGCTACGACGCCGCGGCCCCGCTGGCCGCGATCGGACCGGCCGGAGTCGCGGGGGTGGCCGTCGTGGTGCTGTGCCTCGCGGCGGCCCTCACCGCCGACCGGCGCACCGCCGAACTCCGGCTGCTCCAGGCCCGCGGCGGCTCGCGCGGCGGCATCCTGCTGCGCCTGCTCGGCGAGGGCGCGGCGACCGTGCTGCCCTCCGCCCTGCTCGGAACGGCCCTCGCCCTGGTGCTGCTGCCCACCCCCCGGTGGGGCAACGCCCTGCTCACCGCCCTGGCGGTCACCCTGATCGCCGTGCTGGCCTTCCCGGCGCGCGCCGCCGTACTGCTGTCCCCGCCGAAGGCCGTGGCCGGCTGGCGCCGACTCGTCGGCGAACTCGCCGTCCTGGCCGTCACCGCCGCGGCCGTGGCCGAGGTCCGCCGCCGCGGCGTCGCCCCCGGCAACGGCCTGGACCCGCTGCTGGTGGCCGCCCCGCTGATGCTCGCCCTCACCGGCGGCCTGCTGCTGGCCCGGATCCAGCCGCTGGTGGTCGGCTGGCTGGCCGCCCTCGCCGGGCGCGGCCGCGGCCTGATCGGCTTTCTCGGCCTGGCCCGCGCCGCCCGCGACAGCTCGGGCCGCCGCCGGCCCTCCGCGCTGCCGCTGCTCGCCCTGGTGATCGCCGTCACCACGACCGGCTTCGGCGCCACCGTGCTCGACACCGTGGACAGCGTCCGGCTGCGCGCCGGCCGGATCGCCACCGGCGGTGACGCCTCCGTCTCCCTGCCGGTCTACGCGACCCTGCCGGAGGCGTTCACCACGGCCGCCGCCGAACTGCCCGGCGTACGGGCCGCGACCGGGGTGTGGGTCGAGCCCGGGGCCTTCTTCATCGGCGCCGACGGCGACTCCACCTCGGCCATCCTCGTGGTGGCCGAGCCGAAGGCCTACGCCGAGATCGCCCGGACCTCCGGGGTGGGCGAGTTCGACCCGGCGGTGCTCGCCGGCACCCCCGGCGGCCCGGACACCCCGGTGCCGGCACTGTTCAGCAGTGGCCTGTCCAAGCGACTGGCCGGCGGCCCGCCCCGGCTGCGCACGCCCAACGGGGGCCAACTGCGCACCACCGTCGCCGGGATCGTCACCGGCACCCCCGCCCTGCCGGACCCCGGCAAGCCGTTCATGGTGGTGCCGGTCGGGCCCGCCTCCGAGCGCCTTCCGGAGCTCAAGCGGACGAACAAGTGGCTCTCCGCCGGCGACGTCGACGCCGGCCAGGTCAGGAACCTGCTCCTGGACCGGGGCCTGACGACCGCCACGGGCCTCGCCAAGCTGATCCGGGACGAGGCCGTGGCCGCCGGCAAGGGCAGCGACGGGCTGCCCCCCGGGTACACGGTCCGCAGCAGCCACGAAGTGGCCGCCGCGCTCGCCGCCGACCCGCTGCAGCGCTCCGCGGAACGCCTGTTCTGGTACTCGGGTGCCGCCGGCGCCGGGTTCGCCCTGCTGGCCGTCCTGCTGACACTGGTCCGGGCCGCCCCCGAGCGCACGGCCCTGCTGGCCCGACTGCGCACCATGGGCCTGCGGCCCCGGCAGGGGCTGGCGCTGATCATCACCGAGACGCTGCCGCAGGCCCTGGTGGCGGCCGTCGGCGGCGCTCTGGTCGCGCTGGCGGCGGTCGGACTGCTCGGGTCGGCCTTCGACCTGTCGGCGCTGGTCGGCGCCGACGTCGGCGACGTGCTGACCCCCGTCCTGCTGCCGGTGCTGCTGCCCACGGCGGGCCTGGCGCTGGTGGTCTGCCTCGGGGTGGTCCTGGAGGCGGCCGTCTCCGGCCGGCGCCAGATCGCCACCGAACTGCGGGCGGGGGACCAGCGGTGAGGGCGGGAGGAGCGGTACGGCCCGTGACACCGGCGCCGGCCGCCGGGACCGCGGGGACCGTCGAGGTCGTCGAGATTTTCAGGACCGTCAGCACCTTCAGGACCGCCAGGACCTCTAGGACAGTCAAGACAGGAGACGAGCGGTGAAGAGCACTCCCCAGGAGCAGCCGGTCGCCGATGCCCCCAGCTTGCAGGAGCTCCGGCAGCGGGCCCTCGCCGCCGCCTCGCCCAAGGCGTACGGCGAGGGCGCGGCCATCGTCTGCGACCGGCTGGTGCGGATCTTCAGCGCCGAGGGCGTCGAGGTCCAGGCGTTGCAGGGCTTGGAGCTGACCATCCAGCAGGGCGACCTGGTCGCCCTGGTCGGTGCCTCCGGCAGCGGCAAGTCCACCCTGCTGACCATCCTCGCCGGGCTCGACGTGCCGACCGCCGGAAGCGCCACCGTCGCCGGCTGCGACCTGCTGGAGATGTCCGCCCGGGAGCGGCTGCGCTACCGGCGCGAGGTGGTCGGCTTCATCTGGCAGCAGACCGCCCGCAACCTGCTGCCCTTCCTCACCGCCGCCGAGAACGTCGCCCTGCCGATGCAGCTGCGCGGGCGCCGGGCCGGGGCCGGGCGGGCCAAGCAGCAGGCCGACCGGGTGGCCGAGCTGCTGGAGGCGCTGGAGATCGGCGACCTCGCCCACCGCCGCCCCAACGAGCTCTCCGGCGGCCAGCAGCAGCGGGTCGCGATCGCGGTGGCGATGGCCAACGACCCGCCGGTGCTGCTCGCCGACGAGCCCACCGGCGAGCTGGACTCCGAGACCGCGGGGGTGATCTTCGAGTCCTTCCGCACCGTCAACCGGGAACTCGGCGCCACCGTCGTCATCGTCACCCACGACCCGATGGTCGCGGGCGAGGTGCGCCGCACGGTCGCCATCCGGGACGGCCGGACCAGCAGCGAGGTGCTGCGCCGCACCGTCACGGACGAGCACGGCGAGGAGTCGGTCAACGAGCGCGAGTACGTGATGCTGGACCGCACCGGGCGGGTGCAGCTGCCGGTCAAGTTCCTGGAGTCGCTCGGGATGGAGCACCGGGTGGCGGTCGACCTCGCGGCCGACCACATCGAGGTCCGCCCGGACGACATCGCCGGGCACTGAGGCGACGGGCACCGAGGAAGCGGAGGGGCGGCGGCCGGCTGGTCCGTCAGCTGTCGCCGCCCATCCGCTGGAAGAGCCCGCTGCCTTCGGCGTCCGCGCGCGGGTCGGGTGCGTCCTCACCGGCGCGCTCGCCCCGGGCGGTGGCGGTGCAGAGGGCGAAGACGAGCACTGCACTGGCCGCGACGGCGAGGATTCCGAGTGCGGTCAGGACGCGTAGCCAGGTCAAGGAAGTGCCTCCTGGGGACGGTGCGGAGGAAGGCCGCCGGGGTTGTATCGGCAGTTCGGTCCGCACGGTCGAGTGTCCACAGGCGGTTCTTCCCGTCGTCCGCCGCGCGAGAGGTCGCCCACGCGGGCGCTCGAAGCATCAGTAGGGCGCGTCACACTCCCTCGCGCGCCCCTGTGGGAATGACGGTCCGTTCCTGCGAGGACGTGGCCAACGCCCGCAGCGCGTCGAGGTCCGGCTTCCCCGCCCCGGTCAGCGGGATCCCCGGCAGCACCAGGACGGAGTCCGGAGCGCACCGAGGCCCGACCCGCTCCCGGGCCCAGCGGCGCAGTTCCTCCGCCGTCGCCCGCGATCCCGGCCCGGTGACCACGGCCGCGTGCACCCGTTCCAGCCGGTCCGGTCCGGCCGTCGCGAACATCACCGCCTCCCGCACCTCCGGGTGCGCGCGCAGCGGCTCCTCGACGTCCCGGGGGAAGACGTTGTGCCCGTCCACGATCGCCATCGGGCGGCGCCCGGCCACCGTCAGATAGCCGGCCGCGTCCAGGCTGCCCAGATCGCCGGTGTGCAGCCAGCCGTCCCGCAGCACCCGGGCGGTCAGCTCCGGATCGCGCCAGTAGCCGACCATCGCCGTCGGGGTGCGGACGCAGATCTCCCCGGTCCGGCCCACCGGCAGCACCGTCCCCTCCTCGTCCACGATCCGCACCTCGGTGTCCGGGAACGGGCGCCCGGCCGTCGACAGCAGCCGCGGGTCCAGGTGCTCGTCCGGGCCCAGCCTCGTCACCGGCCCGCACTCCGTCAGGCTGTACGTCTGGTGCAGCACCCGGCCCAGCCGCCGCGTCGCCTCCGCCAACCGGCGCGGCGACGGCGGACAGCCGGTGTACGTGACGCGGCGCAGGCTGCCGGTGTCGGTCGCGCGCAGCAGCGGATGGTCCAGCACGCGGTAGAGCAGGTGCGGCGGCAGATACACCCGGGAGACCCGGAACCGCTCGATCGCCGCCAGCACCGCCTCGGCGGCGAAGGCCTCCTGCAACACCACCGTGCCGCCCGCCGCCAGCGCCAGATCCGCCGTCGTACCGCCGCCGTGGCACAGCTCCGTACAGAGCAGGAACGTCGAACCGGACAGCAGCGCCGGTCGCGGCGGCCGGGCGAACCGGCGCAGCACCCCCTTCGGCCGGCCCGTCGTCCCGCCGGTGAACCGCACCGCCATCACGTCCTGCGGGCGGAACCGCGGGGCCAGCGGGTCCGGCGAGCGGGACGCGGCCGCCGCCGACAGGTCCACCCCGAGCTCCGACGGCCCCAGCGCGAACAGACCCGCCGAGGGCAGCGCCCGCGCGATCCCCTCGGCGGCGGCCCGGCAGCGGGCCGGATCGAAGACCAGCGCCGACGTCCCGGCGAACCCGGCCAGCGCCACCGACTCGCCGACCGGGCCGTCCGGATGCGGCATCGCCACCCGGCACCCCAGCAGGTTCGCGGCCAACCGCACCAGCACCGCCTCCGGCCGGTTCCCGGCCAGCACCGTCACGCCGTCCCCGCGCCCGAGCCCGGCACCCGCCAGCGCCCGCGCCGTCCGGTACACCCCGTCCAGACACTCCCGGGCGGTCAGTGCCTCCTCCCCCCAGCGGATCGCCACCCGCCCGGGATCCCGCTCCAGCCCCGCCAACACCAGCCCGGTGTACGTCGGCCCCGAATCCGCCATGCTGCGGCCTCCTGTCTGATGGGACGTCAGCTTAGGGCGGGTGCGGTGGTGGAGTGGTGCGGGGGATCCCGGGGGCAGGGGCCGCTGCCGGGGCGTCCTGCCGTGCCCGGACCGGAGTGCCGTACCCGCGGCCGGGAGTTGTTAGGGTTCCCCGTCGGACAGGGACGGGGGACACGTGGGCACCAGCACGGGCACGGCCGAGGCGCCGGGCGGGCAGGGGGCCGAGGAGCGCCCGCGCGGCGTCCTCGACCTGCGGGGCGTCGCGGGGGCGGCGTTCACCGTGGGCTACCCGCCCGATGCCGTCGTGGTCGTGTCGGGCCTGCCGGGCGCGGGCAAGAGCACGCTGCTGCGGCGCTGGTCCGGGGCGGGGACGGTGCCGACCGTCGACCCGCGCGCCGTCCACGAGGCCTGCGAGGCGGTCATGCCCGCGCGCCTGCCGTACGCGGTCTACCGGCCCTGGGCCCGGCTGGAGCACGTCCGGCTGCTGCGCTCCTCCGTGCGGCGCGGCGGGCCGCTGCTGGTGCACGACTGCGGCAGCCGCGCCTGGATGCGCCGCTGGCTCGCCCGCGAGGCCGCCCGGCAGGGCCGGCAACTGCACCTGGTGCTGCTCGACGTCGGTGCCGCCACCGCGCTGGACGGCCAGCGCGCCCGGGGCCGCCACGCCTCCGCCCGGGTCTTCGCCCGCCACCGCCGGGGCCTGGACCGACTGCTCGCCGCCTTCACCCGCCACACGCGCTCCGGCACGCCGACACCGACCCCGGAAGCGGCCTCCGTCCTCCTCCTCGACACCGCCTCCCGCTCCCGCGCCACAGCCGTCCACTTCGGCCCTGCCCGGTGAGGCCCCCGGCGGAGGCGGCGACCGGGAGCAGTTCCTGAGCCGCCGGGAGCGGTGAAGTCCCCCGGCCGGAGCGGTGGTCAGGTCAGAGGAGGCCGAGGCCGGGATCCACGGCGGCGAGGCGGCAGGTGGCGTCCCAGAGGCGGTCGGCGACGGCACGGTCGGTCAGGTGGGGCTGGGCGGGTTCGAGGCGGGGGGCGCCGCGCAGGCCGAAGACGCGGGGGCCCCAGAGCTGGCCGCCCTGGGCCTGCGGGTCGAGGACGGCCCGGACGATCGGCCACGCGCCGTGGTCCTTGCCCTGGAGGAGGAGCCCGGCGGGCAGGCCGCGCAGGCCTTCGGCGACGGTCCGGGTGTGGACCGGCGGGCGGGGCGGGGTGAGCGAGTCGAGTGCGCCGCCGGGGTGCGCCAGCAGGCTGAGCACGGTGCTGCCGGCGGCGCGGAGGCGTCGGTCGAGTTCGAGGCCGAAGGTCATCTGCGCCAGTTTCGAGCGGCCGTAGGCGCGTTTGGGCCGGTAGTTTACGGCCGACTGGAGGTCGTCGAGGTCCAGTCGCTCCGAGCGGGCCGCGAAGCTGCCGACCGTCACGACGCGGCCCGCCGGTGCGGCCGTGAGCAGGGGGGCCAGCCAGCGGGTGAGCGCGACGTGCCCGAGGTGGTTGGTCGCGAACATCAGCTCGTGCCCGGCCCCGGTCTCCCGGCGCGGCGGATCGTCCAGCGCGACCCCGGCGTTGTGGACGACCGCGTCGAGGTGGTCGAGGGCGAGCCCGTCCACGGCGGCCCGCAGGGAGGGCAGGTCGGCGAGGTCCAGCGGGAGGTGGCGCACCACGGCGCCGGGGACGCGGGAGCGGATCGACGCCATGGCGGCCCCGGCCCGACCGGCGTCCCGGCTGCCGAGCACGACCGTGGCGCCCGCCCCGGCGAGCTGCTCGGCGACGAAGTAGCCGATACCGGCGTTGCCCCCGGTGACCAGGACGCTCCTCCCGGCGGCGGCCGGCGGCCGGTGAACGTCCCACGGCCGGTTGCGGGTTGTGGACGACATGCTGATGACCTCCTGGCGAATTCGGGGCCGCCGGGACACCCGCGATTCGGGCCTGCGGCCCCGCCGGCAGCCCCACGATCACAGGCCTGACCGGCAGATCACTGACAGATCGCCGTCACCGCCGGCGGGCCCCAAGATCGTCGAACCGCCGGGTTTCGGGCCCGCGTCGGGTGGGGCCCTGCGAGACTAGGGCCAGCAGAGTTCGTCACGGAGAGAGGTCCGCATCCGCATGTCCAGCAGTGCCGCCGTCGACAACCCGTGGTTCCGCCGCTTCAGTCCGTCCGACTCCGCCCCCGCCCGGATCGTGATCTTCCCCCACGCGGGCGGCTCCGCCAGCTACTACATGGAGTACGCCAACGCGCTCGCGCCCTACGCCGACGTGCTCACCGTCCAGTACCCGGGCCGTCAGAACCGCTTCGCCGAACCGGCGATCGACTCGGTGCTGGAGCTCGCCGAGCAGCTCTACCGGGAGCTGCGCGAGTGGACGGACCGGCCGCTGACCTTCTTCGGGCACAGCATGGGCGCGGCCGTCGCCTTCGAGACCGCCCGATGCTTCGCCCGCGACGGCCTCCCGGGGCCCGAGCGGCTGTTCGTCTCGGCGGGCCGCGCGCCCTCGCTGCCCCGGGAGACCGCCGTCTACCGGCTGCCGGACGACGGGCTGCTCGACACGATCGTGCGCCTCGGCGGGACGGACGAGCGGATCCTCACCATCCCGGCGCTGCGCGAGCTGATCCTGCCGGCGCTGCGGGCCGACTACACCGCCATCGAGACGTACCGCTGCGCACCGGAGGCGACCGTGCCGCAGCCGATCACCGCGCTGGTGGGGGAGACGGACCAGAACGCCACCGTCGACCAGGCCGCCCAGTGGGACCGGCACACCACCGGCGGTTTCGACCTGCGAGTCTTCCCCGGTGGGCACTTCTACGTGGCGGAGCAGACCGCGGCCGTGGTCGAGGTGCTCACCGCGCACCTGCGGGGCTGAGCGGCCGCGCCGGGGCGCAGTCGGCCCCGGTGACGCGCCCCGGCGGCTCGGCTACTGTGCCTGCGTGACGGGCCGTCAGTCGAGCCGCCGTCGGCGCCGTCAGCCGAGACCACCCACCCTGGAGGCCGCCATGCGCCGGATCGCCGTCGTCGGAGCGGGCCAGGCCGGCCTGCAGCTCGCGCTGGGGCTGGTGGCGGCCGGCTACCGGGTGACGCTGGTCGCCGAGCGCACCCCCGCGCAGGTGCGCGGTGGGCGGGTGCTGTCCACCCAGGCGATGTTCGGACCGGCGCTGCGGACCGAGGCGGCGGCCGGGCTGGACCTGTGGGCGGGGGAGGCGCCGGCGGTCCGCGCCGTCCGGTCGGTGCTCGCGGTGCCGCCCGGGGTGCGGGCGCTGGAGTTCACCATGACGCTCGACGAGCCCGCCCAGTCGGTGGACCAGCGGCTGAAACTGGCGCGCTGGCTGGAGCTGCTGGAAGAGCGCGGCGGCCGGGTCGAGTACCGCTCGCTGGACCGGGACGGCCTGTGCGAGCTCGCCCGCCGGCACGAGCTGACGGTGGTCGCGGCCGGGCGCGGCGAACTGGCCGGGGTCTTCGAACGCGACGCCGCCCGCTCGCCGTTCGACCGGCCGCAGCGGTCACTGTCCTGCCTGTACGTCCACGGGGTGGGCTCGCCGGATCCGGGCACCGAGCCGCGGGCGCGGATGCACGCGCTGCCCGGCCTGGGCGAGCTGTACCTGCAACCGGCTCTGACCCTCTCCGGCCCGTGCGCGATCCTGCTGTGGGAGGCGCTGCCCGGCGGGCCGCTGGACGCGTTCCGCGACGCCCCGGAGCCCGACGTCCAACTCGCCCGGATGCGCGCCCTGTTGCGCGAGTACCTGCCGTGGGAGGCGGAGCTGTGGGCGGACGCCGAGCCGACCGATGCCGGGGCCGGACTGTCCGGCGCCGTCACGCCGGTGGTGCGGCGGCCGGTGGCGGAGCTGGGCACGGGCGTCGACGCCGTCCACGTGCTCGGCCTCGGCGACGCGGTGGTGGTGAACGACCCGATCGCCGGCCAGGGCGCCAACAGCGCCGCGCGGGCGGCGCAGGCGTACCTGCGGGCGATCGTCGAGCACGGCGAGGCCCCCTACACCGCGGACTGGATGTGCCGCACCGCAGAGCGCTTCTGGCGGCAACACGCCCGGCACGCGGTCGAGTTCACCGCCGCGATGCTCACTGTGCCGGACCACCTACAGGGCGTGTTCGCGGCCGCCGCCGAGCACGAGGAGGTCGCCCGCCGGCTCGCCAACACCTACGCGGAGCCGAGCGACCACGCCGCCTGGCTGGCGACCCCCGACCTGACCGCCGCCTACCTCGCCTCGGTCCGCGACTAGCTAGGCCCTGTCCGACCCGCCCCGGGCGCCGTTGCGGTTGCCTCCGGGGGCCCCGCGGGACGAGGCTGGAGGGGGAAGCGTCAACGGGGGCGGGAGGCGTCGCTCGTGGACGGTCGCGGACCCGCGGGGCGTGCCGGCAGCGGCCACCGGACCGTGCCGCACACGGCGGACCTGCGGGTGGAGGCCTGGGCGCCGACGGCCGAGGGCTGCATCGGCGAGCTGGTGCACGCCGTCGTGGGCGGCTTCGCGGACCTCTCCGGCGCGCGGATCGTCGGTGAGCGCGGCTGCACCGTCCTCGCGGCGAGCGACGCGGACCTGCTCGCGGGCGTCCTGGAGGAGGTCGTCTACCGGATGGACGCCGACGGCGAACTCCCGGCCGGGCTGGCGCTCGGCCCGATCCGCGGTCTGGACGGCGCCCGGACCCTCGAGGTCCGCTTCCGGATGGCGGACGCCGCCACCGCGGCCCTGGTCGGCGCCGTGCCGAAGGCCGTCTCGCTGCACGATCTGGACCTGCGCGCCGGCCCGGACGGCTGGACCTGCCGGGTGACGGTGGACGTCTGAGCGGGTCGGGGGCGACACCGGGCGCGACGGGAACGGAACGGGGTGAGCGAAGTGGAGATCGCACTGGTCGAGGCGGGCCGCTGCCGCTGGCGGATCGAACCGCGCCCGCCGATGCGCGTGCCGGGCGTGGTCTTCGCCAGCCGCGCGCTGCTGCCGCAGGCCGCCGGGGACAAGGCGCTGGAGCAGGTGGCCAACGTGGCGACCCTGCCCGGCATCGTCCGCGCCTCCTTCGCGATGCCCGACGTGCACTGGGGCTACGGCTTCCCGATCGGTGGGGTGGCCGCGACCGACGTCGACCAGGGTGGGGTGATCTCGCCCGGCGGGGTCGGCTTCGACATCTCCTGCGGGGTCCGACTGCTGGGCGCGGGCGTCGGCCGCGACGAACTCGACCCCGAGCGGGTCACCCGCCTGATGGACCTGCTCGACCGCACCGTCCCGCGCGGCCTCGGCCGGGGCGGCCTGTGGCGGCTGTCCGGACCGGAGGAACTGGACGACCTGCTGCTCGGCGGCGCCCGCTACGCCGTCGAGCACGGCCACGGGGTGCCACGCGACCTGGAGCGCTGCGAGGACGGCGGCGTCCTGGCCGGCGCGGCCCCGGGCGAGGTCAGCACCCGCGCCGTCGAGCGCGGCCTGCACCAGGTCGGCAGCCTCGGCTCGGCCAACCACTTCCTGGAGGTCCAGGCCGTCGACCGGGTGCACGACCCGGAGACGGCGGCGGCGTTCGGCCTGCGGCCGGGCCAGGTGTGCGTCATGATCCACTGCGGCTCGCGCGGCCTCGGCCACCAGATCTGCACCGACCACGTCCACGCCATGGACCGCGACCTGGAGCGCCGGCGGATCGAGCTCCCCGACCGCCAGCTCGCCTGCACCCCGGTCGACTCGCCGCGCGGCCGCGCCTACCTGGGCGCCATGGTCGCCGCGGCCAACTACGGGCGGGCCAACCGGCAGCTGCTCTCCGAGGCGGCCCGCCGCGCCTTCGCCACCGCCCTCGGGGTCGGCCTGGAGCTGGTGTACGACGTGTCGCACAACCTCGCCAAGCTGGAGACCCACGACGTGGACGGCGTGCCGCGGCGGCTGTGCGTCCACCGCAAGGGCGCCACCAGGGCGCTGCCGCCCGGCGACCCCGGCCTGCCCGCGGACCTCCTGCGGGCCGGACAGCCGGTGCTGGTGCCCGGGACGATGGGCACCGCCTCGTACGTCATGGTCGGGCTGCCCGGCAACGAGGCCTTCGGCTCCGCCTGCCACGGGGCCGGGCGGGTGTGGAGCCGCCACCAGGCGCTGCGGACGGTGCGCGGGGAGCAGCTGCGCGGCGAACTGGAGGCGCGCGGCATCGCGGTGCGGCCGGCGTCCTGGCGGGCGCTGGCGGAGGAGACTCCCCGGGCGTACAAGGACGTCGACGCGGTGGCCGCCGCCACCGAGGCCGCCGGGCTCGCCCGGCCGGTCGCCCGCCTGGTGCCGCTGGGCGTGGTCAAGGGCTGACCCGCCCTGCGGCGGCGTTCCGGGCGGTCAGCGCAGGTCGAAGGCGGCGGGGTGGTGTCCGGCCCAGATCCGGCGGGCGGTCTGCTCGGGGTAGCGGACGGTGCGGGGGCGGGCGTCCAGGACGCGGGTGAGCTGTTCGTCGGGGTGGAAGGCGGGCCAGCCGGGATCGCCGGTGGTGGCGAAGGAGACCCAGGCCCGGTGGAGCTCGCCGGAGACCGCGACGGCCTCCGGCGAGGGGGTGTCGCCGAGGAGCTGCCGCCCGATCGGGCTGTCCAGCGTTCCGAAGGCCAGGGGGACGTCGAGGCTGTGGCAGGCGCCCAGGACCCCGCCGAGCGCGGGCAGGGCCAGCTCGAACAGGTGGGAGGTGCCGCCGGCGGCGGTGTTGGCCTCGGCGAGCTGGAACGAGGGCATCCGGAACAGGGCGTCGGAGCGGACGGCCTCCAGCAGTGCGTCCGGAGTGGCCCGCGGGTACGCGGCGCGGTAGGCGTGGGGGCCGTGCGGCTGCGGGGCGAAGAGGTCGAGCGCGGTGCGGGCGTCCTGTTCGGTGAAGGTGCCGAGGAGGCCGGCCATGACGGTGAACAGCCGGAACTCGTCGCGGGTGTGGCCGACGAGCAGGTCGATCCCGGCGGCCCGGCCGGCGGCCAGGGCGGGCCAGGGCGCTTCGGGCAGGACGTCGCCGTCGACGACCGGGCAGACCGCGAGTCCGGACTGGGCGAAGGCCCCCCAGCGCTCGCCGTGTCCGGGCAGGTCGGCGCTGAGGGCGGTGAGCTCCCCGGCGAGGCGCCAGGGGTCGACCGCGGACAGGGCGGCGGCGGTGGGCGCGGTGCCGAGCCGGCCGGCCAGTGCGGCGGTGACGTCGGCGGCCAGGGCGGGGGTGCAGTGGCTGCCCGGCACCGAGTGGGTGACGGCGCGTCGGAACAGGCCGCGCACCGACTTCATGGTGAGCAGCGCGGCGATCGAGCCGGCCCCGGCGGACTGGCCGGCGACGGTGATCTGGTCGGGGTCGCCGCCGAACGCGGCGATG
Source organism: Kitasatospora sp. NPDC098663 (assembly GCF_044760075.1). Classification (NCBI taxonomy): domain Bacteria; kingdom Bacillati; phylum Actinomycetota; class Actinomycetes; order Kitasatosporales; family Streptomycetaceae; genus Kitasatospora; species Kitasatospora sp. NPDC098663. The sequence continues at coordinate 105,780 of NZ_JBIWAP010000015.1, read as the reverse complement.
TTGCGCCGGACCCACCGCAGTGCGGCGGCCTGGTCGAGCAGGCCGCGGTTGGCCGGGGCGCCGTCGAGGTGGGCGAAACCCTCGACGCCCACCCGGTAGTTGAGGCTGACCACGACGAGTCCGGCGGCGGCCAGGACCGTGGCGTCGTACATGGGGTCGTCCGAGGCCGCCGCGACGTAGCCGCCGCCGGGGATCCAGACCAGGACGGGCAGTCCGGCCGCGCCCGGGTCGGGGGTGTGGACGTTGAGCGTGAGCCAGTCAGTGCCTCCGGCCGGGCCCGCGGCCGTCGGCCCGGACTGCGGCGGGGTCGGGCCGAACCGTTCCGCCTCGCGGACGCCGTGCCAGGGTTCGGCCGGGGCGGGGGCGGCGAAGCGCAGCGCGCCCACCGGGGGCCGGGCGTACGGGACGCCCCGGAAGACGGCGTGCCGGCCGAGGAGGCGGCCGCGCAGCAGGCCTTCGGCGGTGCGCACGGTCGGGTGGGTGGGCAGGTCGTGCTCTGGCATGGGCCCCTCCTCGGTCCGACTGCTCCGACCGCCTCCAGGGTAATCGGTCGCCGACGGCCGCCGACCGGCACCCCGGACGGGCTGTCCGCCCGTTTCTGACCGACCGACCGGTCGGCGATCCTGTTTCCGGGCACGCCGGTTGACGAGGTGTCAGGCATGGGCGAAAGGGCAGGATCCACTGTACGAACGGGCCGCTCCGCTTGCCCGTTCGGGCGGATGCCCGGTGCCGGCGGGCCCTATGGCGTCCGCCGGGCTTCCGGGCGGGTGTCACTCACGTCACTCTCTGTCCCATCAAGGCCGGGTTGGTGTTAGAAACGACTACTGAACCGGCCGGTAATGTTGCACTCCATTGACAGGTGCATGGTGTGAACGGGAAGTGAGGGAGAGGTGCGGTTTCAGCGCTTGATATCGCTCAACTGCCCACTGACGTTCAGCAGTTCGTGGCACTGGGCGGCCTGCTTCCCCGAGGCGGGCGTACCCGGCTGCTGGCAGACCACGCTCGCCGTCACCGTCTGGTCCTCGGGGACCTCGATGGGAGTCACCCAGTGATAGTCCTGGTTGCGGAATGTCTCCAAGGCGATGGTCGTGATCGTCTGCTCGCCGAACTTGATGGTCAACAGCCCCTGGTCGCCCTGGAAGTTGGCGGCGACGATGTCGGTGATGCGGAAGACCTTGCCGTGGTCCACCCGGTAGGCGCCCACCGCGGAGCCGCCGGTGTTGGTGGTCACGTCCACCGTCGTGGAGAACTGCTGCTCCGTCCCCGGGACCGAGCGGCCGGAGCCGCCGCCCGAACCACCGCCGGAGCCGCCGCCCGCAGCGCCGCCCTGTTGCCCCTGACCGCTCGGAGTCGCTCCGGGGGCCGGGGCCGGCGGAGCCACGACGGGGGCCGGGGTGAACGAGGCGACCTTCTGCTCGACGGCCTTGTCCGCGGCCTGTTTCGCGGAACTGCGCACCGCCGGCCGGACCAGCGTGAGCCAGGCCAGCAGCAGCGCGATCAGCGCCGCGATGAGCGCGAGCAGCCACTTGGGCAGCAGCGCGTGCTGGACGAACTCGCCCTCCAGCACGTGTTGCCGCTCGGCCGGCTGCGGGCCGTCCGACTTGGCGGCCTCGCCCTCCTGGCCGACGGTGACCTCGAAGGGCCAGGTGGCCGGCTTGCCGAACCAGATCAACTTGCCCGCGCGCACCCGCAGCCGGGTCTCGGCGGACTCGCCCGGTGCGAGTCGCAGCCGCTCCGGGGCGAACCCGAAGCGCAACTCCTCGCCGGGCTGCGCCGGGGCGAACGTCACGACGGCAGCCGTGTTCCCGAGGTTGCGCACCGACGTCCGGTAGCGGGCGCGGAGCCAGCCCCGGCGGCGCCGGGGAGCGAGCGCGGCGCGCAGCTCCCGGAACGGCGTCACGGTGACGGTCGTCTCCGGCACGGTCACCAGTTCGGGGCGCTCGGCGGGCAACACCCGGATGCCGAGCGGGAACTCACCCGCCCGCACCTCGTGCGAGCGAGCCGGGGCGAGCCGTATCGTCACCGTCTCGGACGTCCCCGGGAAGAGCGAGAGACGGGCCGGCTCGACCGTCGTCCACGAAGCGCAGGCCCCGACCACCTCGAGCGAGTACGCCTCAACGATATCGGTGTCGTTGCGTACCGTCAGGGTCGTCGTGGCCACGTCTCCGGGCGACACCGTCAGCGCGGGAAGGCCGAGTTCGGCGGATGCGGTCATGCCGTGACGGTAGGACCGGAGGACACCCCCAGGAGAGAGCCCCGCGGGCAAGCCGCGGGCACACCCCTTGCCCGCGGGAACAACCACGCCCTGCCCGGGGCCGATGCCCCGCCCCCAGCCAGCGCTCCCCACCCCGCCCCCCCGGCAACACCCGCGGCCGGCTCCATGACATGGCGCCCGGCCGTCCTCACCATGCGTCCGGTGACGCAGACGAAGCAGAACGGAACAGTTGGATGACGATGATCGAGACCACCACCCATGAGGCCGTCGGGGCGACCAGGTCCGTCCAGGCCCGACCGCGTGGATCGGCCGAGCCCGCCGCGGTGCGCGTGAACGTGAAGCCCGGCCGGGTCCAGGTGGCGGTGTACGCGGAGGACATCATCCTGCACACGGGCGTCGTCCAGCAGCTGAGGCACCGGCCGGAGGTGGAACTGCTCGCCGAGGGCGACGTCGCGCGCGCACAGGTCTCCCTGATGGTGGTCGACGGGCTGAACGACGCCGTGACCGACCGGCTGCGCCGGCTCCGGCTCAACACGCAGAGCCGGACCGGGCTGGTCGTGGGCCACTTCGAGGCCGGCGGCCTGCAGACCATCATCGAGTGCGGCGTCGGCGCCGTGCTGCGCCGCTCGGACGCCGACCAGGACCGGCTCGTCCACCTCATCACCGCCCTGGCCAACGGCGAGGGCGTCATGCCGGGGGACCTCCTCGGCAAGCTGCTCGACCGGGTCGGCAGCCTCCAGCGCACCATGCTCGACCCGCGCGGTCTGACCCTGTCGACCCTGACCGCGCGCGAGGCGGAGATGCTCCGACTGGTCGCCGACGGCCTCGACACCAGTGAGATAGCGGCCGAGACCTCGTACTCCGAACGCACGGTCAAGAACGTGCTGCACGAGATCACCACCCGGCTGGGACTGCGCAACCGCGCCCACGCCGTCGGGTACGCGATGCGCCACGGCCTCATCTGACGACGCCGCCGGAGCGGCGGCGCCGGATTGCCCTCAGGGGCACCGGTCGCTACCCCCGGCTCGGGTGCCCGGGGCCTGTCGCCCGCGCGCCCGGGCCGGGGAGACTGCCGGACGTACCGCCTTCTCGGTCTGTGAGGTTGAGCGTGATCGGCGCCACCGGCACTCCCCGCCCCCTGCGGCGCTCGGCGCGAGCCGCCGTCGCGACGTTGCTGTCCCTGGCCGTGGCCGTGGTGACACTGGGCACCGCGAACTCCGACGGCGACGGAAGAGGCGCCGCCCCGGTGGCCGCCGGGGCCACGGCGGAGAGCGGACGGATCGTCTACGCCGGCACCGGCCACCGCAGCCTGGCGCGGCTGACCGGGCCGACGTCGAGCGCGTCGCTGTTCGGGCCCGGCCCCGTCCACTTCGACACCGAACCCTCCGCGCGCGGCGACCAGCTGGTGTTCACCAGCCTGCGGGACGGCCCGCTGCCCCAGGTCTACCTGCGCGAGGCGTCGGGCGCGGTGCGCCGGCTCACCACCGGCATGGACACCGCGGAGCCGACGCTCGCCCCGGACGGCAGGACCGTCGTGTTCGACGCGGTCGAGCCCGGCGGACGCAACGGGCAGACCCAGCGGGACCTCTGGGTGGTCAACACCGACGGCACCGGCCTGCGCAGGCTGACCGACACCGCGGACTCCGAGGCGCACCCGACGGTCTCGCCCGACGGCAAGTGGGTCGCGTACACCTGCGACGTGGACCCGGCGCACACCCAGGTCTACGTCATGCCGCTGGCCGGTGGCGCGGCGCGGCGGATCACCGCGGTGACCGCCGGCGACGCCGTCGAACCGGCGTGGAACCCGGTGGACGCGCCCGACCTGCGCGACCAGATCGTCTACACCTGGGACCAGGCCGGCCAGACCGGCCCGCAGCTGCGGGTGATCTCGCCCGAGGGCACCAACGACCGGGCGTTCTTCCCCGGCATCGGCGGCGACTGGCGGACCAGGTCCGCCGGGTGGCTGCCCGACGGCAGCGGCGTGCTCTTCCTCAGCCCCAACCGGCAGAACGCCGACCCGACGCCGTACGAGAACGTGTACCGCGCCCTGACCTGCTTCTGCGGCGGGGCTGAACTGGTGGCGAGCGAGGACCGCGCCGTCCGCACACCGGTCTGGCTCGGCCCCCAGAAGGGCGGCGGGCCCGTCGTGGACCGCAACAGCGCCGACACCCCCAACGTGGCCGACCTGTCGGACATCCGCCCCGACGGAGCGGACCCGCGCGACCTGGGCGTCAGCGTGCTCCGGGAGGACCCGGCCGCCGACACCAATACCGACCCCGCCGCCGACCCCCTGTTCAACCCCCGCCCCGGCTACGACCCGTGGTTCGAACGGCAGACCTACACGCCGGACGGCCGGCGGATCGTGCTGACCCGCTTCGAGGACTCGCCCGCAGGCCGGATCGAACGGATCTGGCAGACCGGCGCCGACGGCTCCGACCCGAAGCCGATGAACCTCGCCGGGCGCGGGCCGAAGGACTGGGACACCGACCCGGAGCTCTCGCCCGACGGCCGCCTGATGGCCTTCACCCGGACCTCGCCCGGCGGCGTCGGGGCTGCCTCCGGCCCCGGACGGGTGCTGATCGCGGACGTGTCGACCGGCGCGATCGTCGGCACCGTCGAACCGACCAACGGCCAGCCGGCCGCGTCCATGGCCCAGCCCTCGTGGTCCCCGGACGGCAAGCTGATCGCCTACACCAGGACCGAGGTCGTCAACGGCAACGGCGGCAACAAGCACGTGTGGACCGTGCCCGCCGACGCCCTCGACCGGCCCACCGACCTCAGCCGTAAGGCCTGCCCGGACGCCTGCGCCGTCATCGACGACAGCCCCGCGTTCTCGCCCGACGGCCGGCGCGTCGCCTTCAACCGCAAGACCGGCGACGGCGGGCTCAACCAGCGCAACGGAGTCCTCGTCAGCTCGGCGACCGGCGACGGCTGCACGGTGGTCCTGCCCACCGGACTGAGCCAGGACCGGAACGCCTGCCGCCGCCCGCTGCCGGACACCTCCGCCACCGGCCCGTTCCAGCCCCGCGACGTCGCCTGGACGGCGGACGGCGGGCAGCTGGTGCTGACCTCCCGCCGGGCCCTGCCGGCGAACTCGCCGGAGGCGCTGCAGAGCTACGACTTCGCGACCGGCCGGCTCACCTCCGTCAATTCCAGGCTGCCGGGGCGGCAGAAGGAGCCGAGCGTCCAGCAGTCCGTCGACCTGTCGCTGAGCGCGCCGGCCGCCACCATCCCGATGCAGATCGGGGGCTCCACCACCGTGGCCATCACCGTCACCAACCACGGCCCGGCGCCCTCGCCCGGCACCGCGTTCACCGTGTCCGTGCCGACGGGCGCCCGGCTCACCGGGCTGAAGGCCACGGCCGGCACCTGCGCCGCCGACGCCCTCCGGTGCGAACTCGGCACCCTGGCCCCGGGCGCGGTCGTCCAGGTGACCGCCACCGTCGTCGGCACCGTGGCCGGCGACCAGCGGTTCGGCTGGTGGGTGACCGGGGCGGTGGTCGACCCGAAGCCCGAGGACAACACCGCGCAGACGGTCGTACCCGTCCAGGCCGCGTCGCCGTCCCCGAGCCCGTCTCCGACCCCGACCCCGACCCCGACTGCCTCGCCGACACCGACCCAGACCCAGACCCAGACCCCGACCCCGGCGCCGCCCGTCTCCTCACCGCCGGCCCCGCCGCCACCGCCGCCCGCCCCGGCCCCCGCACCGCAGCCGGCGCCGCCCGCGCCGAAGGCCGGACCGGCCGTGACGGTCGGAGCCCAGCCGAACCCCGGGTACGTCGGCGGCCGGGTCACCGTCACCTACACCGTGCGCAACGACGGCCAGGCCCTCGCCACCGGACTGCGCGTCTCGCTCGGCCTGCCCGCCGGCGTCCCCACCGGGCCGATGCCCCCCGGCTGCACCGGCGGCGTCTGCGACGTGGCCGACCTGCCCCCGGGCGGCAGCGCCGTCGTGCAGGTGGTGCTCGCCCCCGAGGCGACCCTGGACACCACCATCACCTCCGTCCTGACCACCACCGGCACGGACGCCGACCCGGGCGACCACGTCGCGCGGACCCCGCTGCGCATCCTCCAGCCCCGCATCGTCGCGGTGCCGCCGATCGGCAAGCCCGGCTTTGTGACCTCCGTCCGCGGCGTGGACTTCCCGCCCGGCACACCGGTGACCCTCACCTGGACGCCCGGCATCACCGCCGCCGCGGCACCCACCGTCCCCAAAGCCGACGGCACCTTCGCGGGCCAGCTGCTCATCCTCGCCAAGGACGAGACCGGCCCCCGGACCATCACCGCGAGCGGCCCCGGCTTCTCCCCGGTGACCACCCCCTTCCTCGTGGTGGCCGGCAGCGTCGGCCCGCCGGGGGAGGTGCAGCGGCGGTGATCCACGAAGTCGACGAGGCGCTGCGGCTCCTGCTCGTCGAGAGCGGCCTCCAGGAACGCGGGATCGAGCTGGTCTTCGACTCGCCGACCCGGGACTGGGCCGCCCGGCGCAACGCCCCCACCGTCAGCGTCTTCCTCTACGGCATCCGCGAGGACGTGTCCCGCCGCCAGGCCGGCGCCGCCGAGCAGCACGACGCCGACGGCGTGGTCGTGGCCTGGCGCAGCGCGCCCCGCTGGTTCGAACTGGCCTACCTGGTGACGGCGTGGACCAACCGGGCCCAGGACGAGCACCGGCTGCTGTCGGAGGTGCTCCGCTGCCTGACGGCCGCCGACGCGCTGCCCGCCCGCCTGCTCACCGGAACGCTCGCCGAACTCGGGCTCACCGTCGGGCTGGAGACCGCCGGGCGCAGCGAGGGCATGCCGTCGGTGTCCGACGTGTGGTCGGCCCTCGGCGGCGAGCTGAAGCCCTCGATCGACCTCAGGGTGCTCGCCCCGCTGTCCGGCCAGCGGGCCCAGGCGGGGCCGCCGGTCACCGACGGGCTCGTGCTGCGCGCCGTCGACAAGGGCGGAGAGGATGGCGAGAGCGGCGACGACACCCCGGAGGCCACGGCCGACCCGGGCCGCCGGCTGCGCTACGAGGGCGGCACGGACCCCGGCGCGGACGGCTTCGCCGCGCCCCGGGAACGCCGGCTGCCGCCCGGCCGCAGACGGCGCGGCGGTGCGCCGCGATGACCCTCGACCTCGAACCGGCGGCCACCAGCGGGCCCGCCGCGGACCTGGACGACCTGTGGGAGCGGCTGAGCCGCCTCGAACAGCGGATCCGGGCCGCCGTCCGCGAGCGCAGGGCCGACGACCCGGACCCGGACGACCCGTACCGGGGCCAGTACCTCACCCCGGAGGCGGCGGAACGGATCCTCGCGGCGCCCGCCGCGACGGGCCGGGCCGGCGCCGACCTCGGGGAACCACCGCCGCCACCGCCCGGATCGAGGACCGAACGGCTCGTCGACGGCTTCGGACTGCTCCCGCTGGACCTCGAACTCCTGCTGGTGGCACTCGCCCCCGACCTCGACACCCGCTTCGAACGGCTCTACGGGTACCTCAACGACGACCTGACCCTGCGCCGGCCGACCATCGGGCTCGCGCTCGAACTGTGCGGGCTGTCCGGGGCGGGCGCCGGCCGGTTCCGCTTCTCGGCCCAGGCCCCGCTGATCGCCGGCGGCCTGCTGGAGGTCACCGAACCGGAGCGCCCGCTGCTCTCCCGGGGCCTGCGCCTGCCCGACCGGGTGACGGCCCATCTGCTCGGCTCGGACGAACCCGACGGCACGCTGCGCGGGCTCGTCCGCGTCGGCCGGTCCGGTGCTGGCACCCCGCCGCAGGCCGCGCGCCGGCTGCGCGCCACCGTGGCCAACGGCGGCGGACTGGTGCACCTGCTGGACCGGGGCGGCAACGCCGGACGGCTCGCGGTCGACGCCCTCGCGGGCCTCGGCCGCCGGGCCCTGGTCGTCGACGTCACCACGCTCGCCGCCCGCCCCCCGGAGGCCGTGGTCCGGGCGCTCGCCCGGGAGGCGCGGCTGAGCGGCAGCGGTGTGGTGCTGGGCCCGCTGGAGCGGCTCGAACCCGAACGCCCGGAGCGAGCCGGGCTGTTGCGCGAGCTGTGCGCGGAACTCGCCGAGGTGCCGCTGCTCGTGCACGGGTCGCGCCCGTGGGATCCGACGTGGGCGCAGGAGAGCCCGGTGGTGCTCGTGGCCCCGCCGCTGGACCCGGCGCAGCGCGCCGAGCGCTGGGCGCACGCGCTGGGCGGGGCTTCGCACGAGCCTTCGGGTGGGTTTTCGGGCGAACCCGGGGAAGACCGTGCGGACGGCCCTGGGGAAGGCCCTGGGGAAGGCCCTGGAGAAGGGCCGTACGAGGGCGTGCTGAGAGCCGAGTTGGCCGAGGCCGTCGCCCCGTACCAGCTGGACGAGGACCAGGTGGTCAGGGCCGCCGGGGTCGCGACCAGGACGGCCGCCGCCGAACACCGCCCGGTGACCGCCGACGACCTGCGGGCCGCCGTACGGGCGCAGAACGGGGCGGGGCTCGCCCGCCTCGCCCGCCGGATCGAGCCCGCCGTCGGGTGGGACGACCTGGTGCTGCCCGAGCCCACCGCGCGCCAGCTGCACGAGCTCGCGCTACGCGCCAGGCACCGCGACCAGGTGCTCGGCCAGTGGCGGATGCGGCCGGGCGGAGGGCGCGGGCGCGGGGTGATCGCGCTGTTCGCGGGGGAGTCGGGCACCGGGAAGACCATGTCGGCCGAGGTGGTCGCCGCCGAACTCGGCATGGAGCTGTACGTCGTGGACCTGTCCACCGTCGTGGACAAGTACATCGGCGAGACGGAGAAGAACCTGGAGCGGATCTTCACCGAGGCCTCGCACGTGAACGCCGTCCTGCTGTTCGACGAGGCCGACGCGATCTTCGGCAAGCGGTCGCAGGTCAAGGACGCCCACGACCGCCACGCCAACGTGGAGTCGGCGTACCTGTTGCAGCGGATGGAGTCCTTCGACGGGATCGCCGTGCTGACGACCAACCTGCGCGCCAACCTCGACGAGGCGTTCACCCGGCGGCTGGACGTCATCGCGGAGTTCCCGGTGCCGGACGAGGAACAGCGGCACGCCCTGTGGGAGCGCTGCCTGGGCCCGCGGATCCCCCGCGGCGACGACCTCGACCTGGCGTTCTGCGCACGGCACTTCGAACTCGCCGGCGGCTCCATCCGGGCCTGTGCGGTGACCGCGGCCTACCTGGCCGCCGAGACGGGCCGCCCGCTGGGCATGGCGGAGCTGGTGTTCGCGGTCGAGCGGGAGTACCGCAAGCTCGGCCGGCTCGTCCTGGAGAGCGAGTTCGGGCCGTGGTCGCGTGCCTCCGGGGGCACCGGGCGGGCCTGAGCGCGCGGCCGGGCCGGTGCCGGGCCGCGGGCCGGCGCGACGACGGCGGGTCGGCAAGTGCCCGCCGGGGTGCCCGCCGGGGCAGCGGCTCTGCCCCTGGTCCGGGACCTGCGGACATGTCGCGGGCGGCGGCCCGGCAGCAGACTCGGTGGCGAATGATCGGCCACCCCGAAGGAGCGAGCATGCCGTCGTACCTCACCCCGGGCGTGTACGTGGAGGAGGTCCAGTCCGGTGCCCGGCCGATCGAGGGTGTCGGCACGGCCGTCGCCGCCCTCGTCGGCTTCGCCCAGACCGGCCCCTTCCACGAGCCCACCCTGGTGACCAACTGGGACCAGTACGTCCAGCAGTTCGGCGGCTTCTCCGAAGGCACCTACCTGCCCCACGCCGTCTACGGCTTCTTCGCCAACGGCGGCGGCGCCGTCTACGTCGTGCGGATCGGCGAGCCCGGCGGCGACACGGCCGGCGGCTGGCCGCCGGCCGCCCGATCGGCGCCCGCGCCCACCGCCCACGCCGGCTTCCTGTTCACGGCCCTGCCCGCCGGGGGCGCCGACCTGACCGTCGAGATCGCCGACGTCGAGGGCGACAACGTTCCCGACGACCGGTTCCGGCTGGTGGTCCGCAAGGGCGCCGAGGTCGCCGAGACGTACGACGTCTCGACCCGCAAGAACACCAAGGGCTACGTCGTCACCCAGCTGCGCGAGTCCAAGCTCGTCGCGGTCAGCGAGCAGCCGGGCACCGCGCCGAGCCGCCCGGAGCGCCAGACGCTCGCCCTCGCCGCAGCCCCCGCGCCCGGGCCGGTCGCCCCCGCCGCCACGACCCGGATCAGCCCCGCCGAGTACGTCGGCGACGCCTCGGCCCGCACCGGGTTCTCCGGCCTGGAGGCGATCGACGAGATCACCATGGTCGCGGTGCCCGACCTGATGAGCGCCTACCAGCGCGGGGACATCGACGCCGAGGGCGTGCGGACCGTCCAGCTCGCGGTGATGTCGCACTGCGAGCAGATGGGCGACCGGATCGCCGTCCTGGACGCCCCGCCCGGGCTGAGCGCCCAGCAGGTGCGCAACTGGCGCAACAACGAGGCGGGCTTCGACTCCCGCTACGCGGCCCTGTACTACCCGTGGATCAAGGTGTTCGACCCGGCGACCGGCCGCAACACGATGGTCCCCCCGAGCGGGCACGCCGCCGGGGTGTGGGCGCGCAGCGACGCCGAGCGCGGCGTGCACAAGGCGCCGGCCAACGAGGTCATCCGCGGCGCGGTGGACCTGGAGATCCGCCTCAGCAAGGGCGAGCAGGACCTGCTGAACCCGATCGGCGTCAACTGCGTGCGGGCCTTCCCCGGGCGCGGCATCCGGATCTGGGGCGCCCGGACCCTCTCCTCGGACCCGGCGTGGCGCTACCTCAACGTGCGGCGGCTCTTCAACTACCTGGAGGAGTCCATCCTCCTGGGGACCCAGTGGGTGGTGTTCGAGCCCAACGACGACCGGCTGTGGTCCAGCATCCGCCGCAACATCACGGCGTTCCTGACCGAGGAATGGCGACGCGGGGCGCTGTTCGGCGCCACGGCCGCGGAGGCGTTCTACGTCAAGTGCGACCGTGAGAACAACCCGCAGGAGTCCATCGACCTCGGGCAGGTGGTGTGCGAGATCGGGGTCGCTCCGGTGAAGCCCGCCGAGTTCGTGGTGTTCCGGCTCTCCCAGTTCTCGGACAGCACGAGCCTCGTCAACGAGTGACCAGCAGGCCAGCACAGACCGGAAGGTGACAGGAAGTCATGGCTGAAGGCGATCCGCTCTCCACACACATATTCGGCGTCCAACTCGGCGGCTACAACGTCGAGTCGGTCAAGGAGATCAGCAACCTGACCGTCGACCAGGACGTCGTCGAGTACAAGCAGGTGACCCAGCAGGGCAAGCTGATCGTCCGCAAACAGCCCGGCGCGCGGCTCCCGGGCGAGGTGACGATCACCCGCGGGCTCGACAAGAGCGGGGCGTTCACCAAGTGGATCAACGAGACCCTCAACAACGGCGCGATCAACACCGCGCGCCAGAACCTCACCATCGAGGTCAAGGACACCACCGGCGCCACCCTCCGGCGGATCCAGCTGATGAACGCCTGGGCCAGCCGGTGGGAGGGCCCCACCCTCACCGCCGGTGAGTCCAGCGCCGCGACCGAGACGGTGACCATCGTGTTCGAGGAGATCACCGTCGAATGAGACGACGGATCAGCCTCGACGAACTCCTGGAGCAGGCTCCGTCAGCCGCCCCCGCTCCCGCCGCGGCCCCGGCCCCGCAGGCCGCCGCGCCGCAGCGGGGGCGGGGCCCCCAGGGGCACGGGCTGCACACGGAGTTCGAGTTCGAGCTCCCGCGCGGGTACCTGGACGACGAGGGCACCCTGCACCGGCACGGCGCCATGCGCCTGGCCACCGCGCGGGACGAACTCATGCCCCAGATCGACTTGCGGGTCAAGGAGAACCCGGCGTACCTGAGCGTCGTGCTGCTCAGCCACGTGATCACCCGGCTCGGCACCGTCACCGACGTGCACGCCGGCGTCGTCGAGCAGATGTACGCCACCGACGTCGCGTTCCTCCAGGACTTCTACCAGCGGATCAACAGCGAGGGCCACACCCGCGCCGCGGTGACCTGCCCGCACTGCGACGGCTCCTTCGAGGTCGACCTCGCTGGTGGGCGCCTGGGGGAATGGTGACGTACGCGACCACCCGGCTGTACGAGGAGGTCGCGTACATCGCCTACCACTTCCACTGGCAGCGGGAGGACATCCTCGACCTGTCCCACCAGGAACGCCGCGCGTGGGTGCGGGAGATCGCGCGGATCAACACCCGCGTCAACGAAGGCGGGTGAGCGCGGGATGGGGATTCGGGACCGGCTCGGGCGCCGGAAGGCCGGCGGGCCGGGCGAGGCGGGCGCTTCGGGCGCCCCGGGTGCTACGGGTGCCTCAGGTGCTACGGGCGGCACGGGTGACGCGGCTCCCTCGCCCCGGGCCGACGCGCCCGCCCCGGACGGTGGTTGGCGCGCGGTCGCGCCCCTGACCCCGACCCTCGCGGGGGCGGCGGGCGGGGTCAGCGACGGCCTGCGGTTCCGCTCCCGGCTCGCCTCCTGGCAGAACCCCTCGCTGACCGGCGCGCTCGGGCACGCGGTCCTGCCGTCCGCCCCGGCGGGCATCCTGCGGGCGGTGGCACGGCCCCCCGGACCGGCGGTCTCCGCCGGGGCGGACGGGCCCGTGCTGCCGTACGCCGCAGCGGCGGTGGCGCCGTCGGCGGCTGCGGATCCGGCCTCGGACTCGGTCCTGGCTTCGGCGGGGGACGGGCCGGGCGCGACAGGTGGGCTCGGTCGGGTGCGGCAGGTGCAGAGGTCGGGCGCCGCGGTGCGACGGCTGCCCGTACGGGCGGTGGCCGCCGAGGGCGGCGCCGCCCCTGCCCCCGCCCCTGCCCCTGCCCCTGCCTCTGCTCATGGTTCCGAGGTGCCGCCTGCCGGGCACGCCGTGCCTGCCCGGCCGGTCCCGGCGCGCCGCGTCGGGAAGCCGCTGACCGCCGCGCCCCGCCCCCGGTCGTTGCCGACACGCGCGGTGGCCGTGATCCCGCCCCGGCCGGTGCAGCGTGCCGCGAGCGCGGCGACGGTGGAACGTTCCGCTGCCGTCGCGCCGGTGGAGCGTCCCGAGGGCGCGAGGCCGGTGGAGCCTGCCGAGGGCGCGAAGCCGGTGGAGCAGTCCGCCGACGTTGCTCCGCCCGTCGTGGAGCCGGGTGCCACCGCGCGGCCGTCCGAGACCTCGGAACCAGCCCCGGTGCGGCCGACCGACACCCCGACCCCGCACACCGGCGACGCCGTGCAGCGTGCCGCGAGGGGAGGCAGCGCGAGGGGAGGCGCCGCACCGGGCCGACCCGTGCTCGGCGCCCCGCTGACCTCGCTGCCCGCCAGCGCCTCGCCACGGCTCAACGCCGACGGTGCGGCAGGCCTCGGGCCCGTACCCGGCCCCGGGGCCGGGCAGGGGCCGATGCCGATCGTCTCCCCGCCCGCGCAGCCGACCGCTCCGGCGGGGAGCGGGTCGGACGGCGAGGAACCGTCGGCACCGGGCAGTCCGGCGCGCTCGGCTCGCTCTGCCCGCCCCGAGCCCGGACGGCGCGGGGACGCTCCCGTACAGCGCGCCGTCCAGACCGGTGGCGGTCCGACCGCGGCGCAGCGCGCCGCCCAGCCGCGCGCCGAACAGGCGCGCCCCGAATCGTCCAACGCCCGCATGCACGGGGGCCTGGGCGCGCCGCTGGCCGCGCTGCCGCCGACGGCGGGCGCGGCACCCGGAGCACGGGCCGCCGGTACGCCCGACGGTCGGCGCGGCCCCGTCCAGCGGACCACGGCCCCGGCCCACAGCGCTCCGGCGACTCCCGACACCCCACGGACTCCCGCCACCCCCGACAACCCCGCCTCTTCCGCACCGCCGCAGTCGGTCGGCCGAAGCGCGGCGGCCCCGAGCCCGGAAGGCGCTCCTCGCGCCACGGGCAAGCCCGTCGCCGCGCCGGGCTCCACGGCAGTCCAGCGTGCGGCCGCGCCCGGCACGCGAAGCGATGACACGAGCGGGCAGGGCGGCTCCTCCGAGCCCGGCCCCGTCGCCGGGCCGCAGTCGCCCCCCGGGACGGCACCGCAGGACGCGGCCCGCCGGGCCCGGCGCAGCGGTGGTACCAGTGGCACCGGCGGTACCGCTGGCGCCCGGGACGTGCGGCCGACCGCTGCGCCGGGTGAGCCCGGCCCGCTGGTCGTGGCCCGCTCGCCGATCGGTGGCAGCGCCGCACGTCCGGCGGCCGGGCCGGGCCACCGCACGCTCGGCCTGCTCGGCGAGCGCCGCATGGCGTCCACGCTTGCCGCACCGGCGACGGCGCCCGGACCGGTGTCCGGCCGAGCGCCGGCGCCCACGCCCGTCCCGCCCGTCGTCAGGGCCGCCTGGCCGCAGGAGCCGCCCGCGCGCACCCAGGTGCCGCCGGTCCTTCCGGAACCGGCGGCACCCGCGAGCTGGCGGCACCGGGCCGCCGCCGTCCTGCGCCTGCCCCGACGGGCCCAGGCGAGCCGACCCGACGCCGCGCGCCCGGCGGCACCGGCGTCCCCGGCGGACCCGGAAGGCCCCGGCCCGGCGGCGCAGGGTGCGCGGGGTGCCGTGGTGGCGCGTGCGGGTGCGCGGGGATCGACGTCCGGCGGCTCCGCCGACTCTGCGGGCTCGGGCCCGGCGGGGCGTTCTGCTGCCGTGAGGCGTCCGAGCGTGCAGCGTTCGGTGCCCGGCGGAGCCGGCCCGGTGAGGGCGGATGCGCGCTCGTCGGCGTCGGCCGGCTCGGCGGCGCAGGAGCCGCGGCCGTCGGGGCGCGGTGGTGCCCCCTCTGCGCGTGCAGGTGTGCGGGGTCCGGCGACTGGTGGCTCAGCTCCGGTGGCCGTCGGCCCCGGAACTGGCCCGATGGAGGCGGATACGCGCCGGTCGGAGCGCGGCGGTCCGCCGGCGGGGCGGGCTGGTGTGCAGCGTTCGACGACGGCCGGGGTCCCTCGTCCGGAGGCGCCGGGCGGGCAGCCCGTAGCGCCCGGCACCGCCCCGTCCGGGCGGGCGCGGCGCGGGGAGACTCCGGTGCCGTCGGCGGCTGCGGAGCGTGGCGGTCGGGGTCCGGCGGTGCAGCGTTCGGTTTCCGGCGGTCCGAGCCCCGTCGAGCCGGGTGTCCGGTCGGCGGAGCCGCGAGGTGCTGCGGTGCCGGTCGTGGTTCCCGCCGGTCGGGTGCGGCGCGGGGAGCGTCCAGCACCCCCGGTCGTCGTGGCCGATGCGGGCCCGGCGGCCGTGGGCGCCTCCCCTGCCGGGCGCGCTGCGAGCGTGCAGCGGTCGGTGTCCGCGGGCCCTGTTGTCGATGGCCCTGCTGCTACTGCCGCCGCCGCTGCCGCTGTCCTTGCCCCCGGCCCGGTCGAGCCGACCGTGCGACCGGCCTTCTCCGACGATGCGCCGGCGTCTGCCGCAGCCCCTGCCGTCCCCGCCGCTCGTGGGGGGCGTCCCGCGTCCGCGCCCGCCGCCTCCTCCGCTTCCTCCGGTGGCCGTGTTCCGAGCGTGCCGTTGGTGCGACTCACCCCGCCGAGCGCCCCGGCGCCCCCGGCCGTCCCGGCGATGGTCCAG
Source organism: Kitasatospora sp. NPDC098663 (assembly GCF_044760075.1). NCBI lineage: Bacteria > Bacillati > Actinomycetota > Actinomycetes > Kitasatosporales > Streptomycetaceae > Kitasatospora > Kitasatospora sp. NPDC098663. Next base: position 90,135 of record NZ_JBIWAP010000015.1, on the reverse strand, counting down.
CGGCTGCCGGTCGCCGGGCCCGCCGGCCCGGCCGTGCCCGCGTCCGCGGCGCCGCCGCTGCCGAGCGGTGGCGCCTGGACGCCGGGCGTGGCGGGGGGCGGCTTCGCCGGACCGGCGGCGGGCGGGGAGTCGCCGCTGCGCACCGGGTCGTGGTCGTGGACCGCGCCGTCCCGGGACGGCGCGGGCCCGTCTTCGGGTTCGTCCGGGCCGGCGCGGCCTTCGACGGATACGGCCCGGGTGCTGCAACGGGTGGCGGAGCAGGCGGGGTTGTCCGGGGTGCCGTTGACCGCCGTACCGGCCCGCACTCTGGTGACCGTCCAGACCGCCGCCCCGCCCCCGCCGCCGACCGCGGCCACGCCCGCGCAGCAGGGCGGCGGATCGTCGACCGGGCCCACGTCGGGGGCCGACCTCGACGAACTGGCCCGGCGCCTGATCGAGCCCGTCGGACGGCTGCTGCGCGCGGAGTTGCGCAGGGGGAGGGAGCGCGCCGGGCGGCCGTACGACGGCCGTCGCTGAGCGCTCGGGGCGCGGTGGGCAGCAGTGGCAGGTGGCAGGTGGCAGGCGGGCAGGGCGACGGAGGCAGGAATGACCGACAACATCTTCGCGACGAGCGTGTTCTTCAAGCTCACGATCGGCGGCAACGATCTGGGCGAGTTCACGACGTGCTCGGGGCTGGGCGCCGAGGTCGAGATCCACCAGTACGCCGAGGGCGGCAACAACGGCTTCTCCTGGCAGCTGCCGGGCCGGATCACCTGGTCGAACATCACGCTCACCCGCGCGGTCACCGCGGACACCGTCAAGATCGCCCGCTGGCTGGACGAGACCGTGCGGCGGGTCCAGCCCAAGAACGGTGAAATCGTGGCCCTGCGGCCCGACCTGAGCCCCATCGTCAGCTGGCAGGTGCTCGGCATCGTGCCCGTCCGCTGGCAGGGCCCGTCGTTCGACCCGGCGAACTCGCAGGCGGCGATGGAGTCCCTGGAGATCGCCCACGCCGGGCTGCGCCCGTCATCGTGACGGCGCGCCACCCCCGGCGCAGGCCACCCATCGGACGACGAACGGAAGGAGGTGCGGGATGTCAGACGTCCCCGCGAGTGTCACCCGGGCCCAACTGGCCATCATGGAGCCGCCGGCGACGGTCGGCGCCCAGCCCGGCGGGGTGATCGCGAGGCTCCCGCTCCAGTTCAACCCGTCGAGCCTGGTGCTGCGGAAGTCCTCGGAGTGGCGCCGCACCCCGTCCCGGATGGCCGCCGAGTCCGCGCTGCCCGAGTTCGTCGGCAGCGGGCCCCGCTCGCTGTCCATGGAGGTGTTCCTCGACGCGACGGCGACCCATGACGACTCCGTGGAGAAGGCGGTGGAGCAGCTGATGACGGCCTGTGTGCCGACTCCGGCGAGCCTGGCGCGCAAGAAGCCGGCGAGCCCGTGGATCCGGCTGGACTGGGGCACGTCGTCGACGACGTCGTTCAACGGGGTGCTGACCGGCCTTCAGGTCACCTACTCGCTGTTCGACGTCGACGGCAAGCCGCTGCGGGCCACCTGCTCGTTCACCATCGACGAGGCCAGCGTCGACACGCCGGGCCAGAACCCGACCTCCGGTTCGATGGAGGCGCGCAGCACCCACCGGGTGATCGCGGGCGACAGCCTGCCGCTGCTCGCCTGGCGCGAGTACGGCGACGCGACGGCGTGGCGCACCATCGCCGAGGCCAACGACATCGACGACCCGATGGTGCTCGTCCCCGGGGTGGAACTGATCGTGCCGGGGATCGACGAGCCCACCCGAGGAGGGCGGCCATGACCACTCCCGAGGCACGCGGCGGACGCTCCTTCGCCGCGGATCCGATCGTCGAGGCGCCCGGCCCGCTGCCGCCGGTCTGGGCGGCCCAACTGGTCTCCTGCGACATCGAGGAGAGCACGGGCCTGCCCGACACGGCCGTGCTGATGTTCCGCGACGCGGACCACACCTTCCTCTCCGCGACCGGGGTCACCATCGGCACCCGGCTGCGGGTCTCCGTGATGACGGTGCAGGGCAACGCGCAGGTGCGGCTGTTCACCGGCGAGGTGACGGCGCTGGAGCTGGACGTGGACACCACCGGCTCGTTCACCGTGGTGCGGGCGTCCGCGGTCACCCACCGGCTGATGCGCGGGCGCCGGGTGAAGGGGTTCCGCAACATGTCGACGGCGGACATCGTCCGTCAGGTCGCGGCGGGCGCCGGGCTCGGCTGCGGCCGGGTGGACGCGTTCCCCGTCGTCCACGAGCAGCTGTCGCAGGCCAACGTCTCGGACTGGGAGTTCCTCCAGTACCTGGCGCAGGAGAGCGGCGCGCAGGTGCGGGTGGACGACGAGGGGCTGCTGGAGTTCGTCAAGCCCGAACAGGCCTCCTCGGCCCCGGCCCCCTCGACGCCCGCTCCGCAGAACCCGATGGTCCTGGAGTACGGCCGCAACCTGCTGGAGCTGCGCGGCGTGCTGACGGGCGGCGGCGGGGCGGACACCGTCGAGGTGCGCGGCTGGAACGTCCTCACCAAGAAGGCCCTGGTCGCCACGGAGCCGTCGGTGACCAGCGAGACGGTGCGGCCCGGGATGAGCCCGTCGACGGCGGCCGCCGCCTTCGCCGGACCGGCGCGGATGACCGTCACCGACACCCCGTACCGCACGCAGGCGGAGACGGCGGCCGCGGCCGGGTCGGTCGCCGCCTCGGTGGCCGCCGGGTTCGGCGAGCTGGAGGCGGTCGTCGAGGGCAATCCGAAGCTGCGGGCGGGCGTTCCGGTCGCCCTGGGCAACGTCGGCGCCGCCTTCTCCGGCCGCTACACGGCCACCGCGGTGCGCCACCTGATCGAGCCCTTCCGCGGCTACCGGACGACCGTGGTGGTCAGCGCGGCGCCGGACCGCTCCCTCGCGGGGCTCGTCGCCGGGGGCGGCGCGGTGCCGCGCGGGCCGCGGATGCCCGGTCTGGCCATCGCCGTGGTCACCGACGTCCGGGAGCCGGGGGGCGCGCAACGCGGCTGGGTGCGGCTGAAGTTCCCGTGGCTGGACGACACCTACGTCTCCGACTGGGTGCGCACCGTCCAGTGGGGCGGGCAGGGCGGCGGCGGCGTGTTCAGCCCCGAGGTGAACGACGAGGTGCTGGTCGGCTTCGAGCAGGGCAGCCTGGACAGCCCGTACGTGCTGGGCGGCCTCTACAACGGCGTCGACAAGCCCTCGCCGCACGAGGTGCCGCTGGTCGACCCGGCCGGCGGGAAGGTCAACCGCCGCTCGCTGGTCTCCCGTTCGGGCCACCGCCTGGAACTGCTGGACGTGCCGGGCGGCCAGTCCGGCGTCCGGCTGGCCAGCGGGGACCGGAAGCTGGAGGTGCGACTGGACGAGCAGCGCGGCGAGATCGTCCTGACCGTCTTCGGCGCGGCCGGTGCGGCGGCGGCGAGTTCGGTGCGGCTGTCCTCCACCGGTATCACCATCGACGCCGGCGCCGGGGCGGTGAACCTGCGCGGGGGATCGGTGAACGTCACCGGCCGTACGGGGGTCACCGTGGACGGCGGTGCGCTGGCGGTGCTCAAGGCGGCCCTCGTGCGCATCAACTGAACCACCGTCAGCACGGCCCGACCGTCCGGCCCCCTCGAACCACCCGATTGGAGAACGCAGATGCCCCCCGCAGCCCGGATGGGTGACACCACCAGCGACGGCGGTGCCATCACCACCCCGCCACCAGGCGCCCTCGCGGCGGCGACCGTACTGATCGGCGGCCGCCCGGCCGCCGTCACCGGCAGCCTGCACGTGTGCGTGCCGCACGTGGAACTCGGGCCCGGCAACGTCGTCATGCCCAGCCCCACGGCGGCGGCCGGGGGCCTGGTCCTGATCGGAGGGCTGCCCGCGGCGCGGGTGGGCGACCAGACGTCCTGCGGCGCGAAGATCGTCACCGGCGCGTTCAACGTGCTGATCGGGGGCGTCGCGTGAGCGGCTTCATCGGGCGGGGCTGGGCCTTCCCGCTGCGGGTGAACGCCACCGGCGGCATCGGCATGGTGGACCGGGACCGGGAGATCGAGGAGGCCATCCGGCTGATCCTCGGCACCGCCCCCGGGGAGCGGCCGATGCGCCCGGAGTTCGGCTGCGGCATCCACGAGTACGTGTTCGCGCCGAGCGACGGCGGCACGGCGGGCCGGATCGCGCGCGAGGTGCGCACCGCGCTGGAACGCTGGGAGCCGCGCATCGAGGTGGACGACGTGGTGATCGCCTTCGACACGGTCGACGACGGCACGCTCTACATCGACGTCCACTACACCGTGCGGTCCACCAACGACCGCCGCAACCTCGTCTTCCCCTTCTACACCATCCCGAGCTCGCCGGACGCCCCGGATGTCCAGGACGTCCCGGGTGCGCTGGGCGCCGTGACCGGGGGAGTGAGCTGATGGCGCTGCCCTCCCCGAACCTGGACGACCGCCGGTTCCAGCAACTCGTCGACGAGGCCAAGCGGTTCGTCCAGCAGCGGGCCCCGGAGTGGACCGACCACAACGTGTCCGACCCCGGGGTCACCCTGATCGAGACCTTCGCGTACATGGTGGACCAGCTGCTCTACCGGCTGAACCGGGTGCCGGAGAAGAACTACTCGGCCTTCCTCGACCTGCTGGGCGTCCGGCTCTTCCCGCCGGCCGCGGCGACCGCCGAGGTCGACTTCTGGCTGTCGGCCCCACAGCCCGAGACGGTGCTGCTGCGGGCGGGCACCGAGGTTTCCACGCTGCGGACCGAGACCGAGGAGGCGGTGGTGTTCTCCACCGCCGAGGACCTGCCCGTCGTCCCCAGCTCCCTCGACCGGCTGGTCACCGTCTCCGCCGCGGGGGAGCAGACCGACGCCACGGCACGGCTGGCCGACGGCGTGGACGTACCGTGCTTCCAGCCGCGCCCCCAGGTCGGGGACGCCATGCTGTTCGCGCTGCCGGCCGTCGTGCCGCGCTGCATCCTCGTCGTCCGGCTGGACAGCCGGGTCGAGGGCGTCGGCGTCGACCCGCGCCAGCCCCCGCTGGCGTGGGAGGTGTGGGACGGCGCGCGGTGGATCGCCTGCGAGACCGGCTCCGACACCACCGGCGGCCTCAACCGGCCCGGCGAGGTGGTGGTGTTCGTGCCCGCCGGGCAGGTCGCCTCGGTGGTCGCCGGGCGCCGGGCGGGCTGGCTGCGCTGCCGGGTGTCCGCGCCGGAGCCGGGCCAGCCGTTCTACGCGGAGTCCCCGACGATCCGCCGCGCGGAGGTGTTCACGGTCGGCGGCACCGCGACCGTCGTGCACGCCCAGACCGTGACCGACGCGCCGCTCGGCACCTCGGAGGGCGTCGCGGGCCAGCGCTTCCGGCTCGCCAGGCCGCCCGTCCTGCTCGACGGCGGGCCCCCGGTGGTCGAGGTCGCGGCCGGCGACGGCTGGGAGCGGTGGACGGCCGTCGAGCACTTCGGTGACTCGGCGCCGACCGACCGGCACGTGGTGATCGACGCGACCACGGGCGAGTTCGCGTTCCCGCCCGCCGTCCGGGAACCCGACGGCGGCCTGCACGCCTTCGGCGCGGTGCCGCCCAAGGGCGCGCACCTGCGGGTACCGCGCTACCGCACGGGCGGCGGCACCGCCGGGAACGTCGCCCGGGCGACGATCACGGTGCTGCGCAGCTCCGTCCCGTACGTGGCCAGGGTCGACAACCGCGAGGCGGCCAGGGGCGGGGTCGACGGCGAGACGGTGGAGAACGCCAAGGTGCGCGCCCCCCACCTGCTGCGGCTCCAGGAACGGGCCGTCACCGCCGGGGACTTCGAGCTGATCGCCCGGCAGGCCGCCCCCTCGGCGGCCCGGGTGCGCTGCGCGCCGGCCGTCGCCGGGGAGGCGGGCGCGGTGCGGGTGCTGGTGGTCCCCGACGCGGTCGCGGACGAGGGCGACCGCCTGCGGTTCGAGCAGCTGATCCCCGGCGAGCAGGTGCTGTCGGCCATCGCGTCGGCCCTGGACGAGCGGCGACTCGTCGGCACCCGGCTCGTCGTCCAACCGCCCGACTACCAGGGGGTGACGGTGGTCGCCCGGCTCGCCACCCGTTCCCCGGACGGCGACCGGGTCCGGGAGGCGGCGCTCGCGGCCCTGTTCCGGCACCTCAACCCGCTGCGTGGCGGCGCCGACGGAAGGGGCTGGCCGTTCGGCCGGGCCGTGCAGTACGGGGAGGTGTTCGCGGTGCTCCAGCAGGTGGCCGGGGTCACGGCGGTCGAGGAACTGCGGCTCTTCCCGGCGGATCCGATCACCGGGCGCCGGGGCGCGCCCGCCGAACGGGTCGACGTCGCCCCGGACGCGCTGGTCTTCTCGCACCAGCACCAGGTCGTGGTCGCCGCGCTCCCGGCGGACGGTCAACGATGAGCAGAGCGGCCGTCCCCGGGCTGCCCAGCCCGCATCCGATCGGCGAACTCCTGCCCGCGCTCTACGCCGAGGACGACTTCGCCCAGCGGTTCACCGCAGGCCTGGACACCGTCCTCGCCCCGGTCTTCGCCACCCTGGACAACCTGCCCGCCTATTTCCAACCACGCCTGGCCCCGGCCGACTTCGTCGAGTGGCTGGCGGACTGGGTCGCCGTCGAGACCGATCCGGCCTGGCCGGAGGAGGTCCGCCGGGCCGTGGTCGGCCGCGCGGTCGAACTGCACCGGTGGCGGGGCACCCGGCGCGGGCTCCGGGAACGGCTGCGGCTGATCCTCGGCGTCGGCGCGCAGATCGTGGACGGCGGCGGCGTGGCCTGGTCCACCACCGCGGGCGCGGAGTTGCCGCCCGCGCCCTCCGGGGAACTGCTGGTGCGGGTCTGGCCCGAGCGCACCGCGGCGGTGGACGAGGAGCAGGTGCTGGCGGTCGTCCGGGCGTCCTGCCCGGTGCACCTCACCTGCCGGGTGGAGGTCCTGCCCGGCCCGCCTGGTCCCGGTTCACCTGGTTCACCTGGTCAACTCGGTGCGGAAGAGAGCTGAGCTATGCGTACGTGTCCCGAGTGCGGAGTGGCCAACGAGGACGGGGACGACTTCTGCGGCAACTGCGGTGCCTACCTGGGCTGGTCGGGGACGGCTGCCGCCACCTCGGCGGCTCCCGCCTCCGCGGCACCCGGCTCTGCCGCCGCCCCGCCTGCTGCCGCCAACCCACCCGCTGCCGCTGCTCCGCCCGCCGGCGCGGCGCGCGAGGAACGGCCCGTGCGGCCGTCCGCGGCGTCCGCCGAGCCGACGGCGGCGCGGCCCGCCGAACCGCCTGCCGCGCGGCCCGCCGAGCCGGCGAGGCCGTCCGCCGCCGCGCCCGCTGCCGCATCCACGCCCAAGCCCACGCCCAAGCCCAAGCCCGAGCCCACGCCCACGCCCGCCCCCGCCGCCGAGGTGCCGCCGGTCCGCCCCGGCGCGGTGCCACCGCAGCCCACGGCCGCCCGGCAGCCGGCGGCGGCGGACCCGGTGGCGGTGCAGCCGGCCAAGCCCGTCGCGCCCCGTCCGACCGTCCGCCCGGCCGCGGCCGACGAGGCCCAGGTCGGCCCACCCTGCCCCCGGTGCGGCACGCCCAACCGGCCCGACCGGAAGTTCTGCCGGCGGTGCGCGGAGCCGCTGACCCCCACCGAACCCGTCGCGGCCCTGCCGTGGTGGCGCACCCGGTGGCCGTTCCGGCGCCGCGTGCGCATCGGCGGCTCCGGCAGCACCCTGCGCCGGATGATCGCGGTGCTCGTGCTGGCGGCGCTGGTCGTCGCGGGGGTGCTGTTCTACCCGGCGGGGCGGAACATCTACGAGGACGTGCTGGACAAGCTCCGCGACGCCTCGGCGATCTCCCCCACCGGGGCGGTGGCGAGCGCGGAGGTCGAGGGCCACCCCGCGAAACTGACCGTCGACGGGCTGAGCAACACCTACTGGGGGGCACCGAACGTCGGGGACTCGATCAGCTTCCCCTTCGCCCGACCGTTCCGGCTGGTGGACGTCATCATCCACACCGGCTCCTCCACCGAGCCGCAGCAGTTCCAGCAGCAGGCACGGCCCACCGCCCTGGACCTCCGGATGACGACCTCGGACGGCAAGGTGCACGAGCAGAAGGTGACGCTGAACGACAAGCCGGGCCCGCAGACGGTGCTGACCGGTGTCAGCGACGTCGTGCAGGTGACGCTGGTCGTCCGCGCCGCCGCCGGGACGGGGCCCGGGATCCCCATCGCGCTGGCCGAGGTGGAGTTCTTCAAGCGCTGAGCGGCAGGCCGCGGAGGTGGGCCCGGGCGCCGGCGTGGGAGGCTACCCGGGTACCGCCGCAGCCCGCGCCCAGGAGCACCGCCATGCACCGACCCCCCGCCTTCCGTCTCGACGCCACCGCCTCCGGACACCCGGCGGGGATCCTCGACGCCGCCGAGCGGGCCGAACGCCGGGGCATGGACCGCCTGGTGGTCGCCGAGACCGCGTACGACCCGTTCCTCCAGTTGGCCCGCGCCGCCGACCGGACCGAGCGGATCGAGCTGGCCACCGGCATCGCGGTGGCGTTCGCCCGAACCCCGATGACGCTGGCCTACCAGGCCTGGGGGCTGCACGCGGCCTCCGGCGGACGGGCCGTCATCGGGCTGGGCTCGCAGGTCAAGCCGCACATCGAGAAGCGCTTCGGGATGCCCTGGGACCGGCCGGCCGCGCGGATGCACGAGTACGTGCACGCGGTGCGGGCGATCTGGCACAGCTGGCAGACCGGCGAACGGCTGCGCTTCCGGGGCGAGTTCTACACCCACACGATGATGACGCCGGTCTTCTCGCCCGACCCCGTCCCCGCCGGGGTGCCGAGGATCCTGCTGGCCGGCGTCGGACCGCTGATGACCCGTACGGCCGGGGCGGTGGCCGACGGGTTCCTCAGCCACCCGTTCTCCTCGCCCGCCTACCTGGCCGAGCAGGTGCTGCCCGGTCTGACCGCGGCCCGGGCGCGGGCCGAGGCCGAGGGCGCCCCGTGGACGGCGCGGCCGTTCGAGGTCGCCGGCAGCGTGCTGACCGCCACCGGCCGGACGGAGGAGGAACTGGCGGCCAACCGGGCCGGGGTGCGGGAGCGGCTGGCGTTCTACGCCTCCACCCCGGCCTACCGCCCGGTGCTGGCCCAGCACGGGTGGGAGGGGCTGCAGGAGGAACTGCACACCCACTCGGTGCGCGGCCGCTGGGCGGAGATGGCCGCGCTGATCGACGACGAGGTCTTCGACACCTTCGCGGTGTCCGGTCCGGTCGAGGACGTCGCCCGCGAGCTGACCCGCCGGTACGCGGGCCTGGTCGACCGGCTGTCCGTCAGCCTGCCGGAGGAGGCGGACCCGGAGCTGGGCCTCGACGTCCTGGCGGCCGTCCGCGCTCTCGGCTGAGCTCCGCCGGACCCCTCGTCAGGCCTCCGTCGGACCTCTCGTCGGACCTCCGTCGGACCTCCGCCCGGCCCTGTCGGGCCCCTCGCCGTACCCTCGCCCGCCCCCGCAGCCCGACCGGAAACAGCCGCCGACCGAACGCAGTGGGCGGCCGATCGGGCAGGAGGCGGCCAAGACCGGGCACATTCGGGCAACGGGTTCCCGGTGACGACGGCGGGCGGCAGGATCGCGCTGGCAGACCTTGACGGGCCGCCGTCTCCACCCACCCCACGGTCTGTCATGTCTTGGCCACCGTCGACGACCGTGGGGGTGCCCGCTTGTCCGTGCCAGACGACCATCCTGCCGTTGACTGCCTCGCCGAGTTCGGCGCGCCCGACGACCTCGCCGACTTCGACGAGTTCCTGCGCGTGTGCGCCGAACTGACCGGCTTCGACGAGCCCGAGCTGCGCGCCACCGGCATGGCGCACGAGCACCACCGCACGACCCTGGCCCACCGGGTCCGCGACGACCACGCCCTGGTCCACCTCTGGTACGTCGGCGCCTGGCCGGGCGAGACCCCCAGCTCCGCCCGCGCCTACGACCAGGGCCTGGCCTGGCGGACCTTCCGCGCCGACCCGCCCGGCGCCGCCGCCCCCGGCCACGGCAGCTGGGCCGAGGCACCCCGAGGGGGCGAGGAACGGTGACCGCCCGCTGGGACGTCGTCGTGGTCGGCGCAGGCTTCGCCGGAACGCTGGTCGCCCACCGCCTCGGTGAGCAGGGCCGGCGGGTCCTCGTCCTCGAAGCCGGCCGGGTCGCGCTCTCCGGGCCCGAGACCGCCGCCGCCTTCCGCGCGGCCGGTGGCGGCCCACCCACCTCGCCCTACCCGCACGACCCCGACGCCCCGTCCCTCGACGTCACCGACCTCACCGGGCTGCCCGGCGGCGGCTTCACCGCCACCGGACACCTCCGGCAGGACGGCCCGCTGCCCTACGCCAGCGGCTACCTGCGCGCCAACGGCGGCACCGGACTGCTCTGGACCGGCCTCACCCCGCGCATGCACCCCGAGGACTTCCGCACCGGCGACCTCGGCCGCGGCCGCAACTGGCCGATCGGTTACGACGACCTGGAGCCGTACTACCGCGCAGCCGAACACGAACTCGGCGTCGCCGCCGACGCCGGGGAGCAGCGCCGCGCCGTCGGACTGCCGATCCCCGACGACTACGCCTTCCCCATGCGGGCCATCCCGGCCAGCCACCTCGACCGCCGGCTCGCCCACGCCCTCGACGGCCGGACCGTCCGCGACCCCGCCATGCCCGGCCCCGCCCGGCTCGCCGTCACCGGCACCCCGCACGCCCGCAACGGCCTGCCCACCCGGCCCGGCGACAGCTTCGGCCCGCCCTGCGCGGGCAGCGCCAGCTGCGTCCCGGTCTGCCCGACCGGCGCCAAGTACACGCCGCTGCGCACCCAGGCCCGCTGGGCGCCCTGCGTCGAACTGCGCACCGGGGCCGTGGTGGCCAGGGTGCTCGCGGACCCGGTGACCGGGCGCGCCACCGGGGTGGAGTACCTGGCCGGCGGCGCGGCCCACCGGGTGGACGCGGACCTGGTCGTCCTCGCCGCGCACGCCGTCGAGAACGCCCGGCTGCTGCTCCTGTCCGGCCTCGCCAACCGGAGCGACCAGGTGGGCCGCAACCTGATGGACCACCCGGCGCTGCTCACCTGGGGGCTCATGCCCGGCCAGGTCGGGCCCTACCGGGGGCCCGGCTCCACCAGCGGCCTGGAGGCCTTCCGCTTCGGCCCGGCCCGCGCCCGCCGGGCCCCGTTCCGGATCGAGATCGGCAACTGGGGCTGGTCCTGGGCCGGTGGCTCCCCCGAGGCGGAGACGGCCGCACTGCTGGCCGCCGGGCTGCGCGGCAAGGAGCTGCGGACACGCCTCGGCGACCGGCTCGGCCGTCAGTTCTCGCTCCAGTTCGAACTGGAGCAGCCCGCCGACCCGGCCAACCGGGTCACCCTCGACCCGGACCGGCGCGATCCGCTCGGCCTCCCCGGTCCGGCCGTCCGCTACGACCTCGACGAGTACGTCCGCGCGGGCATGGTCTCGGCCCGCGCCGTCTCCGACCAGCTGTTCGCGCTGCTCGGCGCCGAGGACCACACCGCCTACCCGGCCGGTCCGCAGTGGCCGGGCCGCCTCGAACACCTGGGAGCCGCCTACGGCTACCGGGGAGCGGGCCACGCCGGCGGCACCCACGTCATGGGTGACTCGCCCGCCACCTCCGTCGTCGACCACTGGCAGCGCTGCTGGGACCACCCCAACCTGTACGCCGTCGGGTGCGGCTCGATGCCCTCGCTCGGCACCTCCAACCCCTCGCTCACCATGGCCGCCCTCGCCCTGCGCAGCGCCGACCGGATCCACCAGGACCTGCTGGACCTGCACCGCCCGGTGTCCGTCGCCGGTACCCCTTCGCCCGCCATCCGTTCGCCCGCCCTTCCGGAGACACCATGACCGGCCTGCCGCTCCCGCCCGTACCGGAGCCGTACCACCTGCCCTTCCACTACGGCGCGCTGCACAACATCGGCGTCGACTACCTGGTCGAGCCCGAGCGGGCGCGCGAACTGCTCGGCAAGCGCCACCCCGGCCTGACCGCCGCCGTGTTCGACGGCGGGGCCTGCGTGTCCCTCAACTACCAGCTGTACTTCGCCCAGTACCCGAACGGCGGTGGCATCACCGAGGAGCTGGAGATCAACCTGGTCGCCCACCCGGTGTTCGCCGGGGACCGCCTGCCGGTCCTCAACTACGGCCAGTACGCCCGGGGTTACGACCAGACCAAGCTGCTCGGCATCGCCCGTCTTCACGTCCTGTGCGACAACCCGCTCGCCATCGACGCCGGGCGCCGGCTGTACGCCGAGCCCAAGCACCCCGGCTGGTTCGAGACCGCGCTGCCCTCGCTCAACGCCCCCGCCGTGCGCGAGCGCTGGTCCGTCTCCTGCCGCCGGGCCACCCTCGGGGCGGACGGGCTGCGCCGCCACGACGAGCAACTCCTCGCCCTCGACGTGAACCTGATCGGCCTCACCGCCGAATCCGTCAACAACACCCCGATCACCGGCTACGGCACCGACGACGAGGGCAAGCTGCTCGCCGGCCCGCTCAACGTCTACCACCCCTACCGCTACTACGCCCTGGACGACCGCACCGCCGACCGCGTCCGGCTCGACCTCGGCAACCCGGCGGAGGAGTCCGCCCGCGACCTCGCCCACCTGATCGCCGACGCCCCGGCCGCCGGGGTCTGGACCTACCAGTCCCCGCCGGTCGCCGCCCACAACCGCGCCTACTACGTCCGGTGACGCCCGCCCGCCGGGGGCGGGTTACGGTCGGGGTCCACATCACCTGAGCCGGCGGGCAGCGGACCGTTGGCGCCGTTCTCGTGTGCACCCCTGACCGCTCCTCCGCAGCTGGGGGTGTGCGCGTGAGTGTCCACTGACAAGGGTAGCCTTACCCATTGCGCAGGTGATCGGCAGTGGGGAGGGACCCTTGTTGGAATTCCGGCTGCTCGGACCGGTGGAAGTCCGGTGCAACGGGCAGTTCGTCGAGATCGGGCCACCGAAACGCCGGACCTTGCTGGCGATGCTGCTCCTCGCCAACGACGCGCTGGTCACGAACGACCGCCTCACCGACGCCCTGTGGGGCGAGCAGCCGCCCAGGCACGCCAAGACCGTGATCCAGGGGCACGTCTCCCAACTCCGCCGGCTGCTGCACCACGTGGGCCCGGTCACCATCGCCACCGCCTGTGACGGCTACCTCCTCCAGGCGCCGTCCGACCACATCGACGGCGAGCGGTTCCGCGCCGCCGTCGCCGAAGCGCGCACCGGCGACGGCGCACCGGCCGGCATCCCGGGGCTGCGCAAGGCCCTCGCGCTCTGGCGCGGCCCGGCACTCGCCGGACTCTGCGGCACACCCACGGTCGTCGCCGCCGCGGCGGAACTGGAGGAGGCGAGGCTCGGCGCGGTGGAGGAGCTCGGCCAGGCGCTGACCGCCGGCCGGCGCGCCGAGGAGGCCGTCGCGGTGCTGCGCGGCCCGGCGGACCGGCATCCGCTGCGCGAATCCCTGGTGGCGCTCCTGCTCGACGCTCTGCTGTCGACGAACCGGCAGGCCGAGGCCATCGAGCTCTACCACCGGACGGCCCGACTGCTCGTCGACGAACTGGGCGTCGACCCCGGCCCCGCGATGGTCGAGGCCTACGACCGGATCCTCAGCCCGCCACGCGCCGCACGCCGACGGGAGGACACCCACCGGCCCGGGGACCCCCACGGACAGGAGGCCGCGGACCGGCAGGAGGCCACCCGCCGCCAGACGGACGCGCACCGCCGAGCCGACGCGCGCCGCCAGGCGGACGCGCACGGCCAGGCTGACGCGCACCGTCAGGCGGACGCGTACCGCGGCGCGGGACAGCCGGGCGCGCACGAGCTGCGGCGACCGCTCCTGCTGCCCCGCCGACCGGCCGGCTTCACCGGGCGCAAGCGCGAACTCGCCGCCCTCGACGCGGCCGTGCGGGACACCGCACACGACTCGCCCATCTGTCTGGTCACCGGGCCGGCCGGGATCGGCAAGAGCGCGCTGGTGGCCCACTGGGCCCAGCAGGCCGCGGCGGACTTCCCGGACGGCGTGCTCTTCGCCCGGCTCGGCGGCTTCGTCGACACCGCCCCGATCGCCGACCCCGCCTTCGTCATCCGGGACTTCCTCGGCGCGCTCGGCATCCAGCCCGACGACATCCCGCAGAACACCGCCGCGGCCGAGGCGCTCTACCGCTCGCTGCTCCGGAACCGCCGCCTGCTGGTCATCCTCGACGACGCGCTGAGCTACGACCAGGTCCGCCCGCTGCTGCCCGGCGCCCAGGGCTGCGCCACCGTCGTCACCAGCCGCAACCGGCTGGAGAGCCTGGTCGCCGGCGACTGCGCCCGCCCGCTGCTGCTGGACCGGCTCGGGCCGGGGGAGGGCGAGGCACTGTTCGCCCGCATCCTCGGACCGGACCGCGTCGGAGCGGAGCCGGACGCCGCCGGGCGCCTGGTGCGGCTGTGCGACGGGCTGCCGCTGGCCCTGCGGCTGGCGGCGGCCCGGCTGGCGGTGCGGCCCGAGCGCTCGCTCGGCGACGCGGTCGAGGAACTCCGCGACGGGCAGCGGCGGATCTCCTTCCTCGCGGTGGACGGCATCGACTTCGCCTCCGTCCTGCGCGTCAGCGTGGACCACCTCCCGCCCGACGCGGTCGCCGTCCTGCGGTTGCTGGCCCACCACTTCGGCCCCGACATCGACGTGGCGGCCGTCGCCGCGCTGGCGGACGACAGCCCGGACGGCAGCCGCGCCGTGCTGGAACGCCTCGTCGCCGCCAACCTGGTGGAGGAACGGGGGCACGACCGCTACGCCCTGCACGGGCTCATCCGGCTGTTCGCCCGCTCGCTCGGCCCCGCCCCCGGGGGCGACCGCCTCCTTCCGCTCCTCGACCACTACCTGTACGCCGCCCTGGCCGCCGCGAGCGCGGCGGTGGCGGGCAGCCAACCCTGCTGCCGGCTCCCGGAGGACTTCCGGACGCCGGTGTCGACGCCCGTCTTCGCCGACCGGGAGGAGGCGATGGCCTGGTACGCCAGGGAACGGCGCAACCTCGTCGCCGCCACCGCGGCGGCCGCCGCCGGCCGGCACCACCACCGGGCGTGGCGACTCGCCCTGCTGCTGTGGCCGCTGGTCGTCCAGCAGCCCGGAGCCGACTGGGAGGTTCCGCTCGGCCACGCCCTCGGCTCCGCCGTCGAACTGGCCGAGGCCGACGCGGAATCCCGCGTCAGGAGCCTGCTCGGCTGGGTCCTCGGGCAGGACGGCCGGTACGAGGAGGCCCTGCCGCACCTGCTGCGCGCACCCGATCTGGCCCGGCGCGCCGACGACACCGAGGGCGAGGCGATCGCCACCGCGAACCTGGCCCAGGCCCGGGAGGCACTCGGCGACACGAACCTGGCCGGCCTCGGCTACGAGCGGGCCGCGCAGCTCGCCCGCAGGGCCGGCAGCCCGCAGACCGAGATGCTCACGACCTACTACCTGGCGCGGTACCACCTGCTGAACGAGCGACCGGCGAAGGCGCTCGCCCTCGCGCGGCACGCGCTCGACCTCGCCCCGGAGGACCAGGTCGTCGCGCGCCGCGCGATGCTCCTGGACATCTGCGGGAGGGCCCTGGCCACCCTGGACCGCAACGGCGAGGCGTGGGACCACTTCGACCGCGCGGGCCGCCTCGCGGAACAGGACGGCTTCACCGCCGACGCGGCCGACTACTACGCGCGCGCCGCCGCGGTCCGGCCCCGGACAGCGGGACCGGACGCTGGCCCCAGGCGCCGGCTCACCTGGGAACGGGCGGCCCGCCCGGCCCCGTGAGCGCGGCCGGTACCCGATCGGCGGGCGGGGACTGCCCGGCGGGCGTGGCGTCCGGCGCGCGGGCCCAGCGGCCGGCGAGCACGGTGCCGGCCACCAGCTGGAGCTGGTGATACGCCATCAACGGCAGGACCAGCAGCCCGGCCTGGGGCCCGAAGAGCACCGTGGCCATCGGCAGGCCGTTCGCCAGGCTCTTCTGCGAGCCGCACAGCACCGCCGCGATGGTGGCCGGCCGGTCGAGCCCCAGCAGCCGTGCGCCGAGCCCGGTGACCGCGAGCGCGGCGGCCAGCAGGGCGAGCAGCACCGCGAGCAGGCCGAGCAGGGCGCCCGGGGTGGCCAGGCCCCAACTGCCCTGGGCCGTCGCCGCGCTGAACGCGGTGTAGACGACGAGCAGGATCGAGCCCCGGTCCACCGGCGTCAGCACCCGTCTGTGCCGGGTGAGGAAGGCGCCGATCCACGGCCGCAGCACCTGCCCGAGCAGGAACGGCGCGAGCAACTGGGCCCCGATCCGCAGCAGCCCCTCGGCCGACAGCGCGGTGTGCACGTCCAGGAGCCAGGCCGCCAGCAGCGGGGTCAGCAGCAGCCCGGCCAGGCTGGAGTACGTCCCCGCGCAGATCGCCGCCGCGACGTCGCCCCCGGCGGCGCCGGTCAGCGCCACCGAGGACTGCACCGTCGACGGGAGCAGGCACAGGAACAGCACCCCGGTCTGCAACTGCCCACTGAGGGGGACGGGCGTGAGCAGCGCGGTGGCCGCCCCGAGCAGCGGGAAGAGGCCGAAGGTGGCGGCGAGCACCAGCCCGTGCAGGCGAAGGTGACGCAGCCCGGCCAGCGTCTCGCGGGCGGAGAGCCGGGCGCCGTAGAGGAAGAACAGCAGCGCCACCGCCAGGTTGCAGGCCACGGCCGCCACCCGCGCCGAGCCCCCGGTGGCCGGGAACAGGGCGGCCAGGCCGACCGTCCCCGCGAGCGCGGCCAGGTACGGGTCGAGCCGGCGCGGCCACAGCCCGCGCCACCGGCCCCGGCGGACGGTGTTGTCGGTCATCGGCCACCCCCGATCGCCGCCCCGCCCGGGCCGGACCCGAGCAGGCCGCCCACCAGGGACCCGGCGCCGTCGTGATCGCTGCCCGCAGAGCCGCTGCCGTTCTGGACGTTGGCCGTGCGGTCGATCTCCACCCAGGAGTCGGCGTGGGAGTTGTCGACGAGCGTGATCAGCCCCCCGCCCGCCGCCGCGGGCGCCGCCGCGCCGGCGAGCAGGCCGCACGCCCCGGCCAGCCCCAGCGCGGTGGCCCGCAGGACGGCGGCCGCCGGGGGCGGGGCGGGACCGCGCAGTCCGGCCGTCACACCGTCACCCCCGCGAGCGGGTGCGAGCGCGCGATGTTCCGCTCCAGCAGTTCGGTGGACTCCCGCACGCCGATCTGCCGGCTCTCCCCGGCGCCGGCCGGCAGCCGCCCGTCGGCCACCTTCAGCCCGGCCAGCGCCTCGTCCATCGCCCGGTGGGCCGCGAACAGGCAGGGCGTGCTGTAGATCGCGACGTCCACCCCCAGCTCGGTCAGCTCGGAGAGCGACAGCCGGGGGGACTTGCCGCCGGCGATCTGGTTGAACAACAGCGGCTTGTCGCCGACGACCTGCCGGATCCGCCGGATCCAGTCCTCGCTGCGCACCCCGTCGACCAGCACCACGTCGGCGTCGGTGTCGGCGAGCGCCCGGGCGCGGCGCAGGATGTCCTCCTCCTCGGTGGCGTCGGTGCGGGCGACCACCAGGAGGTCCGTCCGGTTGGCGAGGACGAGGTCCAGCTTCTCCAGGTACTCCTCCAACGGGAGGACCTGTTTGCCGTCGGCGTGGCCGCAGCGGCGCGGCCGTTTCTGGTCCTCCAGGATGACGCCGGACGCGCCGATGCGTTCGAGGCTGCGCACGACGTGGCAGGCGACCTCGGGATCGACGTAGCCGTCGTCGATGTCGACCAGGAGATGGTGCCGGGGGAAGGCGCCACGCAACCGTTCGACGAAGCCGACCATGTCCGGCCAGGCGATGAACCCGATGTCGGGCAGGCCGTAGTAGGAGGCGGCGAAGCCGAATCCGGAGACGAACATGCCGTTGTAGTGCTCGGCTGCGATGGAGGCCGAGTACATGTCGTAGACGCCGATGAGGGGCGTGGCTCCGGGGCTCGCGATCTCCTCGCGGAGCCGCTGCCCGTGGCCCGACGCCGTGGTTCCGTGGAACAAGGCCTTCTCCTCACTCGTGGTGACTTTGCCTGGACTTGGTCTTCCCTAGACCGAACTGAGGTGTCATCACTATGTGGCCTTTAACGTTACGTGGGCAAATCTTTAAGTGGAATTCACTCATTCGAGTGAGGAGTGGAATTGAATATATGTCAGACATATGAAAAGGGCGGT
Source organism: Kitasatospora sp. NPDC098663 (assembly GCF_044760075.1). Taxonomy (NCBI): domain Bacteria; kingdom Bacillati; phylum Actinomycetota; class Actinomycetes; order Kitasatosporales; family Streptomycetaceae; genus Kitasatospora; species Kitasatospora sp. NPDC098663. The sequence continues at coordinate 72,055 of NZ_JBIWAP010000015.1, read as the reverse complement.
GGCGTGGAAGATCCACGCCACCGCCCTGATCCGGTCGGGCCCGGTCGGGCCCGGTCGCCGGAGTATCCCCCGCCCTCGGCGATGGGCGCGTAGCCGTAGCCGTAGCCGTGGTGGGGGCGGGAGGGGGGAGTTGCGGGCGCGCGTCGGCGCGCCGGAGCGTCAGGAGGCCGGAACGGGCCGGACGGCGCGGCGCTCGCGCAGCGTCCGGAGCACCCGGCGGGTCGCCCGGGTGGCGACCGGCGGCAGCAGGTCCAGCGCCAGCCGGCGCGAGGTGGACTGCTGGACGGGGGCCTTGACCTGGTAGTTGAGCCGCAGCACCGGTTCCCCGGCGATGGTGTCGTCGTCCACCGTGTAGCCCTCGGCCCGCCAGTCGCGGGTGAGCAGGACCTGCCGGACGGCCGCGGCGTCGCCCCAGGTGCCGTAGAACTTCATCGGGGTGAGCAGCACGGGCCGCAGGCCGCCGGTGAAGACCGCCTCCCAGACCGCCGCCGACACACCGGGGGTGTGCTCCGAGCGGTAGTCGTCCAGCGCCACGACGCCGTTCTCGGTGAGCGCCGCCCTGGTCACCGCGATGTCCCCGGCGACGTGCTCGTACAGGTGGGAGGCGTCGACGTGGACGAACCGGCAGCTCCCGGCCGGGATCCGGCCGTCGGCCAGCACCGAGGTGGGCGCCTGCACGATCTCCGGCAGCTCGCCGTGGAAGGCGAGGTAGTTGGCCTCGAAGGCGCTCCGGGTGAGGGTCTTGCGGTAGGACATCGCCATCTCGGCGGCGTTGTCCTCGTCGCCCGCCTCGGAGTCGAACAGGTCGCAGACGGTCAGCCGTTCGCCGGTCTGGAGGTGGTCGCCGAGCAGGACGGCGCTGCGGCCGAGGTAGCTGCCGAGTTCGAGGATGTCGCCGGTGGCGCCCGCCGTGGTCTGGGCCGCCAGCAGGTGGCCGAAGGCCGCCCGGTCGAGACGGAAGAACCAGCCGGGGATGTCGTCCCGGGTCAGTGGCGCGGGGCGGGCAGCTGCGGTCTCGGCGGTGGGCACGGCGGCCTCCAGGAGGGCGGGCGGGGCGCGGTGGCGGGGTCACGCCGCGGAGGGGACGCCGCAGACGTGAGGCCGATCATCATAGCGACGCGGAGGCCGGCTGGGAGCCGATTCGCAACGGCGCGATTTCGCGCGTTCGCGCTGCTGTGCGAAGGCGCGCGCCGGGCCGCGTCCACGGCCTCGCGGGTCGGTGCGCCCGGCCGGGTGCTCGGCCTCGCGGGTCAGTGCACCCGGCCGTCCAACTCGGCGATGGTCTCCACCAGCCAGGCCCGCTCGGCCGCCGTGGAGGCCCGGGCGACGAGCAGCATGCCGCGCCGGAAGGGGTTCGGCTCCAACTCGGCGGTGACCGCGCGGCCCTCGCCGTCGTGGAGGAAGCCGCTCGGCTCGTCCAGGAACGCCAGCCGGCGCCGGAGCACGGCTGCCTGTGCGGGCGGGTCGGACAGGTGGTGCAGGAAGGCGGCGTGCGCGAAGAAGCGGATCTGGTCCGTGATCTCGGCCTGCTCCGGGTCGGCCAGCCGGCGCCGCAGCTCGGCCCGGCCCTCCTCGGTGAGCTCCAGCGTCTGGCGCGGTGCGGCCCCGCTGCCCGGTTCGGCGCGGCGGCGCAGCAGTCCGGCCTTCTCCAGTCTGGCGATGGCGGGGTAGAGCGCGCCGTCGCTGACCGGCCGGACGTGGCCGGTGAGGCCGGTGATCCGGGACTTGAGCTGGTAGCCGTGCAGCGGCTGGTCGTACAGGAAGCCGAGGATCGCGAGGGTCAGCACGGTCGAAGCCCTTTCGTCGGAGTGCGCCCTGTGGCGCGCCCCATGTTACCTCTAGTCGAGGTGTCTCGATAAGAGGTATCTCTATTCGAGGCATTCCGTCGGCAGACGGCGGAACGGGGGGGCGTGCCCGAGGCGCTGGCCGACTGGCGGGCGGAGGTCGAGCAGGGCCGCGAACTGACCGCCGAGGCGGCGCCGGAGGACACCGGGCGCCTGTCCGGGCGGGCGGCGGCCGTATTCGGCTCGGAGACGGTCTCGCTGCGCTGGATCCTGGCACACCTGATCGAGGAGTGCGCCCGCCACAGCGGGCACGCGGACCTGCTCCGGGAGAGCATCGACGGCCTCACCGGCGTGTGACGGCTCCCCGGGGGAGGGCCCCGGGGGCCGGGCCGAGGTGGGCGTCCAGGGCGGCGCGCAGCAGCGGTTCGACGTCCTCGCCGCCGGTGATGAGCCGCAGGCTGCCCCAGGTGCGCAGTTGGGCCAGTCCGTGCAGGTTCGCCCACAGCGCGGCGGCCGCCGGTCCGGGGTCGGTGGACTCCGGGCGGGCCTCGCCGACCAGGCGGGCGACGGTGTGGAACATCGGCAGGGTGGTGTGCCGCAGCTCCGCTCCGCTGCCCTCCAACAGGTCGTGACGGAACATCAGCTCGAACATGCCGGGGTTGGCCGCCGCGAAGCCGAGGTAGGCGCGGGCGAGCGCGTCGAGCCGGGTGCGGGGGGCCGCGCCGGTGGTGGCGGCCAGCGCGTCGGCGCCGGCCAGGGTGTCGGTGAGCCTGCCGAACCCGTGCCGCGCGATGGCGGCGAGCAGTTCGCGGTGGGTGGGGAAGTGGCGGCGGGGGGCTCCGTGCGAGACCCCCGCCTGCCGGGCGATCTCGCGCAGGCCGAGGGCGTGGACGCCCTCCCTGGTCACCAGTTCGACGCCGGCGGCCACCAGGCGTGCGCGCAGGTCCTTCTCCTGATCGGTCATGGGCCCTGTCTACCAGGCCGCTGTAGACAGTGTCTACTCGCGTCGGCGCGGGCGTTCCGGGCAGACTCGGAGGCATGGACGAAGGCGGAGAGGCGGCCTGCTGGCTGGACCGGGTCTGCCCGGAGTGCGGACGCCTGCGCGAGCGGCCCGGACCGCAACCGTGCGAGAACTGCGGGACCGGCGGCACGAACGGCGAGGCGGGGGCGCGGCAGCCCGCCGCCGGGGCCGCGCCGGAGCAGGACGGCTCGGCGCCTGCTCGGAACAGCTGAACGACAGCCCGGAACGGCTGGGCCCCGGTGCGGCCGGGCGGGCCTGACCGGGACCGCAGGCGTACGGCGGGGTTCGGTCTGGTACTACTGCGGCGGCTGGTCGCGGAACTGGTTCTTCGCCTGCTCCTGGGCGGCGTCCACCTGGCTGCTGTACTTGCCCTGGGTGCGCTCGTCGACGGCGTCCCCCGCCTTGTCGACGGCCCTGTCGGCCTGGTCCTCGTGGCCCTTCAGCAGGCCCTTGAGCTTATCCAACATGGACATCTGGTCACGCTCCTGGAAGAGACGGCCCCACTCCTCCAGGATCACCGCCTCCGCCGCCGTCCGCATCCCGCGGCCGCGCGGCGGCCTTGGCAACGTGATGCCGGTCATGTCAAATCGGGAGTTCACGGACCGCCGGAAGGAATCGCCTTGAAGCCCCGATCCCGCCGCCTGACCTCCCTGCCCCTCCGCCCGACCAGCCCGCTCGACCAGTCCACCCCGATACCGCGCCAGCAGCGCCGGGACCAGCGCCCGCGCACTGCCACCGTCCGGAGCGCGGGCGCCGTCCTGACCGTCGCCGCCGTGGCCGCCCCGCTGCTGCTGGCCGGGGCCGGCGGCGCGGCCGCCGACCCGGACCCGGCGCGCAGAGGCGAGAGGCTCGCCGCGCGCCTGGTCGAGGCCGCCGACGCCGAGAGCGCCCACGACACCCTGGCCGTGCTCCAGCGGATCGCCGACCGCAACGGCGGCACCCGGGTGGCCGGTTCGAAGGGGCACGACGAGTCCGCGCGCTACGTCTACGAGCAGGCCCGCCGGGCCGGGCTGAAGGTGTCCCGGCAGGAGTTCGAGTACACCTTCTTCGAGGCCCGCTCGGAGCGGCTGCAGGTGCTGTCCCCGCAGGCCGAGAGCATCCCGCTGATCGCCATGACGTACTCGCTCGGCGGTCCGGACGCGGGCCTGAACGCCGACCTGGCGGTCGCCCCGGTCAGCGCCGCGACCGGCTGCGCGCCCACCGACTACCCGGCCGGCGCGTTCACCGGCCGGATCGCGCTGATCCAGCGCGGCGGCTGCGGCTTCGCCGTCAAGCAGGCGGCGGCCGCGACAGCCGGTGCGGTGGGCGCGATCATCTACAACAACACCGACGGCGACCTCAACGGCACGCTCGGGGACCCGGCGGCCGGCAGGATCCCCGTCGGCGGGATCACCCGGGCCGCCGGGGAGGCGCTGGCCGCTAAGGCCGCCGCCGGCCAGGTCCGGCTGGACCTCGACATCCGCACCTTCATGGAGCCGCGCAAGACCTGGAACGTCATCGCCGAGACCAGGGGCGGCGACCCGGCCGACACCGTGATGGTCGGGGCGCACCTGGACTCCGTCGCGGCCGGGCCCGGCATCAACGACAACGGCTCCGGTGCGGCGGGCATCCTGGAGGTCGCGCGCAACCTGACCGTCCACCCGGTGAAGAACAAGGTCAGGTTCGCCTGGTGGTCCGCCGAGGAGTTCGGCCTCAAGGGTTCGGAGGCGTACGTGAAGTCGCTCTCCGAGGCGGACCGGAAGAAGATCAGGCTCTACCTCAACTTCGACATGATCGCCTCTCCCAACTACGCGCAGTTCGTCTACGACGGCTCGGGCAGCACCGGCGGCGGCGCCGGCCCCGAGGGCTCGGCGCAGATCGAGCGGGACCTCACCGGCTACCTGGACGGCCGGGGCCTGCCGCACGAGCCGACCGCCTTCAACGGCCGCTCCGACTACGGCCCGTTCATCGACGCGGGCATCCCGGCCGGTGGCACCGACACCGGCGCCGAGGTGGTCAAGTCGCCGGCCCAGGAGGACCGTTACGGCGGCACGGCGGGTGTGGCCTTCGACGCCTGCTACCACAAGGCCTGCGACGGCCTGAAGAACATCGACATGGACGCCTTCGACGTCAACATCGACGTGATCGCCCACGCCGTCGGCACCTACGCCTGGGACCTCTCCTCGCTGAACCGGCCCGTGCCGCCGCAGCACCCCGCCGGCCAGGCGGGTGGCGGCGGCGGTATGAGCGGGGGCCACGCCCACGAGGTGACGGCCTGACGCCCGGGTGGGCCCGCTGCCGTCCTCGGGCGGCGGGCCCACCCGCCCCATCCGCCGGCTCCGCCGCGCTCGTCCGCCATTCGGCCCCTCCTCCCGCTCGCACCCCCGGCCCTCGGACCGGCCCTCGGACCGGGCCTCGCCCCGGACCTCACCCGGGCCCCGCCCCTGACCGGCCAGGTTGCGAGCACCGTAGCCGAGGGCACTGACAATCCGGCCCCGGGCCGGGTACGGTGCCGCGCGGAGCGCATCCGCCGAGACCCGGTGGGTGCGTCGAACCCGGTCCTGACACCATGGGACCGAGATCACGAGACCGTGACACCCTCGGAGGAGTCAGCAACATGAGCACGCACTACGACGTCGTCGTCCTCGGCGCCGGCCCCGGCGGCTACACCGCAGCCGTCCGCTCCGCTCAGCTCGGCCTGAAGACCGCCGTCATCGAGGCCAAGTACTGGGGCGGCGTCTGCCTGAACGTCGGCTGCATCCCCTCCAAGGCCCTGCTGCGCAACGCCGAGCTCGCCCACATCTTCACCAAGGAGGCCAAGACCTTCGGCATCAAGGTCGAGGGCCAGGTGACCTTCGACTTCGGCGAGGCCTTCCGCCGCAGCCGCTCGGTGGCCGACGGCCGGGTCAAGGGCGTCCACTACCTGATGAAGAAGAACGGCATCACCGAGTACGACGGCTGGGGCACCTTCGTCGACGACCACACCCTCCAGGTCGCGCTCAGCGGCGGCGGCTTCGACGTCGTCACCTTCGACCACTGCGTCATCGCCACCGGTGCCACCACCCGGCTGCTGCCCGGCACCAGCCTGAGCGACCGCGTGGTCACCTACGAGGAGCAGATCCTCACCGAGCAGCTGCCGGAGAGCATCATCATCGCGGGCGCCGGCGCGATCGGCGTCGAGTTCGCGTACGTGCTGCACAACTACGGCGTGAAGGTCACCATCGTCGAGTTCCTGGACCGCGTGGTGCCGCTGGAGGACGTCGAGGTCTCCACCGAACTGGCCAAGCAGTACCGCAAGCTCGGCATCGAGGTGCTCACCTCCACCCGGGTCGAGTCGATCGACGACAGCGACCCGAACGCCAAGGTCAAGGTCACCGTCACCAGGGACGGCCGGCAGCAGGTGCTGGAGGCCGACAAGGTGCTCCAGGCGATCGGCTTCGCGCCGCGCGTCAACGGCTACGGCCTGGAGAACGCGGGCGTCAAGCTGACCGACCGCGGCGCCATCGCGGTGGACGGCCGCGGCCGCACCAGCGCCGGGCACATCTTCGCGATCGGCGACGTGACGGCCAAGCTGATGCTCGCGCACGCCGCCGAGACGATGGCCGTGATCGCCGCCGAGACCATCGGCGGGGTGGAGACCATGGAGGTCGACTTCGCCATGATCCCGCGCGCCACCTACTGCCAGCCGCAGATCGCCTCCTTCGGCTACACGGAGGCTCAGGCCCGCGAGCTGGGCCACGACGTCAAGGTCGCCAAGTTCCCGTTCACCGCCAACGGCAAGGCGCACGGCCTCGGCCACCCGATCGGCTTCGTCAAGGTCATCAGCGACGGCAAGCACGGCGAGCTGCTCGGCGCCCACCTGATCGGCCCCGAGGTCACCGAGCTGCTGCCCGAGCTGACCCTGGCCCAGCAGTGGGACCTCACCGTCCACGAGGTGGCCCGCAACGTGCACGCCCACCCCACCCTCGGCGAGGCGGTCAAGGAGGCCATCCACGGCCTCGCCGGCCACATGATCAACATGTGACGCGCACCGCATGACGGCAGGGCCCGCCCGACCTCCCGGGCGGGCCCCGCCGTTTTCCGGCGGCCCCGGGCCCCCGCCCCGGCTCCGACGGCAGGTCAGGCCGACTCGTCCGGCGCCAGGGCGAGGTAGGTGAGCACCGCGCCGAGGGCGGACAGCGCGGCGAGGGCCAGCCCGAGGACGTGCAGGGCGTCGGTGAACCCGGCGGCCAGGGCGGCCTGGTGCGCCGCGGCCACCCTGCCCTGGACGGCCTGTCCGGCGAGCTGCGCGGCCTCGTCGGCGGCGAGGCCGCTGCCGCCCAGGTGCGCGGCGGTCAGCGTGCTGAGCAGCGCGGCGGCCCCGGAGACGGCCACGGACTCCCCGGTGATCCGCATCGTGTTGAAGACGCCCGCGGCGGCCCCGGCGTGCTCGGCGGGGACGGTGCCGACGGCCGCGTCGTCCATCACCCCGAAGGCCAGTCCGACCCCGGCCCCGAACGGCAGCAGCGGCACCGCCAGCGCGAGCCACGACCCGTCGCCGCGCACCGTCACCAGCAGCAGGGAGCCCGCCGCGATCAGCGCGGAGGCGGCGGTCAGCACCGCCCGGACGGAGACGGCGGCGGCGAGGCGCCCGGCCACCAACGGCAGCAGGAGGACGGGCGCCGTCATCGGCAGCAGGAGCAGACCGCTGGTCAGGACACTCCTGCCGCCCACGCCCTGGAGGTAGGCCGGGAGGTAGACCAGCAGCACGACGAACCCCAGGGTGACGGTGAACGGCTGGCACACCACGGCGAGGAACTCGGGCCTGCGGAACAGCCGGACGTCGACCATGGCGCGCCCGGCCCGGCGGACCTCCACCCCGGCGAACAGGACCAGCAGCAGCACCGCGCCCGCCAGCGGCAGCAGCGTGCCCGGCGCCGTCCAGCCCGCGGTGCCGGCCTGCACGAGCGCGTACGACAGCGCGGCGAGCCCGCCGGTGAAGCAGACCACCCCGGGCAGGTCGATCCCGGGGTGGTCCGGGTTGCGGGACTCCGGGGCCCGGGTGGCGCACAGCCACGCGGGCAGGGCCAGGACGGCGACGAGCAGGAAGACCGACCGCCAGCCGGCCGCCTCCACCAGCAGGCCGGCGGCCGGCGGCCCGATCGCCAGGCCGGTGCCGAAGGAGGTGCCGAGGATCCCGAAGGCGAGTCGTCGGCGCCGCCCGGAGGTGGACTGGGCCAGGACCGCCGCGCCCGCCGCCAGCACGGCGGCCGCCCCGCACCCCTGCACCGCCCGGGCGGCGTCGGCCACGGCCATCGACGGCGCGAGCGCCACCACCGCGGACAGCGCGCCGACCAGCGCGATCCCCGACAGCAGCACGCGCCGCCGGCCGATCCGGTCCGCGAGGCCGCCGGCCGCCAGCGGCAGGGCGGCGAAGGTGAGGTTGAAGGCGTTCAGCATCCACTGGGCGGCGCCCACCGAGGAGCCCAGCTGCGCGGTCATGCTGGGCAGCGCCACGGCGGCCCCGGTCACCGAGAACGGCAGCATCATGCTGGCGCAGCCGACGGCGGTGACGGTCGCCCAGTAGCCGCCCGGACCGCCTTCGGTACGCGGTGGGGGAGCGGCCGTGCCCGCCGGGTGCTCGGTCCGGGGCGGCGCGGCGCGGCGGGCGCCTTCGGGACGGGCGCCGTCGGGACGGGCGTCGTCGAGGCGGGGAGAAACAGTCATGGCCCCGATCGTCGGCGGGCGCCGCCGTCGGATGAAGAGAGCCCCGTTCCCTGGGTGTGACAGGGCCACCCTCCGGCCCCCGCACCCCTGAGCGGGCGCCCCATACTGGAACGCATGGCCGAACCGATCACGCTCGCCGCCAGCCTCGGCGACTACCTGCGCACCCGGCGCGCGCTGGTGTCACCCGCGCAGGCGGGGCTGCCGCCGACCGGACGCCGCCGGGTGCCCGGCCTGCGGCGCGAGGAGGTCGCCGAACTGGTCGGCCTCAGCACCGACTACTACGTCCGGCTGGAACAGGGCCGCGCCGAGCGCCCGTCCGACGAGGTGCTCGACGCGCTCGGCCGCGCCCTGCGGCTCGGCCCCGCCGAGCGCGCCCACCTGTACGACCTGGCCCGCCCGCCCCGCCGCTCGGCGGCCAGGGCGGCGGGCGCCGGACGGGACGGCGACGCCCTGCGCCCCGCCCTGCGGTGGGTCGTGGAGGCGATGCCGACCACCCCCGCGCTGATCATGAACGACCGCAACGACGTCCTGGCGTGGAACCGGCTGGCCGCCGCGCTGATCGCCGACTTCCCCGAACTCCCGCCGCGTGAACGCAACCTGGCCCGCCGGATCTTCCTCGACCCGGGCGCGCCGGACGTCCACCTCGACTGGGAGGACACCGCGCGCACCACCGTCGGCATCCTGCGGATGGCCTCCGGCCGACAGCCGCACGACCCCGAACTCGTGCGCCTGATCGGCGAACTGGCACTCGGCAGCGCCGCCTTCCGCCGGCTGTGGGCCGGCCACCACGTGCACGAGAAGACCCACGGCCCCAAGCGCTTCCGGCACCCCGTGGTCGGCGAGGTGACGCTCGACTACGAGACCTTCCAGGCGCCCGGCGCCGCGCGCCACCTCCTGGTCGTCTACACGGCCGCCCCCGGGAGCCCGGCCGAGGAGGCGCTCGCCTTCCTCGGCGGCTTCGCGGCCGCCGCCCCGGGCAGGTGAGCCGGGGCCGCCCGGCCCGGCCTGAACCGCCGCAGGCCTGATCCGCTTCGGCCCTGAACCGCTCCGGGCCCGATCCGCTCCGACGCGGAGCCGCCTTCGTCGCCCCGCCGTGCATGGCGGGCTCATGGACGGAGTCGGAACGGCGGGATTCCCGCAGGCTGGGCGCGTACATGACGCCTGGTGGGGAGGGTGGAGAACCCTTGACGAGGGGTGGGTTCTCTGCGAATCTCTCGGCAGGTTTGGACCAAGGTCTTTTTCGCGGGGGAGAAGACCGGCTCCGGCCCGGGTGTGCGCAGGGGGGATCTGGGCGGCCGGGAGGGTGGGGGCCGGTGCGGCCGGTCGGCCGGCCAGGGGTGGGCCGGGCGGTATTCGGTGGCCGCGTCACCAGCGGATCCGTGGCGGCAGCGTCGCTGCCCGGTCGCGCGCCCCTCCCGTTTCGCCGACTGCCGAATCGAGCCGCAGATGCCTGAGTCGTTCCCCGTGCCCGCGTCGTCCTTCCAGCAGGGCATCTGGCTCACCGAGCAACTCGGGCCCGTGCACGGGGCGTTCCAGATGCCCGTCCGGATCTCCTTCGACCGGGTCGACGCCGGGGCGCTCGGCCGGGCGGTGTCCGCGCTGGCGGACCGTCACGGCGCGCTGTCCGCGGCGTTCGTGGAACGCGACGGCAAGGTCCTGCTGGAGCGGGGGCCCACCCCGGGCCTGGAGGTGGTCGACGCCTCCGGGGACCGCGTGGAGGACCTGGAGAAGCGGCTGGCCGAGGAGGTGGCGCGGCCGTTCGACCTGGCGGCCGGACCGCCGGCGCGGTTCACCCTCTACCGCTGCGGGGGCGGGGCGGCGGAACTGCTGATCGTCGTTCACCACGCGGTGTTCGACGGGGAGTCGAAGGACGTCCTGGTCGCGGGCCTCGCCGAGGCCTATGCCGAGGCCCGTGCCGACGGCGAGGCCCGTGTCGACGGCGAGGCCGCCACGCCGCCCTCCCTGTCCGCTCCGGCTTCTCCACCCGCCCCGCCCGCTCCGGAGCTGGTGCGCCGGGCCGCCGACTGGTACGGCCCGCGCTGGGCCGCCGCGACGGCGCCGGTGCTCCCCGGGCTGCGGCAGGCCGTCACGGCGGCGGGGCCGGGGGAGTCGATCGGCTGGCGGCTGGACGGTCCGGCCCGGGCGCGGCTGGCCGACGCGGCCGGGCGCAGCGGCGTCACCGTCTTCGAGTTCCTGCTCGCCGCGCTGCACGGGCTGCTGCTGCGCTACGGCGGCGAGGCCGTCCCGGTCTCCGTGCCGCTGTCCGTCCGGACGCCGGAACAGGCCGGTGAGCCGGGGCTGTTCGTCAACGAGCTGCCGGTCCACGCGCCGGCCGGGGCGAGCGTCCAGGACTCCTTCGCCGACTTCGCCCGGGCCGTCCGCGCCGAGGCGCGCGCCGGGTACCCGTTCCGTGCGGTGCCGTTCGGCGCGGCGGTGGGCGGGCTGACGGCCCGGGTCGGTCTGGCCCCGGTGTCGTTCGGGTACCGGCGTGCCCGGGGCGCCGACCCGGTGTTCCCGGACAGTGCCGCGCGCGTGGACCGGGCCGTGTTCAACGGCGCCGCCCGCAACACGCTCCACCTCCAGGTGGTCGACACCGCCGACACCCTGGACTGCTCCCTCCAGTACGCCCCGGCGGTCCTGCCGCCGGCTGCCGCCGAGCGCATCGCCGGGCACTACCGGGCGCTGCTCGACGCCGCGACGGCGCGGCCGCAGACGCCGCTGGGAGACCTCGCCCTGCTGGGCGAGGCCGAGCGGCGCCTGGTGACCACCGGGTGGAACGCCACCGCCCGCGCCTACCCGAGCGACCGTACGGTGCTGGACCTGGTGCGGGAGCGGGCCGCCGAGACACCGGACGCCCCCGCCGTCAGCGCCGCCACCGGGCGGCTGAGCTACCGGGACCTGGTCGCGCGGGTCGACGAAATGGCGGCGGTGCTGCGCGGGGCCGGGGTCGCGGCGGGCGACCTGGTCGCCCTGCACCTGGACCGCTCCGCCGACCTGCCGGCCGTGCTGCTCGCCGTGCACGCCGCCGGGGCCGCCTACCTTCCGCTCGATCCCGGCTATCCCGGCGAGCGGCTGGCGTACCTGTTGGCCGACTCGGGCGCCGTACTGCTGGTCACCGACCGGGAGCCCGCCCCGGAGCTGGCGGCGGCGGCGCCGGCCGTGCTCCGGCTCGGGACGGACCACCCGGCCCCAGCCCCGGACACGGCTCCAGTGGGGGCGCGGGGCGCCCTCGCCTACGTGCTGTACACCTCCGGCTCCACCGGGCGGCCGAAGGGCGTGGAGATCGGCCACCGGGCGCTGGTGAACCTGCTGGCCTCCTTCGCCGACCTGCTCGGCTCGGGGCCCCAGGACGTGTGGCTCGGGCTGACCTCGCTCTCCTTCGACATCTCCGGCCTGGAACTGCTGCTGCCGCTGACCACCGGCGGCCGCCTGGTGCTCGCACCGGACGGCGCCGCGCTGGACGGCCCGGGCCTGCGCGACCTGGTCCGTCGCGAGGGCGTGACCCACGTGCAGGCGACCCCCTCCGGCTGGCGGGTGCTGATCGGCGCCGGGACGCTGCCGCCGGGGCTGACCGCACTGGTCGGCGGCGAGGCGCTGCCGCTGTCGCTGGCCCGTGAACTGCGCGCCGGCGTCGACAGGTTGTTCAACGTCTACGGGCCCACCGAGACGACGATCTGGTCCACCTGCGCGGAGGTCCCGACCGAGCCGGAGGCCGTGCTGATCGGCCGGCCGATCGCCAACACCCGGGCGTACGTTCTGGACGCGGACCACCGGCCGCTGCCGGTCGGGGTGCCCGGCGAGCTCCACCTCGGGGGCGACGGCGTCGCGGAGGGCTACCGGGGCCGACCCGACCTGACCGCCGAGCGCTTCACCGCGGACCCGTTCGCCGACGCCCCGTTCGCCGACGCCCCGTTCGCCGACGCCCCGTCCGCCGACGCCCCGACCGCCGGCACCCCGACCGCCGACGGCCTGTCCGCCGAAGCCCCGGCCGCCGGCCACCGGATGTACCGCACCGGCGACCTCGCCGCCTGGACCGAGGACGGCGAACTGGCCTTCCACGGCCGGGCGGACGACCAGGTCAAGATCCGCGGCCACCGGATCGAACCCGGCGAGATCGAGGCGGCACTGCTGGAACACCCGGCGGTCGCCGAGGCGGCCGTCACGGTGCGAGAGGAGAGCCCGGGGGAACCCGAACCGGTCGGCTACCACGTCCCGGCGCCCGGTACCGGGCCGACGGGCGCCGCCGACCTGCGGGACCACCTGCTGCGCACCCTGCCCGCCGTCATGGTGCCCCGGCGGTTCGTGGCCCTGGACCGGCTGCCGCTCACCCCGAACGGCAAGCTCGACCGCCGCGCCCTGCCCGCTCCGCCGCCCGTGGCCCCCGCGGCCGGACCGCCCTCGGCCGCTCCCGGCGCTTCCCCGGCGGAGGCGGAGGTCCGCGACGACGTCGCCGAAGCCGTCCTGGCGATCTGGTCCGAGGTGCTGGGCCTGCCCGAAGTCGGCCCGGACGACGACCTCTTCGAGTTCGGCGGGCACTCCCTGACGATCATCCAGATCACCGCGCGGATCCGCGCCGCGCTCGGGGTGGAGCTCGACTTCGACCTGTTCTTCGACACCTCGACCCCGGCCGGGATCGCCGCGGCCGTCCGCGAGCGCCGCTGACCACGGGCGAGTCCCCCCGCGCTCCACCTCCCGCCCCCCGCTTCCCGCCCGAATGGACCGCCGATGACCGACATCCAGGACCCGCCCGCCGACTGGTCCGCCACCAAACGCGCCCTGCTCGCCCAGCGACTGCGCGGCGCCGCCGCACCCCGGCGCACCGTCGAGCCGCGCCCCGAGGGCAGCGCACCACCGCTGTCCAGCGGGCAGGAACGGCTCTGGTTCATGGACCAGTTCACACCGGGCGGGACGGCCTACGCGCTGGCGCCGGCCCGCCGGCTGCGCGGGCCGCTGGACCGCCCGGCGCTGGACCGCGCCCTGGCCGACCTGGTGAACCGCCACGAGGGCCTGCGGATGTCGTTCCCGACCACGGAGCACGGCACCGCCGAGGTCGCGATCGCCGAACCAGGCCCCTTCCCGGCCGAGTTCGTGGACGCGGCCGACGATCCGGACCCGCGGCGAAGAGCCGCCGACGAGATCGGCGCGCTGGTCGCCCGCCCCTTCGACCTGGCGCACGGCCCCCTCCTGCGGGCGCTGCTGGTCCGGCTCGCCGACGAGGACCACGTGCTCGCCCTGGTGATGCACCACATCGTCTGCGACGGCTGGTCCATCGACATCCTGAACCGCGAACTGGACGCGCTCTACGCCCAGCACGCCCACCGCACCCCCGCCGAACTCCCGGAGCTGCCCGTGCAGTTCGGCGACTACGCGTACTGGCAGCGGGAGCGGCTGGCCGGCGGCGCGCTGGCCGCCTCCCGGGACCACTGGCGTGCCGAACTCGCCGACGTCCCGGCACTGGAACTGCCCGTCGACCGCCCGCGTCCGCCGGTGCTCACCTTCGACGGCGCCGCCCTGGAACTGCACTGGAGTCCGGAGCTGGTGCGGGCCGTCGCCGAGTGCGCCCGCGCCCACGGGGCGTCGACGTACATGGTGCTGATGGCGGGCCTCCAGGTGCTGCTGGGGCGGCACTCCGGGCAGCGGGACTTCGCGGTCGGCTCGGCGGTGGCCGGTCGCCTCCACCGCGAACTGGAGGGCGTGGTCGGGGCGTTCGTCAACATGCTGCCGATCCGGGCCCGGCTGGAGCCGGGGCAGAGCTTCGCGGGCCTGATCGGGCGGGTGCGGGAGACGACGCTCGACGCCTACACCCACCAGGAGGTGCCGTTCGAGCAGATGGTGGCGGACCTGGACGTCGAACGGGACGTCAGCCGCTCGGCGGTGTTCCAGGTGACCTTCGCGTTCCAGAACTACGGGGACCGCGCCGCCTCCACCGCGCCCGCCGCGGCGGCGGAGGGGTTCGGCTACGAGGCCACCACGACCCACGCCGACCTCGCCCTCTACCTGCGGGAGAAGAAGGACGGCGGGCTCTACGGCCTGATCACCTACCGGACCGGCCTCTTCGAGGCCGACACCGTACGGCGGCTCGCCGAGCGCTTCGAGGTGCTGATGGCGGCGGCGACGGCGGATCCGGCGCAGCCCGTCGACGGCCTGCCCATGCTGACCGGGGCCGAGCGCCGGGACGTGGTCGAGCGCTGGGCGGCGGGCCCCGAACTGCCCGCGCCCGAGGCCGGTTCCGCAACGCTGACCGGACTGCTCGCCGAGGCGGCGCGCGGCGCGGGCGACCGCCCGGCCCTGGTCTTCGACGGCCGCACCCTCTCCTACCGCGAGCTCGAAGCCCGGGCCACCGCTCTGGCCCGCCGGCTGCGGGCGCTGGGCGTCGGCCCGGACGACCGGGTGGCGGTGTGCCTGGAGCAGTCCCCGGAACTGGCGGCGGCCCTGGTCGGCGTCCTGAAGGCCGGCGGCGGCTACCTGCCGCTGGACCCGGAACAGCCGCCCGCGCGGCTCTCCCACCTGGTGGCGGACGCGGGCGTGCGGGTGCTGGTCACGGACTCGCGGCTGCGGGCGGCGTTCGCCGGCTACGACGGCGCCGAGCTGCTCGTCGACCAGCAGCCGGTGGGCCATGATGAACTCCCACTGGACGAAGCCCCGTTGGCGGAGGCGTCCGGGCCGGACGACCTCGCCTACGTGATCTACACCTCCGGCTCGACCGGGCAGCCCAAGGGCGTGGCGGTGCAGCACCGCCAGATCCTCAACTACCTGGCCGGCGTGCGGGAACGCCTGCGGATCGAACCCGGTGCGGCCTACGGGCTGCTGCAGTCCCTGTCCTTCGACTTCAGCATCACCATGCTGTACCTGGCGCTGACCACGGGCGGCCGGGTGCACCTGCTGCCGCGCCGCATCGCCGGCGCCGAACTCGCCGAGCACATGGCGGAGTCGGGCATCGATTACCTCAAGATGACGCCGTCGCACCTGGCCGCGCTGACCGCCGACGTGGACGCGGAGCGGCTGCTCCCGCGCCGGGCCCTGGTGCTCGGCGGCGAGGCGTCGCCCTGGGCCTGGGCGGCGGACCTCGCCGGCCGGGGCCGCTGCGCCGTGTTCAACCACTACGGGCCGACCGAGGCGACGGTCGGCGTCACCGTCCACGAGGTCCTGCCGGGCCCGGCAGGACCCGGCAGCACACCGATCGGCACCCCGCTCGCGGGCGCCCGCTGCTACGTACTGGACGAGGCCCGCCGACCGGTGCCGCCCGGGGTGGTGGGCGAGCTCTACCTCGGCGGGGACCGGCTCGCCCGCGGCTACCTGGGCCGCCCCGACCTGACGGCGGAACGTTTCGTCGAGGACCCGTTCGCCGACGGGCGGATGTACCGTACCGGCGACCTGGCCCGCTGGCGGCCGGACGGCACGCTGGAGTACCTGGGCCGCGCCGACGACCAGATCAAGGTCCGCGGCTACCGGGTCGAGCCCGGCGAGATCGAGGCCGCGCTCACCGCGCTGCCCGGCATCACCCAGGCCCTCGTGACGCTCCGCGGCGAGGGCGTCCGCCAGAACCTCGTCGCCTACCTCGAACACCCCGGCGCCGCCCCCGCCCCGACACCCGCCGAACTGCGGGAGGCGCTGGGCGCCGTCCTGCCGGACTACCTCGTCCCGGCCCGCTACGTCGTCCTCGACGCGCTGCCCCTGCTGGCCCACGGCAAGGTCGACCGCAAGGCGCTGCCCGAACCCGAGGACCCGGCGCCGACCGGCGGACACGTCGAACCCGACGGCGAGGCCGAGACGGCGATCGCCGCGATCTGGGCCCAGGTGCTGGGCATCGAACGGGTCGGCGCGCTCGACGACTTCTTCGACCTCGGCGGCCACTCCCTGCTCGCCACCCAGGTCGTCGCCCGCCTGCGCCGGGCCTTCCCGGAGCTGCCCGCCCCCATCGGCGTGATGGACCTGTTCACCCACTCCACCGTCCGCCGGCTCGCCGCCCTGGTCGCCGACCCGACCGCCGAACGCGGCCCCGGCGGCCTGCTCCACCGGCTCACCCCGCCGAGGGCGCGCACCACCGCCAGTGTCATCTGCGCCCCCTACGGCGGCGGCAGCGCGCTCATCTACAAGCCGCTCGCCGACGCCCTGCCCGAGGACTGGGCGCTCTACTCCGTCGCCGTCCCGGGGCACGAACTCGGCGAGGAGGCGATGGACATCGACGAGGTCGCCGCGACCTGCGCCCGCGAGATCGTCGAGAACGTCCCCGGCCCGATCGTGCTGTACGGGCACTGCGGCGTCGGCGTCCGCCTGGCCGTCGAGATCGCCCGGCAGGTCGAGGCCGCCGGCCGGGAGATCGACGCCGTCCACCTCGGCGGCATCTTCCCCTTCGCCCGCCCCCGGGGCCGCGGCGCCGCCGTTGGCGAACGCTGGGCCGACCTCACCGACCGGCTGCGCAACGACCAGGGCATGATCAACGCGCTGGCCGCCGCCGGGCTGGACACCGACGAGGTCGACGCCGAGCAGCTGCGGCTGATCGTCCGCAACCGCCGCACCGGCACCAAGGACGCCGAACGCTACTTCACCCGGCTGTTCGACGGCGAGGACGGCCGGATCAGGGCCCCGATCATCGCCGTCTGCGGCGAGCGCGACCCGGCGACGGACTTCTACCAGGAGCGCTACCGGGAGTGGCACCGGCTCACCGACACCGCCGCGGTCGTCGTGCTCGACGAGGCCGGCCACTTCTACCTCAAGTACCGGGCCGCCGAACTCGCGGAGATCCTCACCCGCGTCCACCGCTCGATCGCCGACGGCCAGGAGGAACGGCACCACCGGAGCGACGGCGCGACCTGGTGGCTGGCCGGGCTCTCCCGGGGCGACGGCGCGCCACCGGCGGAGCAGGCCCCGCTGCGACCGACCATGCGCCGCTTCCTCACCGTCGCCTCCGGGCAGCAGGTGTCGATGATCGGATCGGCGCTCACCGAGTTCGCCCTCCCGGTCTGGATCTACCTGCGCACCGGCTCCCTGGCCCAGTTCGGGCTGCTGGCCGCCTGCGGACTCGTCCCCGGCATCCTCGCCGCGCCGATCGCGGGCGCCGTCGTCGACCGGGGCGACCGACGCCGGATCATGCTCTACGGCGACCTCGCCGCCGGCGCCACCCAGGCGCTGCTGCTCCTGCTCCACCTCACCGGAAGCCTCCAGGTCTGGCACGCCTACGTGCTCATCGGCGTGCTCTCCACCGCGCTCACCTTCCAACGGCTCGCCTGGAACGCCGCCGTGCCCCAACTCGTCCCCAAGCGCTACCTCGGCCGGGCCAACGGCCTGGTGCAGATGGCCTTCGGCCTCGCCCAGTTCCTCGTCCCGCTGTTCGCCGTCGGCCTGCTCGCCGCGATCGGGCTCGGCGGCATCCTCACCCTCGACGTCGTCAGCTACGGCGCCGCCCTCGCCGTCACCCTGGCGGTCCGCTTCCCCGACCTGATGGGCGCCAGCCGGCGCGAGAGCGTCTCCGCCGAGATCCGCGAGGGCTTCCGGCGGGCCCTCGGCAGCCGGCACTTCCGGGCCATGCTGCTGTTCTTCGCGGTGCTGAACATCTTCCTCTCCCCGCTGTTCCTGCTCACCACCCCGCTGGTGCTCTCCTTCGCCCCGCTCGCGGCGGCCGGCTGGGTGTCGACGGCGGCCGGCCTCGGGGCCGTGCTCGGCGGGCTCACCCTGCTCGCCTGGGGCGGGCCGCGCCACCAGCGGCTGCGCGGGGTGCTGCTCGCCACCCTGGCCCTGGCCGCGGCGTGCCTGGTCACCGGGCTGCGCCCGTCACTGGTCGTGGTCGCCCTCGGCGCGTTCGGCATGGCCTTCGGCCTGGCCCTGGTCAACGGCGTCTACGCGACCATCGTGCAGACCAAGGTGCCGCTGCGCTTCCACGGCCGGGTGATCGCCGTGAACACCATGGTCGCCTGGTCGACCCTGCCGGTCGGCTTCGCCCTGGTCGCCCCGCTCGGGCCCCGGCTGCTCCAGCCGCTGATGGACCACGACGGCGCCCTGGCCCCGACCGTGGGCCGGCTCATCGGCACCGGCGACGGCCGCGGCATCGGACTGCTCTACCTGCTGTTCGGCCTCGCGATGGCCGCCCTGGTGCTGGTCTGCCTGGCCGTGCCCGTGCTCCGGCACTTCGACCGGGACGTCCCCGACGCCGAGCCCGACGACCTGGTCGGGCTGAAGACCCTCCAGGACCGGGCCGCGACCGCTCCCGCCACCCCTGCTGCCCCCGCTGCTCCTGCCGCTTCTGCTGCCCCGCGCCGCTCCGAGACCGAGGTGACCGTCCGGTGACCACCGCCATCCACCCGCTGACCGACGAACAGCGCCGGCTCTGGTTCCTCCAGCAACTCCACCCGGACGACGCCGGTTTCAACATGTACCTCAACCGCCGGTGGACCGGGCCGATCGACCCGGAGGCCCTGCGCACCGCGCTGCACCGGCTGACGGTGCGGCACGAGATCCTGCGCACCCGCTTCGCGCTCGGCGCCGCCGCAGGGCCAGGAGCCGCGGACGGGGAGGAGCCCGTCCAACTCGTCCAGCCCCCGGCCGAGATCGACCTCGCCCTGGTCCGGCTTCCCGAGGGCGCGGCCGAGGCCGAGTTCACCGACGCCTGCCGCCCGTACGTCAACGCGCCCTTCGACCTCGCCGCCGGGCCGCCGCTGCGGGCGGCGCTGATCAGCGCGGGGGACGGGGAACACGCGCTCTGCGTCGTCGTCCACCACATCGTGTCGGACGGCTGGTCGTTCCGGACGATGTGGCGTGAACTGCTCGCCCTCTACCGCGAGGCGATCGGCGAGGCCCCCGCCGAACTTCCGGAACTCCCGCTCCAGTACGGCGACTTCGCCCGGGCCGAGCAGGCCAGGACGGCCGGCGGGGCGGGTGAGGAGGCGTTCCGCTACTGGGCGGAGCGACTGGCCGGCACCGGCGCGCTGCGCCTTCCCCTCGACCACCCGAGGCCGGCCGAACCGGCCCGGCCCGCCGGGTTCACCACCGTCCGCCTCGACCCCGAACTGACCAGCGCCCTCGACCGGTTGGCGCGACAGGAGCGGTGCACCCCGTTCATGGTGCTGCTGGCCGGCTACCAGTACGTGCTCGCGCGCTGGACCGGCTGCCGGGACTTCGTGGTCGGCACCCCGCTGGCCGGCCGCAACGAGGCCGCGCACGAGGCGCTGCTCGGCTACTTCAGCCGGACGGCGGTGATCCGGGCCGACCTCACCGGCGACCCCGACACCGGGGACCCCGACTTCCGCACCGTGCTGCGGCGTACCCGCTCGGCCACGCTCGCCGCCCTGGGCCACCAGGACGTGCCCGTCGAACGGCTCGCCGGCCACCTCGGCCTGCCCGCGGAGCCCGGCGCCGGACCGCTGTACCGGGCCGTCTTCGTCCACCAGAGCCAGTACGACCTGGCGGCCGGCCCCGGCGCGCCCGCGCTGCCCGCAGGCGTCCGCACCGCGAGCATGGACTCCGGCTTCGAGCAGGCCAAGACCGACCTGCTGCTGGACAGTTGGCGCACCGCCGACGGCGGGATCGCGCTGTCCTTCTGCTTCGACCGCGAGGTGCTGGACCGGGAGACCGTCGAGGCCCTCGGCCGGCGGTGCCGCGCCCTGTTCGCCCGGGTGGTCGACGACCCGCAGCTCGCGCTGCACGGGGACTGGCTGGTCGGGCCCGAGGAGCGGGCGGAACTGCTCGCACTCGGGGCGGGCCCGGCGGCCCGGGAGGCCCGGACGGTGCTGGAGCGGTTCGCCGAGCAGGCCGCCGCCCGCCCGGACGCCCCGGCGCTGGAGTGCGACGGCCGCAGCCTGACCTACGGCGAACTCGACCGGCGCTCCAGCGCGTTGGCGAGGCGGCTCGGCCGGGTGGCGGGCCGGGTCGTCGCGGTGTCGATGCCGCCCTCCTTCGACCTGGTCGTCGCCCTGACCGCGATCTGGAAGGCCGGCGCCGCCTACCTGCCGCTCGATCCGGCCCACCCCGAGGAACGCCGCCGACTGATGGTGCGCGAGGCCGACGCCGCCCTGGTCCTCACCGGCGTCGACCCGACGGCGGACGGCCCCGGGCCCGACGGCCCCGACCCCGCCGACCTCGGGCACGCCGAACCGGTCCCGTCGGACCCCTGGGGCCCGGCCTACGTGCTCTACACCTCCGGCTCCACCGGCGCGCCCAAGGCCGTCGCCGTCGACCACGCCGCGCTCGCCGCGCGGGTGGCGTGGATGGCCGGGCCCGACGGCTACGCGCTCGGACCAGCCGACCGGATCGTCCAGTTCGCCTCGCTCGGCTTCGACACCCACGTCGAGGAGCTCTGGCCCGCGCTCGCCTCCGGGGCCTGCGTCGTCCTGCTGCCCGGCGGCGGCCGCACCCTGCCCGACCTGCTGGGCGGCCCGCACGGCGACACCGTCACCGTGCTCGACCTGCCCACGGCCTACTGGGAGGAACTCGTCGGCCTCGGCGAGCAGACCCGCTGGCCGGCCGCGCTGCGCCTGCAGATCCTCGGCGGCTCCCAGGTGGGCGCGGACGCCGTCGGCCGGTGGCGGCAGCGGCACGGCGACGCCGTCCGGCTGGTCAACACCTACGGCCCCACCGAGGCCACCGTCATCGTCACCGCGACCGACCTGACCGCCGCGGACACCGCCCGCCGGCCCGCGCTGGGCCGCCCGCTGCCCGGCGTCCGGCTCCACGTGCTGGACGAGCGCGGTGCCCTGCTGCCGCGCGGCTCCGAGGGCGAGCTGTACCTCGGCGGCGCCGGGCTGGCCCGCGGCTACCTGGGCCGGCCCGACCTGACGGCGGCCGCCTTCGTGCCCGACCCGTTCACCGCCGACCCGTTCACCGCCGACCCGTCGACCGGAGACCCGCTCAGCGGCGGCCGGATGTACCGCACCGGCGACCGGGTCCGCTGGCGCACGGACGGGCAGCTGGAGTACCTGGGGCGCGGCGACGGCCAGCTGAAGCTGCGCGGCTACCGGATCGAACCCGCCGAGATCGAGTCCGCCCTGACCGCGCACCCGGCCGTCGCCCAGGCCGCGGTGCTGCTGCGCGACGGGCGGCGGCTGCTGGCGTACGCGGTGCCCCGCCCGGGCGTCCGGCCCGGTCCGGCGGAACTGCGCGAGCACCTGGCCCGGCGGCTGCCCACCTATCTGGTGCCGGACGCCGTGGTGCTGCTGGACCGGCTGCCGCTGACCGCGAACGGCAAGCCCGACCCGGCGGCCCTGCCCGACCCCGAACCGGCCGCGGCGGCCCGCTACCTCGCGCCGCGCACCGACGCCGAACACCTGGTCACCGACCTGTGGCAGGAGGTGCTGGGCGTGCCCAGGGTCGGGGTGCTCGACGACTTCTTCGCGCTCGGCGGGGACTCCCTGCTGGTCACCCGGGTCGCCGCCCGGATCCGGGCGGGGCTCGGCCTCGACGTGCCGATCCGGGACGTCTTCGAGAGCAGCACCCCGGCCGTCCTGGCGGCCCGGATCGAGGCACTGCTGATCGCCGAGATCGACGGCCTCACCGAGGCGGAGGCCGCCGGCCGGCTCACCGGCTGAGGGCGCGGTCGACGGCACCCCCCGCCCCCGCCCCCGCCCCCGGCGCGGGGGCCCCGGTTCACACCCCCGCGGCGCCGGCCAGCGCGGCCGCGAGGTCCGCGGCCAGTGCGTCCACCGCCTCGGCCGTGAAGGCGTGCCCGTTGTACCGCAGCCAGCAGCGCAGCGAGCCGTCCGGCTGCTCGGTGACGGCGAGTTCCGGCACGTGCCGGTCGCCGCCGGGCAGCGGGTACGGCACGGTGGCGTTGCGCGGCAGCTCCCACGCGGCGCACGCCACCCCGGGCAGCTGCGCCGGGGCGCTCCAGCTCTCGTACCGCAGCCAGGCGGCGAACGGGACCAGCGGGCTGAACTCGGCGAAGGGGTACAGCTGGTGGTCCAGCGCGGTGGTGGCGGCCGTGCGGACGCGGCCCAGCAGTTCGGCGAACCCGGGCTCTCCGGCGGCGTCCACTCGCAGCAGCAGCGACTGGACGAAGCAGCCGACCGCGCGTTCCGCCTCCGGCCTGGTGCGGCCGGGCACCGGGGTCATCAGGACGAAGTCCCGCTGTCCGCTGCGGGCGGCCAGCAGCCCGCTCCACACCGCCGCCATCGCGAGGAACGGGGTGGCCCCCAGCTCCGCCGCCCGGGCCCGCAGCGCGCCCGCCCGCTCGGCCGGCACCTCCAGCGTCCGGGCGGCGCTCAGCACCACCTCGGTGTCCTGCCGCCCCGGGAACGGGTCGATCGCCGCGGGGGCGCCCGCGAGCGCCGTCGCGAAGTGCGCCCGGGTGGCCGGCCAGTGCGCGTTCGACCACTCCACCAGCTCCCGGTACGCCGGGCCGGGCCGGTCGGGCGGCGCCGGGCGGCCGCCGCGCAGCGCCGAGTACAGCACGCCCAGGTCGCGCAGCAGCACGCCCAGCGACCAGCCGTCGGCGACGATGTGGTGGACCGCCAGCATGACGACGTGGTCCCCGGGGCCCCGGCTCACCACGGCGAGCCTGGTCATCGCCCCCGAGGCCAGGTCGGTCAGCCGGTCGCGTTCGGCGACGAGCCGGGCCGACACCTCCGCATCGCTCGCGCCGGGGGCGTCCAGCAGCACCACGTCCGCGCGCGGCTCGTCGTCGAGCACGGCCCGCAGCACCCCCGGTTCGGCGTCCGGCACCGGGACGAACCTGGTGCGCAGCGCGGGGTGGCGGCGGATCGCCTGGTGGAGGGCGTCGACCAGGGTGTCCGTCTGCAGTTCCTCCAGCACCCGGAACATCACCGCCACCGAGCCGACGTTGCGGCCCTGCGCCTCGGCCATCCAGCGCAGGAAGTTCTCCTGCTGCGCGGTGAGCGGGAGCTCGTGCGGCTGGGCGCGCAGCGAGCGCAGGAAAGCCGTCGCCTCGGCCTCGGCCTCGGCCGGTACCGCCGGCCCGGCGGTACCGGCCGAGGCCGCCGCCTGCTCCAGCCAGGCGGCCTGGGCCCGCAGCGAGGGCCGCTCGAACACCAGGGCCGTACCGGCCGCCACGCCGAACTCGGCGGAGATCGCGGCGGCCAGCTGGACGGCCCGGAAGGAGTCCCCGCCGAGCGCGAAGAACTCGTCCTCCACGGCCCGGACCGGCCGCCCCAGGACGCCCCGCCACAGCTCGGCCAGCGCGCGCTCCCGGGCGGTGGCCGGTGCGGTGCCGACGGCGGGCACGGGCTCCTCGAACCTGGCCCGGAGCCGGTGCTTGACGACCTTGCCGCTGGGGTTGCGCGGCAGCGAGTCCGTCACCAGCAGGCGTACGGGCAGTTCGGCCCGGGCGAGCCGCTCGCCGAGGAAGAGCCGCAGCCCGTCGAGGTCGATCCCGCCCGGGAGCGGGACCACGGCCGCCACCGGCACCTGACCCATCACCGGGTGCGCAAGCCCGAGCGCGGCGGCGTCGGCGACCTGCGGGTGCTCGTGCAGCACCGCCTCGATGCGCAGCGTGGAGACCTTCAGCGCACCGGACTTGACGATGTCGCTCTCGCGGTCGACCAGGTGGAGGTAGCCGTCCCCGTCCAGCCGGCCCAGGTCGCCCATCCGCACCCAGCCGTCGCGGAACACGGTGTCGGAGTCCGCGCCGACGTACCCCCGGGGCGGGCCCGGCTGGCGCAGCCAGAGTTCGCCGGTGTCGCCGGGCGCGACGGGCCGCCCGGCCTCGTCCAGGATCCGCAGGTCGGCCGGGTCGGTGGGGCGGCCGACCGACCCGGGGCGGCCGGCGTCCACGATCGCGGAGATCTGGGCGGGGGAGGCCTCGGCGGAGGTGTAGGTGTTGACGACGGTCGCCTTGGGCAGGGCGGCGCAGAGCCCGGCGGCGACGGCGGGCGGGAGCGCGGCGGCCGAGCAGCTGACCAGGAGGACACTGCTCAGGTCCCGGCGCTCGGCGATCCCGGAGTTCAGCAGTTCCACCGCCATCGACGGCACCAGGAAGACGGTGCCCGCGCCGTACTCCTCGACCACCCGGCCGAACTCCTCCGCGTCGAAGCGCGGCAGGCAGATCGTGGCCGGCTGCGCGGTCAGCGCGTTCACCAGGACGACCTGGGCGGCGTTGGTCCCGATCGGGAAGGCGTGCACCGCGTAGCGCGAGTGCGCGTACGGGCGGGGGCGGGGGTTGAGGACGAGCCCGGCGGTCAGGCTGGCGTGCGCGGCCCGGACGCCCTTCGGGGTGCCGGTGGTGCCGGAGGTGCCGATGATCTGGGCGAGGTCCCCGGGAGCGGCCCGATACGGCGGTTCGGCGGCGCTGTTCTCGCCGTGACCGCTGCCCTCGCTGTCACCACGGCCCTCGCCGTCACCGCTGTTCTCCAGGTCGTCGAGGGTGAAGGTGGGCAGCGCGGTGCGCGGCCCGTTCCCGGCTATCGCCCAGCGCGCCCCGGCGGCATCGACGAGCCGCGCGACGTCCGTTCCGGAGAGGTCCGCACGGATCACCAGCCCCGCCGCGCCCGCGTAGTGCGTGGCCAGGAACGCCACGGCGTACGCGTCCCACTCCTGGTTGTCGAGCAGCAGCGCCACCCGCTCCCCGGGCCGTACCCCGGCCCGGGCCAGCCCGTGCGCGGCCCGCACCGCCCGGTCGCGCCACCGGCCGTAGGTGAGGCTGCCCCCGCCCGGCACCAGCAGCGCCTCCCGGTCGGGGTGCAGCGCCGCCCGGTGGTCCAGCAGGGCGGGGAGGGTGAGGGGCACGGGGACGGGCTGAGCGTTGATGACGACTCCCGGAGGGGCTGCTGACCGCTGAGTGATCCAGAACGTATCGGAGCAGTGAAGGAAGGCGCCAGATCCGTTCACATGTCGTCACGACCACCCGCCGGCAGCGGGCGCGCGGACGGGACAATGACGGGCGTGACAGACGTGACGCTGAACCTCTGGCGCCGGCCCCTCGGCGCGCTGCCGGCCGAGGTGTGCGACCGGACCGACCTGACCGTGCTCATCATCGCCGAGACCGGCCTGACCGAACTGCCGCCCGAGGTCGGTAGGTTGCGACGGCTTCGCACCCTCGACCTCGGACACAACCGGCTCACCGCCCTGCCCGCCGAACTGGGCGAGCTGACCGGGCTCGCCGACTTCCTCTACCTGCACGACAACGCGCTGACCGCGCTGCCGGCCGCGCTCGGCCGCCTCACCGCGCTGCGCTACCTCAACGTCGGCGACAACCGGCTCACCGAACTCCCCGCCGCCATCGGCGAGATGACCTCCCTGGTCGAGCTGCGTGCCCAGCGCAACCGGCTCACGGCGCTGCCCGACCGCCTCGGCGAACTGACCGCGCTGCGTGAACTCTGGCTGTGCGGGAACGGCTTGACCGCCCTGCCGGACACCTTCGGCGGCCTCACCGCGCTGCGCGAACTCGAACTGCGCGACAACGCGCTCACCGAGGTGCCACCGGTGCTCGCCGGGCTGCCACTGCTGCGCCGGCTCGACCTGCGGGGCAACCGGATCACCGAACTGCCGCACTGGCTGGCCGAACTGCCCGCACTGGAGAAGCTGGACCTGCGGTGGAACGAGGCGCGCCCCTCGCCGCGACTGCTCGCCGCGCTCGACGCGCGCGGCTGCGCCGTCCTGTTCTGAGCGGCCGCGGATAAAGATCACCACGGCGGTCGGTGCCCTGTTATCGTGGATCGCATGAAGCGCGCTGCACTCGCCACGACGACGCCGGAGAGAGTCCCGGTGCGCTGACTGCTGACCTAGTCCGAAGCCCCGGGGCGAGTGCCCCGGGGCTTCGCCGTTTCCGGACCACTCGCCCGCAGACCCGAGTGGAGACCACCCCATGCACGACGACGCCGCGCACGACCGCCCTGCACACGACCGCCCTGCGCACGACCACCGCAAGCTCGGCCGCGAACTCGACCTGTTCGACACCGACCCGCTGATGGGCTCCGGCCTGCCCTACTGGCTGCCCGACGGCGCCGCGATCCGGCACACCCTGGAGGAGTTCATCCGCGAGCGCGAGCGGCGGGCCGGCTACCGCCACGTGTACTCGCCGGTGCTCGGCAAGCGCGAGCTGTACGAGATCTCCGGCCACTGGGCGCACTACCGCGACGACATGTTCCCACCCATGGAACTGGGCTCGGAGGAGATGGTGCTCCGGCCGAGCCTCTGCCCGCACCACGCCCTGATCTACCGCTCCCGACCTCACAGCTACCGGGAACTCCCACTGCGGATGGCCGAGTTGGGCGGCATGTACCGCTCCGAACCGTCCGGCGTGCTGGGTGGGCTGACCAGGGTCCGGGCGATCCAGCTGAACGACGCGCACGTGTTCTGCACCCCGGAGCAGGCCGCCGAGGAGGCCGTCGCCGCACTGGAGCTGATCCGCGCGGCACACCGCGCGCTCGGTGTCGAACCGGTCCGCTACCGGCTCTCGCTGCCCGGCGCGGGCGGCAAGTACGTGGCGGATCCGGCCCTCTGGGAGCGGGCCACCGCGCTGCTCACCGACGTGCTGGAACGCTCAGGCCTGCCGTTCGAGGCGGCAGCGGGCGAGGCCGCCTTCTACGGGCCGAAGATCGACGTGCAGATCGCCGACGGCGCCGGGCGCGAGTTCACCCTCTCCACCGTGCAGATCGACTTCCACCAGCCCGAGCGCTTCGGCCTGCACTACATCGGCCCGGACGGCGCGAAACACCGGCCGGTGATGGTCCACCGCAGCGCGATCGGCAGCGTGGAGCGGGTGGTCGCCCACCTCATCGAGCTGTACGGCGGCGCCTTCCCGGCCTGGCTGGCCCCGGCGCAGGTGGTGCTGCTGCCGGTCTCCGAGGGCGAACTGCCGCAGGCCGAGCGGCTCCGGCGGCGCTGCCTCGACCTCGGGTTGCGCGCCGAGGTCGCCGGGCCCGAGCACGGCAGCCTGGGCGCCCGGATCCGGGCGGCGCGCCTGGTCCCGTACCAGGCCGTGATCGGGGCCAAGGAGGCCGTGGACGACCGGGTCGCGCTGCGGCTGCGGGACGGCCGCCGGCTCGAACCGCTGCCCGCGGAGGAGGCGTGGGCCAGGATCGGCGCGCTGGTGGCGGCGTGCAGCGCCGACCTCTGGGCGGACGACCCCGCGCGCCGACCGGGCGGGGCGGGTCAGTAGGACTGGAGCTCGATCAGGTGGCCGTCCGGGTCCCGCAGGTGGGCGTTGCGCAGGTTCGGGCCCCACTGGGGCCGGTCGGTCGGGCCGGCGACCGGGGTGGCGCCGTGGCGCAGGCAGAGGGCGAACGCGTCGTCCACGGAGGCCACCCGGAGGACCAGCATCGCGGCGTCCTGGGCGGGGGCGGCCGGGCGTTCGGGCAGGCCGGCGGTGCCCAGGGCGGCGGCCATCGCGGCGCGGTCGAAGAGCACCAGGACGGCCTGCCCGTCGACGTCCCAGTTGGCGTAGGGGCCTTCGGGGGTGCCCTTGACCAGGGCGGCGCCGGTGAGGGGCGGCAGGACCGCCCGGTAGAACCCGAAGCACTCGGCGAAACGGGTCACGAGCAGGCGGGGGTACAGGGCGTCCACGGTCGAAGCTCCCGGGATCGAGGATTCAGCGGGTCGGATCGGTCGAATATTAGTGGGTCGGCACCCACTATAGGGGCGGACCCTAGACTGGCGCCATGGCCCTCGAACCCCCGCTCCCCGAACCCCCGCTCGCCGAACTCCCGCTGTCCGCTTCCTCTCTGCCGCCGACGCTGCTCGACCTCAGTACCTACCTGCTCTCCCGGATCGGCCGGACGGCACGGGGCCGCCTCGCCGAGCAGCTCGCCGAACACGGCCTCCGGCTCTGGGACATGGCCGTGCTGGCCGCGCTCGCCGACTTCGGGCCGCACGCCCAGCGGGACCTGGTCCAGCGGCTGGGCATCGACCCGAGCGACCTCGCCAAGGTCGCCGACCAGCTGGCCGCCGCCGGATACGTCGAGCGCGTCCGCGACCCGGCGGACCGGCGGCGGGTCTCGGTCTCGGTCACCGGCGCCGGGCGGGCGCTGCTCGCGGAGCTGGACGCCCGGGCGCGCGCGGTGCAGGACGAGGTGCTGGCGCCGCTGGACGCGCGGGAGCGGCAGCTGCTGCACGGCCTGCTGCTGCGCGTCCACCAGGGCCAGCAGGGGCCGGGGGAGCGGCGCGGCCTCTGAGGCCCGCTCAGCCGGCCGGCCCGGGGCGGCGGGCACCGGCGAACTCGCCCGCCCAGCGCGGGACGTCGAGGGCGTGCTCGACCCGGGCGACCAGCGTCCCGGTGCGCTCGGCGTGGATCATCGCGCCGTCGCCGACGTGGATCCCGACGTGGTGCAGCGGCGCGTCCGGGCGGGAGAAGAACAGCAGGTCGCCCGGGGCGAGGGCGTCACGCTCCACCGGGGCGCCGCGGTGGAACTGGGCGACGGTGTAGTGCCCGAGCTCGACCGTGCCGTGGCTGGCCCGGTACCAGCAGTAGAGGGACAGGCCGCTGCAGTCGAAGCCGACCGTGGTCTCGCCCATGCAGACGCCGTCCAGGTAGCCGTTCTCGTCGTCGCAGAAGCCGAGGCTCGCCCCCAGCCGGTCGCCGCCGCCCCAGGCGTACGGCACGCCGAGCTGGGCGGTGGCCACCTCGGCGACCCGGCGGCCCAGGGCGCCGGCCGCGGACGCCGGGGTGTCCGACCGGGTTGTCGCGGTCGCCGTCGCGGTCGGGGCGAGGGCCGGGACGAGCCCCGCCCCGAGTGCCAGGCCCAGCATCCGGCGCCGGCGGACCCCGGAGGCCTCGTCGCGGTACGGCGGTCGGGATTCCATGGGTGACCTCCTGCTGTCGGCGCGGCGTCGACGACCCGCGCGGGTGACGGCCACCAGGATTCCGGCCGGGCGGGTCGGCCCGCCATCACCCGCAACGGTGAATCGTGGACGCGACGGGCCTGTGGCGGACGGGGCTGCGCTGGTAAATGGTTTGACGGTCGTTCAGAAGAGGCCAACGATGGGCGCGAACGTTTGGCCACGACCCTTCGGAGTGCCCCTTGAGCAGCACCGTCAAGCTGATCCGCAGCTCCCGCCTCACCCCGGCCGTCGACTACGCCTACGCGGCCCTGGTCGACGCCCCGGCCCGTTCGCTCTGGCTCGCCGGCGCCTGCCCGCTCGACGCCGAGGGGCGGACGGTCGCCGTCGGCGACTACGCGGGCCAGGCGCACCAGGTGATGCGGAACCTGATAACCGCGCTGGAGGACGCCGGCGCCGGGCTGACCGACGTCGCCCGGACGACGGTGTACGTGGCCTCCGCCGACCAGGCGGACCTGGTCGCGGTCTGGGACGTGTACCGCGCCTACATGGGGGAGCACGACGCCCCCAGCACGCTGCTGGGGGTGTCGGTGCTCGGCTACGACAGCCAGCTGGTGGAGGTGGAGGCGGTGGCCGTCCTGCCGTGACGCCTTCCGGTCCCCGGGTGTCCGAATGAGGAAACCGATCGTTCGGTTTTCTCTCGGGTGCGTGATGTGTGGCGCCGGTGCCGCTTTCGATCGTCCGGCGAAGGAACGGCGGTCCGTAGGCAAAATGCGGAGCATGCGGGTGGGAGGGGAGGAGCGTTTGAGGCGATTCCCCGACATCATCTTGTCGTCCGTAGGCCACCGGTAGCTAAGATACGGGGTGTTTGGTTTTGTTTTCCGGGAGCTCTGGGTGGGGTGGTTGCGGTGGTTCGGCAGGAGCGGGCGGTCCGGACGCGTCGGCTGATCCTGGAGGCGGCGGCGTCGGTCTTCGACGAGTTCGGCTACGAGGGTGCCACCATCGGCGAGGTGGTCGCGCGGGCCGGTGTGACGCGTGGTGCGGTGTATTTCCATTTCGCCTCCAAGCGGGATCTGGCCCAGGGCGTCGTCGAGGAGCAGTTCGTCCAGGACGGTGTGCCCGAACGGGTCTGCAAACTCCAGGAGTTCGTGGACACCGGGATGGTGGTGGCGTATCTGATGCCACGTGATCCACTGCTGAGTGCGGGGGCCCGGCTCTCGCTGGGCCAGGATGTCTTCGACGACCTCGGCGGCGGCGCGATCCCCGGCTGGATCAGTCGGCTGGAGGCGCTGCTGGTCGCGGCCGGGGAGCGGGGTGAACTGCTGCCGCACGTCGTCCCGGCCGACACCGCGTGGCTGGTCACGGCGGCGTGGAC
Source organism: Kitasatospora sp. NPDC098663 (assembly GCF_044760075.1). Classification (NCBI taxonomy): domain Bacteria; kingdom Bacillati; phylum Actinomycetota; class Actinomycetes; order Kitasatosporales; family Streptomycetaceae; genus Kitasatospora; species Kitasatospora sp. NPDC098663. Next base: position 41,532 of record NZ_JBIWAP010000015.1, on the reverse strand, counting down.
GGGCGTGCAGATCCAGTCGCAGAAGCTCTCCGGGCGCGCGGACTTGGAGCGGCGGGCCGCCGGGCTGTTCCAGCACCTGATGCCGAGCATCGCGGTGCCGGGTGTGCTCGGCTCGTTGCAGATGGGCCCGGACCGCGGTGCCCAGGTGGCTGCCGAGGTGGCGGCCGCCCGCGCGGCGGCGGAGGGCGCCGGGGCGCAGGGCGGGGCGCGGTCGGCGGCCCGGCCGGTCGCGGACGAGGTCGGTGTGGGCTGACGGTCCGGCCCCGGCTGGAAATCGCTTCGGCCGGTATGGAGTTGACCAGGGCTCGGTGGCCCCCTGCTCGCGGGGGCGTCCGGGCGGTGGTCGGCCGGCGGTCAGCGGCCTGACGGCGGCCTGGCGGCGGGCGCGGAGTGCGGGCGAATTGGTGGCGGCGCGGGATCCACGGGGGTCCGACGCCGCCTTCGGTTTGCCCGCACTCCGCTGCGTGCGGTGGCCGGTTCGTGGCGCAGGGTGGCCGCCGCGCCCATCTGTCCGAGGGTGCCGGCCCGTCCCAAGAAACAAACAGCACGTTCGGTTTTGTATTGACAAACCGCGCGTCCTGTTTTTGACTGGTGACAGTCGCCCTAGGGGTGTCGACCCGGGTGCCGGCCGCGGCGGATCGGCCTGCGGCGTTCCGTGTGATTGGGGTGGTCATCGTGGAAATTCGGGTGCTCGGGGCGTTGGACGTCCGGGTGTGCGGGGTGTCGGTGGTGCCATCGGCGCCGAAACCGCGTCAGGTGCTGGGGCTGCTGGCCCTACGGGCCGACCAGGTGGTGTCGGCCGGGGTGCTGGCCGAGGAGCTGTGGTCGGGTCGCCCGCCGCGCAGCGCGCGCACGACGGTGCAGACGTACGTGCTGCAGCTGCGCGACATGATCGACCGGGCACTCGGGCAGGTCGGCCCGGCGGCCGGGGTCTCCTGCGCCAAGGACGTACTGGTGACCTCGCCGGGCGGCTACATGCTGAACAGCGGCGGCGGGTTGACGGACGTCCGGGAGTTCGAGCGCCTGGCCGGCATGGGCTACCGGGCCATGGACGGCGACGACCACCCGCTGGCCGCCCGGATGCTCGGCGAGGCGCTCGGCCTGTGGCGCGGTCCGGCCTTCGCCGACGTCCCGGCCGGCGGCCAACTCGCCGTCGAGGCCAGGCGGTTGGAGGAGACCCGGCTCTGCGCGCTGGACCAGCGGATCGAGGCCGACCTGCGGCTGGGCCGCCACCGCGTCCTGCTCGCCGAACTCACCGTCCTGGTCGACCGCTACCGCACCCACGAGAGCCTGCACGGCCAGTACATGATCGCCCTGCACCGCTCCGGCCGGCGGGGCGAGGCGCTGGAGGCCTACCAGCGCCTGCGCAACACCCTGGTAAGGGAGTTGGGCATGGAGCCGTCCGCCGGACTGCGGCGGCTCCAGCGCTCCATCCTGCTCGCCGGCCCGGAGCGCCCCGAGCGTTCGGAGCGTTCGGAGCGTTCGGAGCGCGAGGCGGCCGCGACCGCGTCGCCGGAGGCGTCCGCGGCCCGGTTCACCCGGGTCGGCTGAGGACGCGCGGAAGGCGTCGTCGCGGCCGGGGCGCTGCTCGTATGTGGTTGGAACGTGCTCGTCGTGGTGAGGGGTGTGGGTCGGGTGGTGCAGGAGAGGTCGGAGCGGACACGCGGACGGCTGGTCGAGGCGGGGGCGGTGCTGTTCGACCGCTGCGGCTATGCGGGGGCCACGCTCGGCGAGATCGCCGGTGCCGCTGGAGTGACGAAGGGTGCGCTCTACTTCCACTTCGCGTCCAAGGAGGAGCTGGCGCAGGCGGTGTTCCAGCGGGCCGAGCGCTCGCTGCGGGGCGCCTGCGGAGGTCTGCGGGCCACCTCCTCCCCCCTGCAGACGCTGATCGACGTGGGCTACTGGCTGGTCGACGCCCTGGGGTCGGACGCGGTGGTCCGGGCGGCGTTCCGCCTCGGCCGGGAGGGCGGCTGGCAGTCGAGGACCGCCGCGTTCGCTCCCGCCGCGTCCGCCCCCGGCGTGCCGGTCGCGGGCGTGCGGGGCTTCCACGGCGTCTGGGCCGGTGTCGTCCGGGAGTTGCTGACCGGCGCCCGGCGCGCCGGCGAGCTGCGCGACCGGTCGGGAGATCCCGGCCCGGAGACCCTGGTGGTGGCGGCCGCCTGCGGGCTGGAGGTCGTCTTCGGCGACGGCTGCCCGGGCGAGGAGCGCGCCCGCCGGGTCGGCGCCCTGTGGGAGTGGCTGCTGCCCTGCCTCGTCCCCCCGGGCTCCTCCGGCGCCTACCGGACCAGGCCGCTGACGTCGCTGCCAGGTTGAGCGGGTGGTTCAGGGGCGGGCAGGGCGGACGGGCGGGGCGCCTCGTGCGGCGCGCCCCGTCCCGGTCCGGTCACGCCGTGTGGAGGCGCTCCGCCAGGCCGGCGGCCGTGAAGGCGGCCACCAGGTCGTCGCGGTCCTCGGTGAAGTGGGCCCAGCTGTCGTGGTGGACGAGGACGACCCGGCGGGCGTCGAGGATCGCGGTGGCCTCGGCGGCCTGGGCGCTGTCCAGGACGATGGGCGCGCCGTCGAAGAGGGCGGCGAAGCGGGGAGCCCCGGCGAAGAGGATCGCGGTGTCCACGGGGGCGAAGCGTTCGGCGATCTCCCCGACGGCGGGGAGGGAGGCGTTGTCCCCGCTGACGTAGACGGTGGGCAGCCCGTCCCCGGTCAGGACGAAGCCGACGACCTGGCCGGTGGCGGCCTCCACCTCCTCGCGGGCCCCGGGTCCGTGGAGGGCGGGCACGCCGGTCACGGTGACGGTGCCGCCGCCGGGGCGGTCCAGCGTGACCGACTCCCAGTCGGCCAGCCCCCGGGCCGTGCCGCCGAGGCGCAGGCCGCCGCCGGGGGTGGTGAGGGTGAGCGGGACGTCGGCCAGCAGGGCCCGGCCGGAGTGGTCGAGGTTGTCGGGGTGCTCGTCGTGGGAGAGCAGGACGACGTCGACGCGGCCGGCGTCGGCGGGGCTCCCGGAGGCGGGCGCGGTCTTGGTGAGGAGCGGGCCGCCCGGCCGCTGGTAGTCGCCCGGGCCGTCGAAGGTCGGGTCGGTGAGGAAGCGCAGGCCTCCGTACTCGAAGAGGGCGGTCGGGCCGCCGAAGAGGCGGACGGGGAACTGCTCGACGGTCGTGTCGGAAGAAGCCATGGTGAAGCACACCTCACGGTTGAGAGCGGTTTATCCGTGAGAAAAGCTAGCCGGTTCTCACGGATGAGCGCAAGCGCTACCATGAGACTCATGACGGACGCCGCGGACACCGCCACCGACGAGACCGCCGTGCCACCCGCGCCGGGCGAGCAGCAGTACCCCTCGCTCGCCCTGGTCAACAGCGCCGTCACGCTGCCCGGCGGACACGTCCTCGACCGCCTCGGCACGCCGGCCGCCGCCGGTCAGTGGCTCCTGGAGCACGGCCTCGCCCCGGCCGACGCGGGCCTCCGGGAGATGTGCACGGCGCAGGTGCGCTCGATGCGCGAACAGGTCAGGACGCTGTTCGCCGCCCGCGTCGCGGAGCTGCCCGCACCCCCCTCCGCCCTGGCCGCCGTCAACGACGCCCTGACCCGGCTGCCCACGGCCCGGCTGCTGCGGTGGGACGACGGCAGCGGCCCCTACCGCGCGGCCCCCCACCCCACCACCGAGATCGTCGACCACGCCCTGGCCACCCTCGCCGCCGACGCCGCCGACCTGCTCACCGGGCCCGAAGCCGCCCGCCTCACCGCCTGCGGCTCCACCCCGTGCACCCGGTACCTCCTCCGGCACGGCCGGCGCCACTGGTGCTCCACCCGCTGCGGCGACCGCGCCCGCGCGGCCCGCGCCTACGCCCGGCGCACCCGGCGCCAGTCGGACTGACCGGGCCGGCGTCCTCGGCCGGCGCCCACGCCGACGGTCCTGGCCGACATCCCTGGCCGTTGCGGGCCGCACCCCCGGGCGCGGTCCGTGCGAGCCGCGTTCGAGCGGGCCGAATGTCAGTGCGGCTCGCCATGATGGCGGTATGAAGGACGCAGCCGCCCTGGCCTCCCCTGCCGCCCTGGCCTCCCCGCAGGCCTACGCCGTCGCCGTCGCCGCCGCCGTGCGGGCCGCCGCCGCGTACTACGCCGACGGCTCCGCCCCGCTCGGCGACGACGAGTACGACGCCCTGGTGCGGGCGATCGAGGCCTACGAGCACGAGCACCCGGACGAGGCGCTGCCCGAGTCGCCCACCGGCAAGGTGGCCGGCGGCGCGGCGGTCGGCGACGTCCCGCACAGCGCGCCGATGCTCTCCCTCGACAACGTCTTCTCGGCCGAGGAGCTGGAGTCCTGGGCGGCCGGCCTGGAGCGCCGGCTCGGCCGGCCGGTCGCCGCCTGGTGCGTCGAACCGAAGCTCGACGGCCTCGCCGTCGCCGCCCGCTACCGGGCCGGCCGACTCACCCAGGTGCTGACCAGGGGCGACGGCCTGGCGGGGGAGGACATCACCGCCGCCGCCGACGCCGTGCTCGGCCTGCCCGCCCGGCTCGCCGAACCGGTCGACGTCGAGCTGCGCGGCGAGGTGCTGCTCACCCACGAGCAGTTCGAGCAGGCCAACGCCGTCCGCACCGCGCACGGCGCCACCCCCTTCGCCCACCCGCGCAGCGGCGCGGCCGGCACCCTGCGCGCCAAGGACCGCGCCTACCGCGTCGAACTCACCTTCTTCGCCTACGACGCCCTCGGCCTGCCCGGCCTCGACCACGCCGACCTGCTCGCCCGGCTCGCCGTCCTCGGCGCCAACACCGCCGCCAGCACCGACGCCGCGCCGCACCGCTGCGCGACCCTCGCCGAGGCACAGCAGCGGATCGACGAGATCGCCGGCCTGCGCGCCGCGCTGCCCTTCGGGATCGACGGCGTGGTGGTGAAGGCGGACGCGGTGGCCGACCAGGAGGCGGCCGGCTCGGGCTCCCGCGCGCCGCGCTGGGCGGTGGCCCGCAAGCTGGCGGCGCAGCACAAGGTCACCAGGCTGCTCGGCGTCGAGTGGAACGTCGGCCGCACCGGGATCATCGCGCCCCGGGCCGTCCTCGAACCGGTGGTGATCGACGGCGTCACCGTCACCTACGCGACCCTGCACAACCCGGCCGACATCGGGCGCCGCGGGCTGATGATCGGCGACCAGGTGTTCGTCTACCGGGCCGGCGACGTGATCCCGCGGGTCGAGGCGCCGCTGGTCGACCAGCGCACCGGCGCCGAGCAGCCGATCGCCTTCCCCGAGGTCTGCCCGCGCTGCGGCGACGCCATCGACACCTCCGAGCAGCGCTGGCGCTGCGTGCGCGGCCGGGCCTGCCAGGTGGTCGCCTCGGTGATCTACGCGGCCGGGCGCGACCAGCTCGACATCGAGGGCCTCGGCGGCACCCGCGCCGTCCAACTGGTCGAGGCCGGGCTGGTCGGCGACCTCGCCGACCTGTTCACCCTCACCCGGGAGCAACTGCTCACGCTGGAGCGGATGGGCGACACCAGCGCCGACAACCTGCTCGCCGCCATCGAGACCGCCCGTAGCCGCCCGCTGAACCGGGTGTTCTGCGCCCTCGGCATCCGCGGCACCGGCCGGACGATGTCCCGCCGACTCGCCGCGCACTTCGGCAGCATGGCCGCGATCCGCGCCGCCGACGCCGCGGCGCTGGCCGGTGTGGACGGCATCGGTGTCGAGAAGGCCGCCGTGATCGTCGCCGAACTCGCCGACGTGGCACCGCTGTTGGACCGACTGGTGGCGCAGGGCGTCGGCACGGCGGTGACCGGGCCGACGGCTCCCGCCGCCCAGGCCCCGGACGGCGGCGTGGCGGCCGCGGACGACACCGCGGCGGGCCCGCTGGCAGGCCAGAGCGTGGTCGTCACCGGCAGCATGACCGGAGCCCTCGCCGAGCTCTCCCGCAACGCGATGAACGAGCTGATCGAACGCGCCGGCGGCAAGGCCTCCTCCTCGGTGTCCAAGCGCACCACCCTCCTCGTCGCGGGCGAGAAGGCCGGCTCCAAGCGCGCCAAGGCGGAGGAGCTCGGAGTGCCCGTCATGACCCCGGAGGAGTTCGCCGCGCTGGTCGCCGAGCAGCTCGGCTAGACCGGCCGGCCAAGCGGGCGGACAGCCGCACAGCCGGGCAGGACGTGGGCCCGGAGGACCAGTTGATCGCCCGCGCCGGGGGGTGCGGTAGGGTGGCCGACGCCGTGTATGACCGCGACTCAAGGAGGTGAGCCCCATTACCGGTATGTCCGAGCGGGTGCTCCCGGAGCGCGGCCGTGCGGGCGTGTCGCGCGCGTAGCGCGGACGCGTCGGCGCGGTGCCGGCCCTTGCGGGAGCCCTGACGGAGTCGTTCGTCCTCCTCCCGATTCCCCCAAGGGGTCCTCTTGTCGGTTTTTGCCTCCGCAGCTCTCCGTTCCTCGGTCGTCGGCCGGCTGCGTGCCGCCGGTTGCGTGTTCGCCGAGGACGAGGCGCGGGTCCTGCTCTCCGCCGCCGCCACACCGGCCGACCTGGCCGTGATGGTCCGGGCCCGGGCCGAGGGCCGGCCGCTGGAACACGTCGTCGGCTGGGCCGAGTTCGCCGGGCTGCGGATCGCCGTCGACCCGGGCGTGTTCGTGCCGCGCCGTCGCAGCGAGTTCCTGGCCGCCACGGCCACCGGACTCACGGCCCCGGGCGCCGTGGTCGTCGACCTCTGCTGCGGCAGCGGCGCCCTCGGCGCGGCCGTGGCGGCCGCCGCCGCGCACCCGGTCGAGCTCTACGCGGCCGACGTCGACCCGGTCGCCGTCCGCTGCGCCCGGCGCAACCTCACCGGGCCCGGGGCCCCGGTCTTCGAGGGCGACCTGTTCGTCGCGCTGCCCGCCGCCCTGCGGGGCCGGATCGACGTCCTGCTCGCCAACGTCCCGTACGTCCCCAGCGCCGACATCGCGCTGCTGCCGACGGAGGCCCGGCTGCACGAGGCCCGGCCGGCGCTGGACGGCGGCGCCGACGGTCTGGACGTGCTGCGCCGGGTGGCCGCCGAGGCGCCGAACTGGCTGGCCCCGGGCGGGTCGCTGCTGTTCGAGACCAGCGAACGGCAGACCCCGGCGGCCCTGGCCGTCGTCCGCGCGGCCGGCCTCGACGCCGTCGACGCCTGGTGCGAGGACCTGGACGCGACGGTCGTCACCGCGACCCTGCGCTGACGGGGCCGCCGTCCGGGCCCGCCTCCCGCCTCCCGCTGGCGGAGGCGGGCCCGGCGGTCGGCTGGGCGCTCACAGCTCGCGCATCTCACGCCTGGTCAGCGCGTACCCGAACGCGCCCGTCAGACAGAGCCCGGTCGTCGCGAACACCCCCCGGCTCCCGAAGGCGTCCACCGCCGCGCCGGCCGCGATCACCGAGATCGGGAAGACTCCCAGCGCGCAGAAGGTGACGGCCGCCATGACCCGGGCCAGCAAGGCGGGCGGGGTGCTCTTCTGCACGCCGGTGACGATCAGGACGTTGGTCACCGTGCTGGCGCCACCGGCCAGGCAGAGCAGCAGCACGGCGCCGACGAGGCCGGTGAACGGCACCAGGCCTATCGCCGCGCCCATCACCAGGCCGGAGAGCATCGCCGTGCGGCCCCGCGAGCGCACCTCTGTGAGGCCGGCCGCGAACAGGCCGCCGACCAGCGCACCGCCGGTGAACGCGGCCAGCAGCAGGCCGAGCCCGACGGCTCCGGCGCCGAAGCCGTGGGTGGCCAGGGTCGGCAGGGCGACGCGGGTGGCGCCGCCCACCGTCAGGTTCGCGATCACCGTCACCGTCAGCACCGCACGCAGCAACGGCGACTCCCGCAGCAGGCCACGGAAGTTCTTCGGCACGGAGGCACGTTCGGAGATCGGGCTGGGGGGTGCGACGAGGCTGCCGCGACCGATCAGTAGCAGTGTGGCCGCCGAGACGGCGAACGTCGCCGCGTCCAGGCCCAGCGCGGCGGCCGGGCTCAACCAGGCGACCAGCGGGCCGGCCAGCGCCGGACCGAGCAGACCGGCGCCGAAGGTGACCGTACTGTTCAGTGCGTTGCCCGCGTGCAGGTCCTCGGCGGGCAGCAGGGTCGGGGTGATCGCCCAGGCGGCCGGCAGGAACACCCCTGCTCCGACGCCGACCAGCAGCGCGAGTCCGCCGATCAGCCAGAAGTTCGCCGCCCCGCCGGCGGCGATCGCGCACAGCCCGGCGGTGGCGAGCAGCCGGCCGAGGTCGGCGGCCAGCATCACCCGGCGGGCGCCGAACCGGTCGGCGAGCATTCCGCCGAGCGGGGTGGCGGCCAGCCGTCCCGCGCCGTAGGCGGCGACCACCAGGCTCAGCTGGCGGGCGCCTCCGGCGAGGGAGTAGACCAGCAGTGGCAGGGCGACCACCTGGAACGCGTTGCCGAACTCCGAGGTGCCCTGCCCGATCACCAGCAGCCGGAAGCCCGGCGCGCGCAGGGGCGCGACGCTGATCCGGGGGCGGAACCGCGACAGCCCCGCCGCGCCGCTCGTCCCTGCGCCGCTCGTCCCTGCGCTGTCCGTCCCCGCTCCGCTCGTCCTCGCGCCGCTCGTCCCCGCGCTGTCCGTCCCCGCTCCGCTTGCTCCCGTGCCGCTAGCCATCGAGCGAGACCGGCAGCGACTCCAGGCCGCGCAGCATGATCGTGTTGCGCCAGGGCAGGGTCTCCTCCGCGGCGGCCAGCTCGATCCGCGCGAAGCGCTCCAGCAGGCCGGTCAGCGCCACCTCGCTCTCCAGCTTGCCGAGGAAGGAGCCGAGGCACCGGTGCAGGCCCTGCCCGAAGGCCAGGTGGCCCGGATCGCCCCGGTCCAGGATCAGCCGATCGGGATCGGTGAAGCGGGCCGGGTCCCGGTTGGCCGCGCCGAGCGAGAGCAGCACCAGTTCGTCCGCCGGGATCTCCACGTCGTCGACCATCACGTCGGCGTTCGTGAACCGCAGGGTGGCCATGCTCACCGGAGACTCGTAGCGCAGGAACTCGTCGATCGCGACCGGCATCGCCGCCGGGTTGGCGCGCAGCCAGGCGAGCTGGTCGGGGTGGTGGAGCAGCGCCAGGGTCGCGGTGCCGAGCAGGTTGACGGTGGTCTCGTGGCCGCCGATCAGCAGCAGGAAGACCATCGAGAACACCTCCCGCTCGGTGAGTTCACCGGCGTCACAGGCCTGCACCAGGTCGGTCAGGATGTCCGCGCGCGGCGACGCCCGCCGGGCCGTCATCAACTCGCGCAGGTAGTCGTTCAGTTCGGCGGTGGCCTGGTCGAAGGTCATGTCGCCGCCCTGGGTGAGGATCGCCGTCGACCAGGTACGGAAGGCCTGCATGTCCTCCGGGGGGAAGCCCAGCAGCTCGCAGATGATCATGATCGGCAGCGGGAAGGCGAAGTCCGTCACGAGGTCGGCGGTCTCCCGCCCGCGCAGCCCGTCCAGCAGGCCGCCGGCGATGCGCTCGACCAGCGGTCGCATCAGATCGACCCGCCGGCGGGTGAAGACGCCCTGGATCAGCCGGCGCAGCCGGGTGTGGTCCGGCGGGTCGCTGTTGAGCATGTGGACCACCTCCGAACCGAGCGTCAGGCCGGATCCCCGCCCGCTCGCGATGGCCTGGCTGCGGCGGACGTCCTGCCCGAAGCACGGGTCCATCAGCGCGGCCCGGACGTCCTGGTAGCGCGTCACCAGGTAGACCGGCAGGCCTTCGCCGAACTCCACGACGGAGACCGCGCCGGCCTCGCGGATCCGGGCGAGCGTGGGGTAGGGGTCGCGGATGAAGGCGGACATCCGCGCGGCGGCGTCGTCGACCGCGGTGGTCATGGATCACTCCTCGGGCTCGAACTCCGGCAACTACACGGTCAGCGACGGGAAGGGCCAGCGGCGCACCCGCATGGGCAGGAACCAGGCGCGGCCGGCCTGTTCGGCGATCAGGCCGGCCGCGGCGAAGTCCCGGTGGACGGCGTCCGGCAGCCGGCCGACCTCGACGCCCTCGGCCAGCGCCTCGACCTGCGCCAGGTGGCCCGGCTCGTCGATGGTGAACAGCTCCAGCGTCCCGAACCGGCGGTCGCGCACCTCGACGAAGCCGGGGCCGCGCCGGAAGACGCACTTGCTCGGGTAGTACGTGGCGCGCCAGTCGGCGACGACGGCCTCGGGGCCGCCGGTCAACCGCTCGGGCGGGTACAGGTGGTGGAACCGGCGCTGCGCCGCGCAGCCGTCCGTGCAGTCGGCCTGCCAGAGCACGGCCAGCCCCTGCCCGGTCGCCTCGCGCAGCAGCATCAGCGCCCGCGCGGAGGCGGCCGGCGCGTCCGCGCAGAGCCGCACCGGTTCGGTCAGCCGCAGGCAGCGGACCCCGGCGCGGTGCAGTTCGGTGACTTCCGCCTCCGCCGGGCCGAGCAGGGTGCGGTGACCGAGCGCGAAGCCCGGCAACGCCCTGGCGGCGGGGTCGTAGTCGAGCCAGAGCTCGACCTGCGGGCCGGCCGCGCGCCAGGAGGCGGCATCGGTCCCTCCCGCAACGGCCCTTCCCCCAAGAGCCCTTCCGGCATCGGTCCGTTCAGCCGATCGTGACGGCATCGAGCACCTCCTCGGCGTCAGGGCGGGCGGCGGCGGGGCCGTGCCGGTGCCGCATCCGCATCAGCACCTGGTTGTCGGACTCGACGGCGACCTGGAGGAAGCTGTCCCCGTCGTGGAACAGCAGACCGAGCGCGGTGAAGCGCTCCAGCACCGGCTCGACCGCGGCCGCGCCGCCGGGCACCTTGGCGGCCAGCGCGGCGGTCGAGCGGGGCTGGTTCAGCAGCCGGAAGGCGGCGAGCTCCACCGGATCGGTCAGCTCGACCACCCGCCAGTCGTACCCGGGTCGGGTGTTGACGAGCGCGATCCGTCCGCCCGCGTCCCGGTAGCTGAGCCGGCTGTCGGGGAACCGCTCGATCCAGGTGTCCACCGCCGCGCTCAGCCGCTCCGCCAGGTCGCCGCCGATCCCGCGCGGCGGCGCGCTGAACACGTAGGCCAGTTCGGCCAGTTCGCTCTGCGGCAGGCGGTAGGTCGCGCCGTACTGGAAGGCCGGCCGGGTGATCGCGAAGCCCAGCTCGGGGCGGTCGAAGTACGGGCTGAACCGCTCGATCGCGATCCGGCCCGCTCCGGTCGGCGGGTCCAGGTGGTGCAGCACGGGCAGTTGGCGGATCACCGATTCGTAGTCGGCCGGCTGCTCGCCCGGGAAGCCGTAGAGGTAGTTCCAGCTGACCGACACTCCGGCGCTCTGCGCGTCCCGCAGCGCGCGGACGTTCTGGCAGCCCGTCACCCCCTTGTCCATGATCCGCAGGACCCGGGTGCTCAGGCTCTCGATGCCGGGCTGCACCTGGGCCGCGCCCGAGTCGCCGAGGAGCTGGAACTGGTGGCGGCGAAGGTTGGCCTTGATCTCGAAGTGCAGCCGCAGATCGACCGGGAGTTCGGCGAGCGACTTGAGGACGGTGTCGAAGTAGCCCATGTCCAGGATGTTGTCGACCACGTAGACGTCCAACAGCTGGTGGCGTTCGGCGAGCGTGAGCACTTCGGCGAGGAAGTCGGTCGGCGGCTTGGAGCGGAACTCCATCGAGGAGCCGTTGAGCCCGCAGAAGGTGCAGTGGTGCTTCTCGCCCCACCAGCAGCCCCGGGAGCCCTCGACGACCAGCTTGGGATCGACCCAGCCGGCCGCGACGGAGGCGTCGAGCCGCTGGTAGAAGCCGTCGTAGCGGGGCGCCAGGATCGCCGCGGGCGGCAGCGGGCGCCTCGTCATCTCGTTGGCCGTCGACTTCCCGGAGTCGTCGCGCCAGCACAGCCCGGGGACGGCGGAGAGGTCGCCGCCTTCCAGGAGCGCGGGGAAGGCGGCCTCGCCCTCGCCTCGCACCACGTAGTCCAGGAAGGGGAAGTTGCGGTGCAGCGCGGCGCCCTGCGGACCGTCGCAGTTCGCGCCGCCGAACACCGTGCGCACCTGCGGGCAGCGCTGCTTGAGCAGCCTCGCGGCGGCGAGGCTCGCCGTGTTCTGCTGGAAGGTGGTGGTGAAGCCGACCAGGTCCGGTGGGTCGGCGGCGAGTTCGTCGACCAGCCGGGCGATGAACGCGGGGGCGATCGCGCGGGTGGCCCGCGTCAGTGCGATCTCCTGCTCGCTCGCGCCGCTGGTGGCCAGGTACTCGAAGTAGGCCGCGAACTCGCCCTCGCCGTCGTCGATTTCGCTGTCCGCGCCGTCGACGCGGGTGCCGATGCCGGGTGCCGGGCCGTCGTCGCCGTACAGCGCGCCGGCGAACGCCCAGTCGCCCGCGCCCTGGAAGTAGGACTTCTCGGAGAAGTACTGGTAGTCGTCCACGCCGAAACCCGCGGTCTCGGCGGCCCAGTCCACGAAGTCCAGGTTGGCGTACCGCACTTCGACCTGGTGGTCGGCGCGTGCGGCGGCGGTGTGCATGATCCCGAGCGCCAGCGACGGCACGTCGATCGCGCCCCAGGGCATGTGCAGCAGGACGATACGCATGGTGGCCACTTCTGTTGTCCGCCGGCGGTCGATGAGGTGTCGCTCCGGGGCACCCAGGCGCCCCGGAGCGACGGTGAATCACTTGCCCTTGGTCTCCGCCTTCGGCTTCGGCTGCCCCTTGAGGGCGGGCGCGACCACTGCGGCCTTGGTGATGTCGAGCGCGAAGGCCTGGACCACCACGGCGCCCCGGTCACGCTCCGGGGTGCTGATCGGGTCGTTCTGAATGCTGCGTCGCTTCATGGCTGTTCACCTCCTTCCACCAGTTCGGCGGGTACCCCGGGGCGGTCGCCCCGGGGTGGCAGGGGGAGCGGTGCCGGCCAGGCGTGCTCGGCGAACCGGACCATCGTGGCCAGCACCGATCGGTGGTCGGCGGTCCGGCGGCTGTAGTGGCCGCCGTCCACCCAGAGCAGCTCGTGCGGCACCGCCAGCCGGCGCAGGTCCTCGGCGTACCTGGCGACCTGGTCGGGTGGGCACCGCTCGTCGGTCCGCGAGGCGACCAGCAGGACGGGCGAGCGGACCTGGTGCACGTAGGATCGCGGGTCGGCCGCGCGGTAGCGCTCCGGAACCTCGTCCGGGGTCCCGCCGAAGAGCTGCCGATCGAGCTCGCGCAGCGCGGGGGTGGTGGTTCGGTAGGCGGCGGGGTAGTCCGCGATCGGCTGAGCGGCCATGCCGAGTGACCACAACTCCGGCTGCGCGCCCAGCGCGAGCAGGGTCAGGTAGCCGCCCCACGAGAATCCGCACAGGCCGGTGCGCTCCGCTAGCGCCGTGCCGTCGGCGACCAGCTCCGCGCGGACGGCGGCCAGGTCCTCGATCTGCGCCAGCCCCACCCGGTGGCCGTACTCGTGCTGCCAGCGGGCGCCGTAGCCGGTGGAGCCGCGGTAGTTGGTGCGCACCACCGCGTAGCCACGGCCGACCAGGGCGTTCACCCGCGGGTCGTAGGAGTCGCGGTCGTGGGTGGCGGGGCCGCCGTGGACCAGGAAGAGGGTCGGCCACGGGCCCTCGCCGACCGGGGTGCTGACGAAGCTGTGGATCCGCCCGTACGGCCTGGGCGTCCAGCGCCGGCTGCGGGAGGTGCCGCCCTGGTCCGGATCGAGGCCCTGTCCGGGGTGGTGTGCGGCCTCCGTGCCGGGGCGCAGTACCAGCGGGCGGGGCGGTGTCGACTCCCGGCTCCAGACGCAGTGCAAGGTGCCGTCCGGAGCGCAGGACAGGTCGTGGATCGTGCCGCCGGGCGTGCTGATCTCCCGGACGGGCGGGGCCTGTTCGGCCGGTCCCTGCTGTGCGGCCGGCTGCTGCGTCGCCCCCTGCTGCGTCGCCCGCTGCTGCGTCGCCCCCTGCTGCGTCGCCCGCTGCCCCTCCGGCAGGTCGAGGTCGGCGAGGAGCAGTCGGCTCCGTCCGGCCCGCTCGTGCTGGATCAGCACCTCGCGCGGGCCCTGGTACCAGCCGGCCGATATCTGCGAGTCGAACGACAGCCCCGGGTACCTGCGCAGCCCCGTGCCGGCCCGCCAGGTCGCGACGGTGTACCGGTCGTCCTCCTCGACCACCAGCAGCAGCTCCGGTTCGAGTGCGGCGAGCGGGTTGAACTCGATCGGCCAGAGCCGCAGTCGGCGGTCCCCGGCGATCCGCAGCGGACCGTCCGCCTGGGCGTCTGCCTGAGCGACTGCCTGCGCGCCCGCCTGATCGTTCGCCTGAGCGCCCGTCGGCCACAGGACCACCGAGTCGTCCCCGTCGGGCCGCCCGCCGAGGGCGAGCAGCCGACCGTCCGGCGACAGGTCGGCCAGGCTCAGGTACCCCGGCGCCGAACCGATCAGCCGGGCCTCGCCCGCGGGCGGTCCGACGTAGCAGTGCGAGGCGCCGTCGACACCGACGACCACCGCGGCGAGGGCGCCCGTCCGGTCGAAGGCGACGCCGTACGTGCGCCCGCGCGGCACGTCGCGCAGCGCCTCGCCGCCCGCGCCGCCGGTGAACGGCTCGCGCCACCACCGCCCCTCCCCGGCGTTGTCGGCGTCGAACCACCAGACGGCGTCGCCGTCCGGCTCGATCTCGCTCAGATGGACGCCCCCCGGCCGGTCGGTGACCACCCGGCGCCGGCCCGTCCTCAGGTCCCAGGCCACCGCCTGCCAGCGCTCGTCGACGAGCCGCGTCTCGACCGCGCGGTCGGCCGCCAGCGCGGCGAAGCCGGGGGACTGGAACGCCTGCGTCACGGACCCGGCCCTTTCGGCTCGATGGTGGGAACAGACTGCGCTGAACGTCCCGAGGCCGGTGCACCGATGTGAAGATTCAGTGAACTGGCGTGAAGAAAAGGCCACTTGTGGAGGATGGCCGCCACTCTAGGGGGGTGCCGTGGTTGCGAACAGACCTTTCGCACAGTTGGCCGAAATGCAGCTGAGGTGAATGCGGGCCGCCGCCGACCGCGCGTTGATCACTTGTAGCGAACCGACGGGCCGTCCGCTCCGGACGGCCCGTCGGCCGCGCCCGGGCCCCTGCCCGGTGAGGCGGGCGGGGCCGTGCGGCGTGACCTCGGCCTCTGCTGCGGTCGGCCGGGCCGCGCCCCGCAATTGGTCCAGACCTATTGACGAGCTGCGCCGCCCCTCCTACGATCCGGTCCGGCACAGCCCCACATGTCCCCACCTCACCCACAGCCGGGCGTCGCGCCCCCACGCGTCGGTCATGTCCATGGCGCTCGGCGGGAAGGGAACGCAGCATGTTCCGTCGAAGGTCGCGTACTCCACGCCTGTCGGGCGAGGTCCGCCCCTGTCCGGATCCCGGCCGCCCCGAAGCCGACCGGGCCGGGAGCGAGCCGCTCCGGGCCGCTCGCCCGCAGCCGCGGGCGCGCGTGGAACGCGCAGCGCGGGTGAACCGGACCAGCGGTGCCCAGCACGGGCCGAGCGCCATGCTGCGCTCCCTCGCCGGGGTGAGCGCCGTCGCCGTCATCGGTGCCGGCATCGCCGTGGCCGGCTCCGTCACGGCCGGGGCCGCCACCCCCAACCTGGTGGCCAACCCCGGCTTCGAGAGCGGCCTCTCCGGATGGACCTGCTCCGGCGGTTCCGGCGAGGTCGTCAGCAGTCCGGTCCACTCCGGCGCCGCCGCGCTCAAGGCCACGCCGACCGGCCCGGACAGCGCCCAGTGCAGCCAGACCGTCAGCGTGCAGCCCAACTCCCAGTACACGCTGAGCGCCTACGTCCAGGGCAGCTACGTCTACCTGGGCGCCACCGGCACCGGCGCGGGCAGCGACCCGTCCACCTGGACGCCGAGCAGCGCGTCGTACAGCCAGCTCAGCGTCGGCTTCACCACCGGGCCGAACACCACCTCGGTGACCGTCTACCTGCACGGCTGGTACGGGCAGCCCGCGTACTACGCGGACGACGTGTCGCTCACCGGCCCCGGCGGCAGCAGCCCCACGCCTCCGACGACCCCGCCGCCCACGACTCCTCCGCCGACCACCCCGCCTCCGACGACCCCGCCGCCGACCACCCCGCCGCCCACGACTCCTCCGCCGACCACCCCGCCGCCCACGACCCCGGCGCCGGGTGATACCTGCCCGATGAAGCCCAAGCCGTCGGGCAAGGTCCTCCAGGGGTACTGGGAGAACTGGGACGGCGCCTCGAACGGCGTCCACCCCGGCATGGGCTGGGTCCCCATCACGGACAGCCGGATCGCCGCGCACGGCTACAACGTCATCAACGCCGCCTTCCCGGTGATCCTCTCGGACGGCACCGTCCAGTGGCAGGACGGCATGGACACCAACGTCAAGGTCTCGACCCCCGCCGAGATGTGCCAGGCCAAGGCGGCCGGGGCGACGATCCTGATGTCGATCGGCGGTGCCGCCGCAGGCATCGACCTGAGCTCCAGCACCGTCGCCGACCGGTTCGTGGCGACCGTCGTCCCGATCCTCAAGAAGTACAACTTCGACGGGATCGACATCGACATCGAGACCGGCCTGTCCGGAAGCGGCAGCATCGGCACGCTGTCCGCCTCCCAGGCCAACCTGATGCGCATCATCGACGGCGTGCTGGCCCAGATGCCCGCGGGTTTCGGCCTGACGATGGCCCCCGAGACCGCGTACGTGACCGGCGGGAGCGTGACCTACGGTTCGATCTGGGGCGCCTACCTGCCGATCATCAAGAAGTACGCCGACAACGGGCAACTGTGGTGGCTGAACATGCAGTACTACAACGGCAGCATGTACGGCTGCTCCGGCGACTCGTACCAGGCCGGCACCGTGCAGGGCTTCACCGCGCAGACCACCTGCCTGAACAACGGCCTGACCATCCAGGGCACCACCATCAAGGTGCCCTACGACAAGCAGGTGCCCGGCCTGCCGGCCCAGCCCGGCGCGGGCGGCGGCTACATGGACCCGGGCCTGGTCGGCCAGTCGTGGAACGCGTTCGGCGGTTCGCTGAAGGGGCTCATGACGTGGTCGCTCAACTGGGACGGCTCGAAGGGCTGGAGCTTCGGCGACAACGTGAAGTCGCTCCAGCGCCGTTGATCAGCTGTTGATCACCCGCTGACGTCCCGCCGGCTTCCCGTGCACCGGTGCACGGGAAGCCGGCGGGACGTCGGGCGTCGCCCGGGTCGGGGTGTGCTCGGTGGCGCCGGGCTCAGTAGCGCTGGGCCTTCACCACGACCGGGACCAGGGCCAGGTCGGCCGGCTGGCGGCTGAAGGCGATCGGACTGGCCTTCCCGCCCGGGGCCAGGTTCTCGGCGCCGACGATCGCCGAGTCGACGGCGTGGCCCGACGCATCGGTGAAGTCCACCTGGACCGCGTAGGACGCGGCCTCGCGGGTGCTGTTGACGATGGTCACGACGGCGGCGTGGAGGCCGCCGGTGGTGGATCGCGGCACGCCGGTCAGGGTGACGTCGGAGGTGGCGTTGCCGGGGCCCTCCACGGTCTTGAGCACCTCGGTCGCCTTCGCCCGGTTCTGCGCCGCCTGCGCGTCCGCCGAGGCCTCGAACGCCGAGGCGGCGGCCGCCGCCGAGGCCGAGCGCGCGGCTACCGAGGCCGAGGCCGACTCCAGCGCGGAGGCGAAGGCGGAGGGCGGCTCCCCGGAGAAGCTCGACGGGTTGGGTGCCTGCGACAGCGTCGCCCCCGCCGCGTTCGTCGGCGTCGCGGGCCCGGACGAGCTCCCGGACGAGCACGACGCCACGAGGAGGACGGCCGCTCCTGCCGCCGCGGCCAGGGCGGCCACTCGTCGCGGCAGCCGGGGGCCGCCGCCCTGGCTGGTGTACAGCGTACGCATCACGCACAACCCTCCGGTCGTCCCGTCATCCGCTCGGCCGTCGGTGGGTACGTGCAAGCCCGCGGCCGCCCGGTTCGTGCTCTCCATGCTTTGTTCTGCACGCCCGGACCACGAGCGGTGCTGGGCCGTCCGGACGGCACGGAGCAGTTCCGGCGGTCGGCGGCGGCCGGGCGAGCCGCCGGTCCGGCGCCTGCCGCCTCCCCGGCCCGCGCCCTCCCGATGCTCAGGGCAAGATCCACGGACCGGCTCGACGCGACAGGACGGCTGCGGTCAGAGGAGCCGGTCGCGGTGGCGGGCGGCGGTTTCGCGGACGAGGCGGGCGAAGTTCTCGCGGCTCCGGTGCCGGTGCTGCTCGGCTCGTTCGTCGTCCAGGTGCGCGTCGTCCGGGTCCGCGGTGGCCGGGTCCGCGTCGTCGGTGCCGAGGTGCTCCTCGTCGAGGTCGTCGAACTCGGTGTGGAGGACCCAGCAGCCGTGGATGCCGGCGAGGAGGTCTTCGAGGAGGTCGCGGGCGGGGCGCCTGGGGTCGAGGGGGGTGAGGCGCAGGCCGGTGTCCTCCGGGTCGCTCTCCTCGTCGTCGGCGTAGTCGTCGGGGTAGTCGTCGAGGGCCCCGTCGAGGTCTTCGAGTTGTTCGCGCAGACCGGCGGGGTCGGGGAGGAGGCCGTCGGCGATGTGGAGGGCGTGGCGGACGAGGCCGGTGACGGCGTCGTGGGGGGTGTGTCCGGCGTCGAGGAGTTCGAGGACGAGGGTGGGGGTCTGGTGCGGGAGGTCCTCGATGCTGTCGGCTTCGAGCAGGACGGCGGTGGCGTCGTGGCCGGAGGCGTCGGCGGCGACCTCGGCCGCGGCGGCGAGCCAGTGCGCGGCCGCGACGGCGGCGGCGGTCGGGTCGACGTCGGAGAAGAGGGCGAGGGAGCCGAAGGGGTTCTGCTCCAGCAGGTGGTCGGCGGCGGCGACCTGGACGGGGGAGGCGTCCTCGCGGCTGAGCAGGACGGCCTGCTGGGCGCGGCCGGTGAGGTTGCCGAGTTCGGCGCTCTCGACGGCGGTGAGTTCGCTGACGGTCTCGGCGAGGACGGCCTTCGTCAACTCGGGTTGGTCGAGGGCGTGCAGGGCGCGGCCGGCCTGGTGGGCGGATTCCAGCAGGGGGCTGTAGGAGACGGTGAGCAGGCCGCCGTGGGGCAGGTTCGGCGCGGCCACGGCTTCGGCGACCTCGCTGAAGGTGTCGCGTTCCTGTTCGCGGCGCCAGCCTTCGGTATCGGGTTCGAGGGAGCCGGCGGCGCTGGCGGGGTGGGTGTAGGTGCGCCAGGCCGCCTCCGACAGGCGGGTCAGCGCGCCGGCCAGACGCAGGAGCGTGGCGCCGGCCGCGTCGGCGGGGAGGGCGGTGATCCGGGTGGCGAGGTCGCCTTCGCCGGTTCCCCAGGTGGCGATGAGCTCGTGCCGGTTCGGGTCGACGCTGTAGCGGGTCATGATGCCTACCTTCGGGGACGCGCGGCTGATTGCTCGGCTGACGGCAATTCTGGCGCATCGTCAGGTGGCGGCGGGCGAAGCCCAGCCCGGGCGCGAGCGCGGGAGCCTCGCGCCCGGTCCCGTTTCACAGCAGCAATCGGCCCCGGGTCTCGGGCATCCAGCGGGCCAGGGCCAGGGCGGACGCCGCGCTGATCGCCGCGTACACACCGAACGCCCCGCCGAGCGACAGCTCCTGCACGAGGGGGAGGAACGTGGTCGCCACGACGAAGTCGGTTCCCCAGTGGGCCGCGGTGGCCAGACTCATCAGGACTCCGCGGGCACCCGCCGGGTAGATCTCGGCGATGTAGACCCAGAAGACGGCGGCGGGGCCCACCGCTCCCGCCATGATGAAGACGCACAGCAGCGCTGCGGTCGGCGCCCCCGTGTGCCCGAGCGGCTGCGCCACCGCGATGCCGACGGCCGCGACCGCCATGACCAGCAGTCCTCCGATCATCGTCTTCCGGCGGCCGACCCGGTCGAGCAGGGCGATGGTGACGACGGTGGCGGCCACGTTGCACAGTCCGACCAGGACGGCTCCCCGGATGCCTGCGGCGGCGGTCATGCCGCTTCCGCCCAGGATGGTCGGCACGTAGTAGATCGCGGTGTTCAGACCGGTCAGATGGACCAGGACGGCGATCGCCAGTCCCAGTGCGACCCAGCGGGGACCGGCCAGCGCGCAGGCCTGCCGGAGGGTCGCGGCGGGGGCGGCGGTCGGCCGTGCGACGGTCGCGGTCGCGGGGCCGGCGGTGGGCCGTGCGGCGGTCGCCGTCGCGGGGCGGCCACCGGGGCGGACGGCTGCGCCGCCCGGGTCGGGCGGAGACAGGCGCCGGGCGGCGCTCACCGCCCGGGCGGTGTCTCCCCTGGAGTGCAGCCAGTCCGGCGACTCGGGCACCAGGCACATGCCGGCCAGCAGTACGCACGCGGGCAGGAGCCCGAGGGCGAGCATCCAGCGCCAGGCCCCCGCGGGTTCCAGGAGATAGGCCACCACGTAGGACAGCAGGAGCCCGATCGTGATCATGAGTTGGTTCAGTGTGACGAGCGCGCCGCGCCGGGCGGGCGGAGAGATCTCGGAGATGTACAGCGGGACCGCGAACGAGACGGCCCCCAGGGCGAGTCCGACGAGGAACCGCCCGGTGAGGAGCGTGGTGGGGCCCGAGGCCGCCGCCGAAGCCGCCGTCCCGAGGGCGTACACGGCCGCGGCGGCGCCGATGACCGGCCGGCGCCCGAACCTGTCCGCCAGCCGCCCGCTGGTGAGGGCGGTGAGCGCCGCGCCGAGGAGGGCGGCCGACACCACCGCCCCCTGCTGCCACGGCGACAGGGCGAAGGTGGGGGCGACCAGCCGCAGGACTCCGGCGATCACCCCGATTCCGTAGCCGAACAGCAGCCCTCCGACGGAGGCGACGCCCACGGTCAGCAGCCGTGCGGCGCCCGGGGGGACGGGCGCCGTCATGGCGACACCCCCGCGCCGCCGTCGACATGGTCGTAGGACGGGGCCAAGCCCATGGGATGCCCTTCTTCGAAGTGCCGTAGGCGGGGGTGGGCCGGGGCCGATCGGGTCGCCGGGAATCCGCCGCCCACGCCGATGACCGACCCCGGACGCCGAGCCGAGGCGATCACCCGCTTCGCGAGCCGAGAGCAGACTACCGGCGTCACCGGCCGACCGGCCGCAACCCGAGCGCCGCCTGACCCATCGTCAGAAACGTCTTACGGTCGGATCAACGCGAGGACCTCGTCCCGGAGGTGCTCCATGGTCTCCTGGTCGTGCGCCTCCACGTTGACCCGAAGGACCGGTTCGGTGTTCGAGGGGCGCAGGTTGAACCGAATTCCGCCCGGCAGGCCGACCGTCAGACCGTCGAGCCGGTCCGTGGTCACCCCGGCCCGGTGCCGGTAGCGCTCCTCCACCTCCCGGATCGTGGCCGCGACGTCGGCGACGACGCAGTTGAGTTCACCGGACAGCGCGAACCGGCTGTGCGCGGCGATCACGGCGGACAGCGGCCGGTCCTGTCCACCGAGGGCGGCCAACACGTGGAGCGCGGCGAGCATGCCGCTGTCGGCACGCCAGAAGTCCCTGAAGAAGTAGTGCCCGGAGTGCTCTCCGCCGAACACCGCGTCGTGCTGCGCCATGAGCGCCTTGACGTGGGAGTGCCCCACGCGGGACCGGAACGGGCGTCCGCCGTGGCGGCGGATGCTCCGCACCGTGGCCTCCGCGGTGATCAGGTTGTACACGACGGCCGAGCCGGGGTGCCGTGCCAGCTCCCGGCCCGCGATCAGGCTGATGACGGCGGACGGTGAGACCGGCCGACCGCCTTCGTCGACGAAGAAGCAGCGGTCGGCGTCACCGTCGAAGGCGAGTCCGATGTCGGCCCCCTGCCGGCGGACTTCGGCCTGGAGGTCGACGAGGTTCCTGGGGTCGATGGGGTTGGCCTCGTGGTGGGGGAACGTGCCGTCGAGCTCGAAGTAGAGCGGGACGAGGTCGACGGGCAGGCCCGCGAAGACCTCCGGGGCGGTCAGGCCGGCCATGCCGTTGCCCGCGTCGGCGACGACCTTGAGGGGCCGGATCCCGGTGAGGTCGACGAGCTGCCGCAGGTGGGCCGCGTACTCCTTGAGGAGCGGCCTTTCCGTACGGGTGCCGGGGTCCGCGGCGGGTGCGGCGCGTTCCCCCGCCACGAGCCAGTCGCGGATCCGGCCGAGGCCCGTGTTCTCCCCCAGGGGGGCCGCGCCGCTCAGGCACAGCTTGATGCCGTTGTCCTTCGCGGGGTTGTGGCTGGCGGTGATCATGGCGCCGGGAAGTCCGAGCGATCCACTGGCGTAGTAGAGGTAGTCGGTGGAGCCGAGCCCGGCGTCGATGACGTCGGCACCGGCCCGGCGGGCGCCGTCGCCGAACGCCCGCACCAACATGGCCGAGGACGGGCGCATGTCCCTGGCCACCACCACCTGCGGGGCGTTGGTGAAGCGTACGAAGAGGCCGCCGACGCGTTCCGCGACCTCACCGTCGAGTTCGGTGGGGACTTCCCCGCGGATGTCGTAGGCCTTGACCAGTCGCGCGTAGTCGGACACGGTCACCCCTTCACGAGACCGGGGCCGCGGACGCCGACCGCCGGCGACGCGCCAGGGCCGCCCGGTAGCCGTCCAGGGTGTCCGCGACCATCCTGCGGCTGCTGAACTCCCGTTCCGCCGTGGTGTACGCGTTGGCCGCCAGCTCGGCGGCCAGCGCCTCGTCGGTGAGCACCCGCAGCATCCCGTCGGCCAGTGCGGGCGGGTCGGCCGCCGGCACGAGCAGGCCGTCGACGCCGTCGGTGATGACGTCGCTGATGCCGATGACGCGGGTGCCGACGACGGGCTTGCCGGCGCGCATCGCCTCGACCACGCTGAACGGAAGCCCCTCCGCCAGGGAGGGCTGGACCACCAGATCCGCCGCGGCGTAGACGGCGGGCATCGTCTCGGCCCCGAAGTCCTGGCGGAGGGTGACCAGTTCCGCCACACCGCCGCGTTCGAGCCGGCTCCACACGCTCTTCTCGTACGCGTAGTCCGAGACCCTCCCCGACAGGAGCACCCGCACCCCGGGCAGCTCCGCCGCGACCAGGGGCAGTGCCGAGGCCAGGTCGAGCTGCGCCTTGCGGGCGGACATCCGGCCCGGGAGGACGACCAGCCGCTGCTCGGGGGCGACGCCGAGTTCGGCGCGCAGTGCGGAGCGCAGGTTCCGGGCCACGTGGTCCGGCGGCGCGTCGGGAACGCCGTTGTGGACGAGCCTGATGCGGTCGGCGGGGGCGCCGAAGCGGGCGGCGCGCTCGGCGAAGAAGCGGCTGGGGACGAAGTGCATGTCGACGGGCAGGGTCCGGTACGACAGCAGGCACCGGCCACGGCCGAACCGCTCCAGGTCGGGGCTCTGCTCGTGCAACGAGCACACCAGCGCGGCGTCCGATTCGAGCGCCACGATGCTCGCGAGGATCAGCGCCTCATGGCTGTTGGCGTGGACGACGTCGAAGCTCTCGCCCTGGAGCACGGCCCCCAGTTCGTCGAGGACGGAGTACTGCATCTGCCGCCATCTCACCTTGTCCCGCGCGTCCACGCGGTCCGCGAAGTCGCGCAGCCGCACGACCCGCCCCGCGTCCTCCGCGCGCTCCCCGGGCAGGTCGTCCAGCCATGACCCGTCGGTCGCGATGACGACCTCGTGGCCGTCGGCCACGAGCCCTTCGCACAGCAGCCGCGCATAGGTCTCGGCCCCGCCGTGCAGGGGCTCGTAACTGGAGGTCAACATCAGGACTTTCATCGGTCCGCCCTTTCGGTGAGCCAGGGAATGAGCCCACGGCCGGCGTCCTCGCCGGCCTCGCGCAGCGAGTCGGGGGTGCCCACGTCCCGCCAGTAGCCGGTGAGCCGGTGCGCCCCCACGCGTTCGCCGGCGGCCATCAGCGCGGGGGCGAGCTCCCTGGCGTAGTCGTAGACGACGTCCTCGGGGACGTGCGCGATGATGCGGGGGTCCAGGCAGTAGACCCCGGCGCTGATCCAGTGCGTCTCGTCGTCGGGGACGTCCGGCTTCTCCCGGGCGCCGCGGATCCGGCCATCGGGGTCGATGTCCAGCACGCCGTAGCGGCGGGCCTGCCGGATCCGCGTACAGGCGAACGTCAGGGCGTAGCCGCCGCGGGTGTGCGCGTCGACGAGCCGTTGGAGCGGCTCGCCCATGATGACGTCGCAGGACGTGACGAGCACGGCGTCGAAGGCGGCCAGTTCCTCGTGGAACAGGCGCAGCGCCCCGGCGGGCCCGGTGAGGCGGGGCTCGGTCCGGGCGTGGACGGGCACCTTCGCCGTGGTGCCGTCGAGGAAGCGGAGGACCTGTTCGGCCTGGTAGTGCAGATTGAGGTAGACGTCCGTGACGTCGGTCTCGGCGCACCGGTCGAGCAGGTGCCCCAGCAGCGGCTTGCCCGCCAGGGGCAGGAGCGGCTTGGGCGTCCGGGCGGTGAGTGCTCCCATCCGGCTGCCGCGCCCGGCTGCCAGGATCATCCCCGCCAGCCTCATCCGGTCTGCCCCGCCTCGGCGGAGTCCGTCTTCTGGAGGGGGCGTGCGGTCAGCCAGGACACGACGGAGTCGACCCCGTCCTCCAGCGTCGTCCCGGCGGTCCAGCCCAACTGGGCCTGGGCGCGGGAGGGATCCAGGCACCCCCTGCGCACTTCTCCCGCCAGCGGCGGCCCGAAGCGGGGCGGCAGCGAACGGCCGGTCCGCTTCTCGACCGCCTGATGGATGTCCAGGACCGAACTCTCCTGGCCCTTACCGATGTTGATCAGACCGTGGCCCTGGTCCACGGCCCGCACGAACGCATCGGCCACGTCGCTCACATGCACGTAGTCGCGGGTCTGCAGGCCGTCCCCGTTGATGACGCAGGTCTGCCCGGAGAGCATGCGCTGCGCGAAGATGGAGACGACTCCCGCCTCACCGAACGGGGTCTGGCGGGGGCCGAAGACGTTGCCGAGGGCGAGCGCGACGTAGTCCAGGCCGTAGGTCTCGTGGTAGAGGCGCAGGTAGTCGACGGCGACGGACTTGGTCAGCCCGTAGAAGGAACTGGGCACCCGGCCTGCGGACTCCTTGATGGGCACCCCGTCCTCACCGGCGGGCCCGTAGATCGTCCCGCCGCTGGAGGCGAACACGACCTTGCGGCTGCGGCTGCGCCGCGCCGCCTCGAGCATCCGGACCAGGCCGATGACGTTGACCTGGGCGTCCAGCAGGGGATCGCGCATCGACACCTTCACGCTGAACTGCGCGGCCAGCAGCAGCAGCACCTCGGGCGCGAAGTCCTCCACCGCGGCCGCGGTGGACTCGTCGACCACGTCGGCCGTGAGAATGCTCAGCTCGGGCCAACGGGCCTCGCTCTCGGCGAGATTGGCCCGATCGCCGGTGGAGAAGTCGTCCACCACCAGGACGCGGTGTCCCTGGGCGCACAACCGGTCGACGATGTGCGAGCCGATGAACCCGCCGCCACCCGTGACGACAACCTTGCTCATGCCTTGGTCCCCTCTCGTGGTTCGCCAATGTGGTTCACATCCGGATCCGCCGGATCACGCCGCTGCATCACGCCGGCGGATCCGCAGAGCCACGCCGCAGCCGGGCGTCGTCCTGGAGGGTGCGCGGGCCGCCGGCTGCCGGGGACACGGGTGCCGCGGTGGCGGCGGCCGTGTCCCCGGCCCGCACGACACGGTCGGGGAAGTGGCCGGGGCGCGACGCCCGAGTGGCCGTGAGTTCCTCTTCCGATGTCTTTCCGATTCTCGGCCCTCCGGGCCCTTACGCGGCGCCCTTCTTGATGCGGTATCCGACGGCCGTCACGGGGTTGTCGACGAACATGCGGTGAACCGCCGTGTCGTCGAATCCGATGGAGAGAATGTTCTGCCGCTGCTGCTCATAACCGCTCGACCCCGCGGCCACGGCCCCGTCGTCGCGCAGCCACAGCGGATTGTGGTCACTCCGGGACAGCGGCTCCTGGGCCATCGTGGCGACCTCGGTGTGGTCGGTCAGCGCGATAAGGCGGTCCACGCCCAGGTATTCGACGGTGCGCCGGCAGATTTCGAGGTCGACGTGGTACCCGTCGAAGTTGATGCACGGGTACAGGAGGGACTCGCGTGCGGAGCGCAGCATTTCGGCCGGAACAGGGCCGAGCAGTTCCCGGAGGTCGGTCTTGTCCCAGTCGGGATCGAGCACCCGCCGCAGTTCGACTTCGCGGTTGACCCGCTCCTGCGGCGTGCGCCAGGAATGCGTGAAGTTCCGCGGGGTGTCGTTGTACAGATGGTCGGTCAGGACCAGGTACGGGGAGGAGTCGTAGCGGCTGTGCAGGAATTCGAGCACTTCCCGCAGTCGGACGGCACTGCGCTCGGGCGCCTCCCGGTGGAAGTGCCCCACGGCGATCCGGAGCCCCTGCTCGTAGAAGCTGGTGAGCAGGTCGGCGAAGGTGGGGCCGGCGTCGATGCGCTCGTCCAGGGCCATGGCGTCGGGCGCCATCACGATGTAGCGCAGGCCGAGCGGGCCGAGGGACGCGATGACGTCCCATTCCTTCGCCGACGGGAACCACCGTCCGGCCCGGGGTATCCCTCCCTGCGGCCCCAGCAGCGGGCCCTCGATCGCGAAACCGGCGATGTTGGGAACCGCGTTCGCCTGTTCGAGCCGGTGGTACTCCTGGAGGACCTCCACCAGGCGGGGGAGATTCTCCCGCCGCAGGTAGACGGTCGGCAGAATTCCGTACTCACGGGATTCCGCAGCCTTCTGGACCTCGGGGAGGTCCTCGGGCGAGATGGTCGAGAAATCGAAGTCATCGATTCCGTGGAAGTGGTAGAGAAGGGCCTTCACTTTTACCCTCGTTCCGTCTCGGACTATTCCTTGGACGGTTGGATTGGGTGCCGTCTCCACAGATACGGCTATCGACTTCCTGAGGCTTTTCTGATTGTCACGATCGACCTCACGAGTCGTCGCCGGGAGCAGCACGTCCTGCTGCAAACTCCGTGGACTGGCCTGCGGATGACACGGCAGCGCCAAAAGAACGGAGACTGTACGTACAAGCATCCGTCGCCCGAGGGTTGTTGAAAACCAAATCCTGGACAGTGTCCTGAAGTCACTGCGGCCTGGCGCACCTTGATGCCTTGACAGTGGTCGTACAATTCGGGGTAAGTATGTGGTGATTATGTGCTGGCGACGCCGGGCGGCACGGTTCTCGCCCGAACGCTGTTACGGGTGTTGCCATTGTTCCTCCCCGCCGGATCATGCTTTTCGCGGCCGGGATGACCGGTGATCCGGCCCTTCACCGGCGGATTCCGGAACCCGCCTGGTCAGCACCCGTAACAGCCCGTCCGGCGTCAGTGCGTGAGGAGCCGGCGGAGGAAGACGTCCGAGACGTGGTTGGTGTCGCCGGGGACGAGGGTGCCGTCCTCGGAGGTGAACAGCACGGCGCTGCCGGAGGCGTCGGTGTACGGGTTGTCCGAGGTGCCGGTGCTCGCCGTGCCGTCCTCGGCCGCGCCGGCGAGTTCGACGGCTCCGGTGGCGAGGTCGCGGCGGAACACGTTCTGCCGCCCGCCGTCGACGCCGGGGACGAGGTTGCCGGCGTCGGAGACGAAGTAGACCCAGCGGTCGTCGTAGGACATGGTGCCGCGGCCGGCGGAGCCGACCGTGGTGGTGCCGGGCAGCGGGGTGGTCACCCTCGTCACGGTGCCGGTGCGCAGGTCGCGGGTGTAGAGCTCCTGGTGGCGGTTGAGGATCGGCCCGCCGGGCGCGTCGAGGGTGTAGACGGCGTACTGCCCGTCGGGGCTGAGGGTGGCGTCCAGGCCGGTGTCGGCGAGTTGGCCGGCGGGGTCGGTGCTCGCGCCGCTGATCACCCCGGTGTGCTGGTCGAACACGTAGAAGGGGTAGGAGGCGTGCCCGAGGATCGCGGGGGAGTCGTGGTCCGTGTGGTCCCCGGGGGCTGCGGGGGTTGCGGAGGCCTGGGTGGGAGCCGGGAGCAGGTTGTACGCGCGGGACTTGAAACCGATGACGCGGCCGTCGGCGCTGATCGAGGGCAGGTAGGAGTCGCCGTTGCCCGGTTTGCCGTTCACCCCGAGGGTGACCAGGCGGGTGGTGCCCTCCCGGCGGTCGGTGACGTAGATGTTCTCCTTGGTGAAGGCGCCGACCGGCGCGAGGTCGGTCCGGGAGGAGGAGAAGGCCACGAAGCGGCCGTCCCAACTGGCCACCGCGTCACGGGAGATGCGGCCGTCCTGGCCGGTGGCGGCCGGGTCGCCGGCGGTGATCAGCTCGGTGACGCCGTCCCGGAGGTCGCGGAGGTAGACCTCCCCGCCGCTGTTGGCCCGGTGGCCGGGCAGCACGTTGGTGGCCTTGGTGCTGAACGCGACGAAGCGGCCGTCGCCGCTGATCGAGGCCTGGGTGGTGGGGGCGTCGAGCTGGGCGCCGTCCGCACCGACGCTGACGCGTTGGGTGCGGCCGCTGCGCAGGTCCCGGACGAAGACGTCCGTCACCCCGTTGGTGTCGCCGGGCACCAGGTTGGTCGCGTCCGAGGAGAACAGCGCGTAGCGGCCGTCGGCGCTCAGCCCCAGGGCGGCGGACGCGCCGTCCGGCTGGGCGCCGTCGAGGCCGACGCTCACCCGGACGATCCCGCCCGTGCGCGGATGCGCTTCGGCGGCCGGTGCGGCGAGGCCGGCCAGTACGGCGGCGAGCAGGGCGCAGCCGCCGCGCAGCAGCCCGCGCCGGGGGTGTGTGGTGGTCATGAGGTGGGGTCCTCCCCTTGGTGAGTGACGACGGCGCGGGCGGTGCCACCCTGGTGGGTGGCACCGCCCGCGCAACTGGCTGGGGAGAGCCAAACGCCCGGCGGACCGGAGGTCAACGGGCCCGCTTCCGCACTGGCAGATTCTCGCCAACTGACCTAGGGGGAAGGGAGGTTGGATACTGCTGGATGGTCAGTCGACGGCCCAGAGCTGGAGGGGGGATCCGGTGTCGGGCTGCTGGGTGGTCCGGGCGCCGTCGGCGGTGGAGGCGGTGGTGAGGAGCAGACCGCTCTTCTGGGAGGTGATCCGGTAGCCGCCGGCGGCCGGGGTGAGCTGCCAGCGCTGGTTGCCGCCGCCGGTGCAGGCCCACTGGATCACCTTGGCGCCGGCGGAGGTGGAGCCGCCGTCGACGTCCATGCACAGGTGCGACTCGCCGTTGGCGATCTGGTAGCTGCCGTCCGCCTGCCGGGTGAGCACCCAGGTCTGGTTCGGGCCGCCGTTGGGGGCCCAGGTGACCAGCTGGGTGCCCTGGGCGGTGGAGTGGCCGGGGTCGTCGAGGGCCTTGCCGGCGGCGGTCAGGGTGTGGGTGCCGTCCAGCGGGGGGTTGGGCGCGGTGCCGGTGGCGGTCAGGGTGAGGGTCTGCTCGCCGGGGCCGCGGGTGCCGCCGACGGGGTTGCCGGTGGTGTCGGCCCAACTGCGGGTCGGGGTGGTCTCGGTGGACCGGCTGTCGGTGGAGGAGAGGCCGAGGACGAGTCCGCTGTAGCGGTTGACGAGCTTGAACGTGCCGGTGGCGGTTCCGTCGGCGGACTTCCCGGGGATGACGAACCACTGCTGGCCGACGGTGGGCCCGCCCGGGCCGGCGGCGGTGGCGGTGGGGCGGGCGCCCCAGGCGCGGCCGGCGGTGGCGGTGGAGTCGACGCCGAGCAGGCGGCCGGTGGCGGCGTTGGTGATCCGGTAGGAGCCGTCGCCGTTGGTGGCGAAGCTCCAGGACTCCAGGGCGGAGCCGGTGCCGGCGGCCAGCGAGGTGGTGGCCGGGCCGCCGGCGACCTGGGCGAGGACCCGGCCGTCGGCGTTGCCGATCCGGTAGGTCCTGCCGGGGTCGACGGGGGGAGCGGCGGGCGCGGAGCCGTTGATCGTCACGTCCACGTACTCGCCGGACGCGCCGTTGGAGCAGCCGAAGGCGCAGTACGAGCGGAAGGTCTTGCCGACGACGGTGCTGTTGGTGCGGTTGGCGCTGTCGAGGAACCAGCGGTACCAGGACGCGGTGTGGTAGCCGCCGGTGTCGCCGATCGGCACCCACTTCTGGCTGGCGAGGTCGGCGGTGGCGTAGTACTGCTGGGGCGCCGAACCACTCTGGTCGACGGCCTGCGGCTCGGCGATGTAGAGCCCGAGGTAGGCGTTGTAGGTGATGTCCATGACGAACAGCGGTGAGGTGGGGGGCATCGTGCCGGCCGCGACCTGCTGGGCCACGGTGCCGGTGTTCGCCGGGTCGTACTCGTCGGCGACCGGGGTGTAGCCGGTGGGGTGGGCGGAGTCGGCGGGCACCAGGTTGCTCTCCCGGCCGCCGGTGCCGGGCTGCGACCACGCGCCGTCGTACCACTTCTGCCACGAGTCGGGTGCCATCTTGGCGGCGATCGGGGCCCGGGCGACGTGTTCGTGGAAGGCCTTCCAGCTGCCGCCCTTGTCGACGATCCGCGAGCCGTAGAAGACGTAGAAGTAGCCCGAGGCGGTGTCGACGAAGAGGCGCTGGTCGCCGTCCCCGTAGTCGAAGGTCTGGTTCGGGAAGGCCGCGGTGTCGCCCCGCCGGGTGCTGTAGGGCGAGGTGATGGCGTGGTCCTTGATGGTCCACGTCCGGCCCTGGTCGCTGGAGACGGCGTAGTCGATGGCGTCGAAGTGGAGTCCGTCGCCGAAGGGTTGCGGGGTGAACTCGTTGTGCACCAGCCCGTACCAGTCGCCGGTGTCCGGGTCGACCCAGATGCCGGAGAGGTCGCAGTAGTTCTTCTGGGCGTAGCCCGACCCGGCGGGCGCGGAGGTCGAGGTGAGGCCGGTGGGGCTGTTGTTGCAGCGCCAGGTGGTGTCGTTGTTGCGGTCCTTGGGGTTGGCGGGGTTGACGGCGTTGCTGAGCGCGCTCGACCGGGTGGCGGAGTCGAAGTCCGTGCCGGTGAAGAAGTCCCAGTACCGCGGGTCGTTCGCGCCGTAGAGCGCGGCGGACTGCTGGAAGTAGAAGGTGCCGTCCTTGTCGGTGTACGGGACGGCGGGGGTGTCGGTGGGGTGGCCGTAGCCGACCGGCTTGCCGACGCTCACGGTGTACGGGGCGGTCGACGGGCCGCCGGCCGGGGCGGCCGACGGTTCGGGGGCGGCCGACGCGGACGGGGCGAGGCCCGCGCTCAGCGCGAGGAGGGCGGGGGCGAGGACGGCGGCGAGTGCTCTGCGGGGTGGGGCGGACACGAGGTCTCCTTCGGTGCTGCACCGTCGGGGCGGGGTGGGCGGTGCTTCTCGGGCCCGCCGGTCGTCGTTGGGGGCGCGACCGCCGAGGCCGACGATGGCATGCAGTATCCGGCCC
This sequence comes from Kitasatospora sp. NPDC098663, assembly GCF_044760075.1. NCBI lineage: Bacteria > Bacillati > Actinomycetota > Actinomycetes > Kitasatosporales > Streptomycetaceae > Kitasatospora > Kitasatospora sp. NPDC098663. The sequence goes on along the minus strand of NZ_JBIWAP010000015.1, from coordinate 10,573 downwards.
TCCTGCGCGCAACTGTCAACACCTCTGAGCAACAAATTGCGCAGACGGGTTCCATGGAGTGCTTGAAGATGCTTGAATCTGGCCAGAAAGAAGCAGGTATCAGCAACTATCACGTGGAGGTGGCCGATGGCGACCCATGTCGAGGCCGAGATCGCCAGCCAGCCGGACTGCTGGCGCCGAGCGGCGGAAGTCGCGGCGGCGGAGTGCACGGCGCTGCCGGAGGCCGGTGAACGGGTCGCGGTGATCGGTTGCGGGACGTCACTGTTCATGGGTCAGGCGTACGCCGCCATGCGGGAGTCGAGCGGACAGGGCGTCACGGACGCCTTCGCCGCCTCCGAGTTCCCGGGCGTGCGCTCGTACGACCGCGTGATCGCGCTGACCCGCTCCGGCACCACGACCGAGGTCCTGGCCCTGCTGGAGCGGGTGCGCGGAAAGGTCCGCACCGCGGCCGTCACCGCCGACCCGCGGACGCCCGTGATGACCGCCGCCGACGACATCGCCGTGCTGGACTTCGCCGACGAGCGGTCCGTGGTGCAGACCAGGTTCGCCACCACGGCGCTCACCCTGCTGCGGGCCCACCTGGGCCTGCACACCGAGGCGGTGGAGGCCGACGGCCGGGCGGCCCTGGCGGAGCCGCTGCCCGAAGGCCTGGTGGACTGCACCCAGTTCACCTTCCTCGGCACCGGCTGGACGGTCGGGCTGGCGAACGAGGCCGGCCTCAAACTGCGCGAGGCCGCGCTCGCCTGGAGCGAGGCGTACCCGGCGATGGAGTACCGGCACGGCCCGATCAGCATCGCCGCGCCGTCCACCGCCACCTGGATGCTGGGCGCCGCACCGGTGGGCCTGGCCGAGCAGGTCCGGGGCACCGGCGCCCGCTGGATCGAGGGCCGGCTCGACCCGCTCGCCGAACTGGTGCGCGTCCACCGGCTGGCCGCCGCGCTGGCCGCCGCGAAGGGCCTGGACCCGGACCAGCCGCGCAACCTGACCCGGTCCGTGGTGCTCGCCGACTCATGACCGACCAGCCTCGGCTCACGACCGATCAGCCCCGGCTCACGACCGGCCGGCGTCAGCCCGTGCCCGACCGGCGCCAGCCCATGACCGACCGATGCCAGCCCATGACCGGGCAGCGCCTGGTCGTCGCCGTGGACGTCGGTGGCACTGGCATCAAGGCCGCCCTGCTCGACCGGGAGGCGGCCGTCCGGTACCAGGTACGGCGCGCCACCGGGCGCGAACGGGGCCCGGAGGCCGTCGTGGCCACCATCGTCGACCTGGTCGCGGACGTGCGGCGGGAGGCCGGGCGGCAGGGCGCGGAGGTCGACGCCGTCGGCCTCGCCGTTCCCGGCATCGTCGACGAGGCCACGGGGACGGGCGTCTACTCCGCCACGATCGGCTGGCGGGACGTCCCCTTCCGGGAACTCGTCGCCGAGCGCACCGGCCTGCCCGTGGCCGTCACCCACGACGTGCGCGCCGGCGGCGTGGCCGAGGCCCGGCTCGGAGCCGGGCGCGGCGAGGAGCGCTTCCTGTTCGTCCCGGTCGGCACGAGCATCGCCGCCGCCGTGATGACCGGCGGCCGCGCCCTGCCCGGCGCGCACCACCGGGCCGGGGAGATCGGCCACCTCGTGGTGCGCCCGGGCGGGGAACCGTGCGCCTGCGGGGCCCGGGGCTGCGCCGAGACCTACGCCTCGGCGGCCGCCGTGGCGCGGCGCTACACCGAGGCCACCGGCCGGCCGGCCCTCGCACCGGAGGTGGCGCGGCTGGCCGCCGAGGGGGACGGGGCGGCCGGCGCCGTCTGGCAGGAGGCGGTCGACGCCCTGGCCGACGCCCTGCTGACGGCCGTCCTGGTGCTGGACCCGCCGCTGGTCGTCCTGGGCGGGGGCCTCGCCGAGTCCGGCGACCTGCTGCTCGCCCCGCTGGCCGCCGCGCTGGCCGCCCGCGCCCGGATCCAGGTCGCGCCGCGCCTGGTGCCCGCCGCGCTCGGCGACCAGGCCGGCTGCCTGGGCGCCGGACTGCGCGCCCTGGACGCCGCGGCCGGCCGCGCGGCCCCGGAAGGGAGCCCGGCGCCGTGATCGTCACCGTGACCCCGAACCCCGCCCTGGACATCACCTACGGCGTGCCGGCGCTGCGCCCGCACACCAGCCACCGGGTGGCCTCCGTCCACGAACAGGCCGGCGGCAAGGGCGTGAACGTGGCCCGGGTGCTGCACGGTCTCGGGCGGCGCACCACCGCCGTCCTGCCGCTCGGCGGGCCCACCGGCGCGGCGCTGCGGGCCGACCTCGACCGGGCCGGCATCGCCTGCCTGGGCGTCCCGCTCGCCGCCGGCACGTCGACCCGGCGCACCGTCGCCGTGGTCGACGCCGTCGACGCCACCGTGCTGAACGAGCCCGGACCGGAGCTCTCCGCCGAGGACTGGACGGCCCTGCGTACCGCCGTGCGCGGCCTGCTCCCCACCGCCCGGGCCCTGGTGCTGTCCGGGAGCCTGCCGCCGGGCCTGCCGGGCGACGCCTACGCGGACCTGGTCCGCCTCGCCCACGCGCAGGGCGTGCCGGTCGTCCTGGACGCCGACGGCGCCGCGCTCACCGGGGCACTGGCGGCCGGGCCCACGGCCGTCAAACCGAACGCGGTCGAACTGCGCCGCGCCACCGGCATCGCCGACCCGCTCCGCGCGGCACACGCCCTCGTCGACGCCGGCGCCCGGGCGGTGGTCGCCTCGCTCGGCCCCGACGGGCTCCTCGCCGTCACCCCGGACGGCAGCTGGCGGGCCCGCCTGCCCCCGGAGACCGACGTGCGGGGGAACCCGACCGGCGCGGGGGACGCGGCGGTCGCCGCGCTGGCCGAGGCCCTCGCCGACGGCACGCCGTGGCCGGCGGCGCTGGCCCGCGCGGTGGCCCTGTCGGCCGCCGCCGTCCAGGCCCCGTACGCCGGCCGATTCGACCAGCAGGCCTACGACGGCCACCTCCCGCTGGTCCGGGTCACCCCGGCCACGCCCCCCGCCGGCTCAGCCCCTTCCGACTGAACAGCCCCACCCGACAGGAGAGTTCATGCCCCTGGCAGCCACCGGCGGCCTCGTCGCCCGGGCCGCGGCCCGGCACGGCGCCGTCGCCGCCTTCAACGTCATCACCCTGGAGCACGTCGAGGCCGTCGTCTCCGCCGCCGAGACCGCCGGCACCGCGGTGATCCTCCAGGTGAGCGAGAACGCGGTGCGCTTCCACGGCGGGCGGCTGGCCCCGCTCGCCGCGGCCGCCGTGCGCTGCGCCGAGCCCAGCACCGTCCCGGTGGCGCTGCACCTGGACCACGTGAAGACCGGCGTCCTGCTCCGCCAGGCCGCCGAATGCGGGTTCAGCTCGGTGATGTACGACGCCGCGCACCTGCCCTACGCGGAGAACGTCGCCGCCACCCGCGAGGCCGCCGTCTGGGCGCACGGCGCCGGGCTCTGGCTGGAGGCCGAACTCGGCGAGGTCGGCGGCAAGGACGGCCGGGGGCCGCTGGACGCCCACGCACCGGGAGCCCGCACCGACCCCGCAGAGGCGCGGCGCTTCGTCGAGGAGACCGGCGTGGACGCCCTCGCCGTCGCCGTCGGCAGCTCCCACGCGATGACCTCCCGCGACGCCAGGCTCGACCACGACCTGCTCGCCACCCTGCACGCGGCCCTCGACGTCCCGCTCGTCCTGCACGGCTCCTCCGGAGTCCCCGACGACGAACTGCGCCGCGCCGTCCACGGCGGCATAGCCAAGGTCAACATCGGCACCGCCCTGAGCATCGCCATGACGACCGCCGTCCGGTCCCACCTGGCGGCGGACGAGCGGGGCGTCGACCCCCGCGCGTACCTGGCCGCGGGCCGCGGGGCGATCACCGAGGCCGTCGGCCGGCTCCTGCCCGTCGTCGCGGGGACCGCCGGATGACCGCGCCCCGGCCGACCCCGTCCCCCGAACCACCCCCACGAGGACCGCTCATGCTCCAGATCGACCGGACCGGGTTCACGCTCGACGGGCGCCCCCTGCGCCTGCTCTCCGGCGCCCTGCACTACTTCCGCAGCCTGCCCGGGCAGTGGCCGCGCCACCTGAGGATGCTGCGGGCGATGGGCCTCAACACCGTGGAGACGTACGTCCCCTGGAACCTGCACGAGCCCCGCCCCGGCGTGTACGACTTCACCGGCATCGCCGACCTGGAGGCCTTCCTGCGGGCCGCCGCGGACGCCGGACTGCACGCGATCGTCCGCCCGAGCCCCTACATCTGCGCCGAATGGGAGAACGGCGGCCTGCCCTGGTGGCTCCTGGCCGAACCGGGCACGGCGGGCCGCGGCCTGCCGCTGCGCACCAGCGACCCGCGGTTCCTGGCCCACGTCGACCGCTGGTACGACACGCTGATCCCGATCCTGGCGGCGCACCAGACCACGCGCGGCGGAAACGTCCTGATGGTCCAGATCGAGAACGAGTACGGCTCCTACGGCACCGACCGGGCCTACCTCGCCCACCTCGCCGACGGTCTGCGCGCCCGCGGCATCGACGTCCCGCTCTGCACCTCCGACGGGCCGGAGGACTTCTTCCTCACCGGCGGCGCCCTCCCCGGCCACCTCGCCACCGTCAACTTCGGCAGCCGCGCCACCGAGGCCTTCGCCGAGCTGCGCCGCCACCGCCCCCAGGACCCGCCGATGTGCATGGAGTTCTGGAACGGCTGGTTCGACCACTGGGGGGAGCCGCACACCACCCGCCCGGCCGAGGACGCCGCCGCCGCCCTGCGCGAGATCCTGGCGGCCGGGGCCTCCGTCAACCTCTACATGGCCCACGGCGGCACCAACTTCGGCACCTGGGCGGGCGCCAACACCGCGGACCCGCGTACCGGCCGGGGCTACCAGCCGACCGTCACCTCCTACGACTACGACGCCCCGCTGGACGAACGAGGCGCCCCCACGGCCAAGTTCCGGGCCTTCCGCGAGGTCCTGGCGGCGTACGCGGACGGCCCGGTGCCGGAGCCCGAGGAGCTCCCGGCCACGCTGCCGGCGTGCCGGGTGGAGCTCGACCGGGCCCTGCCGCTGGCGGACGTGGTGGACCACCTGTCCACCGGCGAGGTCCGCTCCGCCGTCCCGCTCTCCTTCGAGGAACTCGGCCTCGCGCACGGCCTCGTCCGCTACCGGACCACCATCCCCGGCCCGCGCACGGCGTACCCGCTGACCGTCGAGGGGCTCGCCGACCGGGCCCACGTCCGCGTCGACGGCACCCACCTCGCCACCCTGGAACGCGACGTCGAGCACGAGCCCCTGCTCGTCCCGGTGCCCGGCGCGGGTGCCCGGCTGGAGCTGCTGGTGGAGTCGATGGGCCGGGTCAACTACGGCGCCGGGATCGGCGATCGCAAGGGGATCGCCGGGGCCCTGCACACCCAGCAGTACCTGCACGGGTGGACGGCCGACCCGATGCCGCTGGCCGACGGGACGCCGGACCGGCTCCCGTGGGACGCGGCCGGCGCCCCGGCCGGCGGCCCCGGCGCGGCCTTCCACCGCGGCACCTTCGAGGTCGGGGAGCCCGCTGACGGCTACCTGGCGCTGCCGGGCTGGGGCAAGGGCTACGTCTGGGTCAACGGCTTCCTGCTGGGCCGCTACTGGGACCGCGGACCGCAGTGCACGCTCTACCTGCCCTGGCCGGTTCTGCGCAGCGGGACGAACGAGATCACCGTCCTCGAACTCGACCGGTCCGGCGAACCCGCCGTGCACCTGGTGGCCCGGCCCGACCTGGGCTGACACCCCGTGCACCCGGCCCGCCGCCTGGCCGTCCGCGCGACGGGCCGTGTCGAAACCGAGACCGCTTCGTGCTCCGAAGCCCTAGGAAGATGCTCGATATTGAGCAATACTCATCCGAACTGCGCACCATAGAGCAGGGGGTGGTCCGATGGGCACGCGGCCACCGACGCCCGGACCGGGCCCGGACCAGGATCCGGCCCCGGCCCTGGATCCGGCCCTGGATCCGGCCCCGGAGCCGGACCCGGTCCGGTGAGGAAGCCGCCGACGCGCGGCGGCACTCCCGGCCGGCCCCGGAACCTCCGGAACCCGGGCACCCTGCCGACCCCCACCGCACCCCACCCCCACCGCACCGCACCGCACCCTCACCGCACCGCACCCGCTCGCGCCAGCCGCCGTCCACCCGACGCCGCGCCGCGATGGCCGAGGGCCAGTACACGTAAAGGACGAGATCCTCATGGCGAAGACACGAATCCGCACCCGCCTGCTGGCCGCCGCCGCGACGCTGCCGCTGCTCGCCGGCATCGCGGCCTGCGGCTCGGGCGGTGACGGCGCCTCGGGCGGCAAAGGCTCCGCCGAGGTCACGTTCTGGGGCTGGGCGCCGGGCTACGAGGAGGCGGTGGCCCAGTACAACGCGGCCCACCCGGACGCCAAGGTCAAGTTCGAGAAGATCGTGTCGGGCAGCAAGGGCGGCTACGCCAAGATCTTCGCGGCCGTCAAGGCCGGCAACGCCCCCTGCCTGGCCCAGGTCGGCTACGAGTCGCTGCCCAGCTTCGTGGTGGAGGGCGCCGTCCAGGACGTCAGCGGCGAGGCCGGGCAGTACCAGTCGCAGTACGGGGACGGCGCCTGGAACGCGGTGAAGGTCGGCGGCCAGGTGTACGGCATCCCGGTCGACGTGGGCCCGATGGCGCTCTACTACCGCACCGACCTGTACGCCCAGTACGGCCTGAAGCCGCAGGCCACCTGGGAGGAGTTCGCCGCAGACGCCGCCAAGGTGCACGCCGCCAACCCCAACGGGTACCTGAGCGTGTTCAACCCGGACGACCCGTGGTGGTTCGCCGGCATGTCCGCCCAGGCCGGCGGCAGTTGGTTCGGCACCGACAGCAAGGGCTGGAAGGTCTCGCTCGCGGGCGACCCGGCCACCGCCAAGGTCGCGAAGTACTGGCAGGGCCTGATCGATCAGGGCCAGGTCAAGTCCGAGCAGGGCTTCAGCCCCGACCTCTACAAGGACCTCCAGGACGGCACGCTCGCCGCCTACCCCGGCCCGGTCTGGTTCTCCTCCATCCTCGAACAGAACGCGGCGCAGGCGTCCGGCAAGTGGGCGGTCGCCCCGATGCCGCAGTGGCAGGACGGTGCCAAGTTGGTCGGCAACGACGGCGGTTCGTCCACCGCGGTGGTCAAGGGCTGCAAGAACACCGCCGCCGCGCTGCGCTTCGCCAACTGGATGAGCACCGACGCCGCCGCCGTCGGCACCCTCGTGGACAAGGCCGGCATCTACCCCGCCTCCACCGGCGGCACGTCGGTGCCGGCGCTGGCGAAGCCGAGCGCCTACTTCGGCAACCAGCCGATCTTCGACGTCTTCAAGCAGGCGACGGTGCAGGCCCCCAAGTGGAGCTGGGGCCCGACCATGACCCAGACCTCCAGCGACCTCACCGACGCCTTCGGCGCGGCCGTCGCCGCCCACGGCGACCTGACGGCGGCGCTGGGCACGGTGCAGAACAAGACCGTCGACGCGATGAAGTCCAAGGGGCTGACGGTCACCGCCGGCTGACCGGCTCGCCGGCGGACCCCGCGCGGTCCGCCGGCCCGGGCGCGTCCGACACCCCCGACGCGCCCGAGGGACCGACCACCGCCCGCACGAGAGAGAACCCCAGATGAGCGCAGCAACCCCGGCGGCGCCGGGCCGCACCGCCCCGAAGGCCGCCACCGCACGACGGAAGCCGTCCCGCAACCGCGCGGCCCTCGGCTTCCTGGCCCCCTTCGGCCTGCTGTTCACCGTCCTGTTCCTGCTGCCCATCGGGTACGCGCTCTGGCAGAGCCTGTACCGCGTGGAGCGCTCCGGCCTCGGCTTCGGCCCGGCCAGAACGGTCTTCGCGGGGCTCGACAACTACACGGCGGCCCTGGGCGACGGCTCGTTCCTCGCGGGCGTCGGCCGGGTGCTGCTCTTCGGCGTGGTCCAGGTCCCGGTGATGCTCGGACTGGCCCTCGGCCTCGCCCTGCTGATCGACGCCAAGGGCACCCGGCTGCGGAAGTTCTTCCGGCTCGCCTACTTCCTGCCGTACGCGATCCCGGGTGTCGTGGCCACCATCCTCTGGGCGTTCCTCTACCTGCCCGGTACCAGCCCGCTCGTCGCCGGACTGAGGGACATCGGCATCGACGCCGACTTCCTCTCCTCCGGCACCGTCCTGTGGTCGATGGCCAACATCGTCACCTGGACCTGGACCGGCTACAACATGCTGGTCATCCTCTCCGCCCTGCAGGCCATCCCCAGCGAGCTCTACGAGGCCGCCGACCTCGACGGCGCCGGCCCCTGGCGGACCGCCTGGCACATCAAGATCCCGCTGGTGGCCCCCGCCCTGGTGCTGACCGGGATCTTCTCCATCATCGGCACCCTCCAGCTCTTCACCGAGCCGATGGTCCTGCACTCGCTGGCCTCGACCGTCTCCGCCGACTACACGCCCAACATGGCGGCGTACAACGCGGCGTTCGGCACCAACGACTACGGCAAGGCGGCGGCCATCGCCGTCCTGCTGGCCCTGGCCACCTGCGTCCTGTCCTTCACCTTCCTGCGCCTCTCGGTGCGCATCACCGGAAACCGGGTGACCGCATGAGCACCGCCGACCTCCGCCGCCCCGAGACCGCCGGCCCGGCGCGCCGCCGCCCCGCCGGGCCCGCCCCACTGGGCGCCCCCGGCCGCCGGCCGCGCCCCAACGTCCTCGGCACGGCCGTCCTGTTCGTGCTCTCCGCCTACTTCCTGCTGCCCGCCTGGTGGCTGCTGGTGGCCTCCACCAAGAGCAGCAGCGACCTGTTCGGCAGCGGCGGCTTCTGGTTCTCCACCCTCCACCTCGGCGACAACCTGCACGACCTGGCCACCGCCAACAACGGGCTCTACTTCCGCTGGCTCCTCAACACCGTGCTGTACGCGGGCGTCGGCGCCGCGGCCGCCACCCTGCTCGCGGCGATGGCCGGCTACGCGCTCACCAAGTACCGGTTCCGGGGCCGCGAGGCGGTGTTCAACACGATCCTCGCCGCGGTGCTCGTCCCCGCGCCGCTCCTCGCCCTGCCGGTCTACCTGCTGCTGTCCAAGGCCCAGCTGGTCAACACCGTCTGGGCGGTCCTGCTGCCCAGCATGGTCAGCCCGTTCGGCGTCTACCTCAGCCGGATCTACGCCGCCGCGTCCGTCCCGGACGAGATCCTGGAGGCCGCCCGGATGGACGGCGCGGGGGAGTTCCGGATCTTCTTCACGGTGGTCCTGCGGATCTTCTCGCCGGCGCTGGTGACCATCTTCCTGTTCCAGTTCACCACCATCTGGAACAACTTCTTCCTGCCGCTGGTCACGCTCTCCGACCAGAAGCTCTGGCCGGTCAACCTCGGCCTCTACTACTGGAACGGCCTGCGGGACCACACCCCGTACAACCTGGTCGTCACGGGCTCGCTGGTCTCGGTCGTCCCGCTGGTCGTGGCCTTCCTGCTGCTGCAGCGGTTCTGGCGCACCGACCTGACGGCGGGCGGCGTCAAGGCCTGAACCGGGCCCGGGGCGTGGTCGGTGGATCAGGCCACCCCCGGGCCCGTCGGCGGTCAGGCCCGCAGGACCCGGACGCCGCAGCCGGTGACGGCCCGCTGCTGCGCGTCCGTCAGGCCGTCGTCCGTCACCAGGTCGTGGACGTCGGAGAGCGGGCAGATCCGGGCGAAGGTGACCTTGCCGACCTTGGTGCTGTCGGCCAGCACGACCGAGCGCGCGCTGCTGCGCAGGAACGCCCGGTCGGTCTGGGCCTCCATCTCGTCGTGCGTGGTGCAGCCCTCCTGCGCCGTCAGGCCGTCGACCCCGATGAAGGAGATGTCCAGGTGGTACTGCGAGAGCATCCGGTCGGCGGCCGGGCCGACCAGTTCGTAGCTGGCCGTGCGGGCGATGCCGCCGATCACCACGAGACGCACCTCGGGGCGGACGATCAGGTCGGCGGCGATGTTCACCGCGTTGGTCACGACGGTGATGCCGCTGCGCTCGGCGAGCACCCGGGCGAGCTCGCTGGTGGTGGTGCCGCCGCTGAGGCCCACCACCGCCCCCTCCGGCACGAGTTCGGCCGCCGCCAGGGCGATCCGGCGCTTCTCCTCCCGCTGCTTCTCGCCGCGGTGGCGCAGCGGCAGTTCGAGGTTGACCGAGCCGGTCACCGCGCCGCCCCGGGTGCGGTGCAGCAGCCCCTGCTCGTGGAGCTCCTGGAGATCGCGGCGCACGGTCGCGGTCGAGACGTCCAGGAGTTCGGCGAGCGCGTGCACATCGGCGCTCCCCGCTTCGGTGACGTGCGAGAGGATCCGGGTAGCGCGATCAGCTTTGAGCATGACGCGATTCTAGCCCGGTCGGGAGCCAAACCCCTGGGTGGCGCCGGGTCGGGCTGATTCCGGCGAGCAGGTCGCAGGTCTGGTCGTCCGCTCGAATCTGACTATCATGGCTATGAAACAAGCAACTTCACTCAGTTCTACGGCTGCCTGGCGCAGCGCCGGAGGTGACCGCGTGACAGCGGACCGCATGTCCCTGGCCGGCGCCCGGCTGGTCCTGCCCGGCGGCGTCGTCGAGGGCGGCCGCCTGGCCGTCGAGGGCGACCGGATCGCCGGCCTCGGAGGCGAGAG
>NZ_JBIWAP010000014.1:0-212417 GCF_044760075.1 Kitasatospora sp. NPDC098663 | reverse complement strand
CCTCAAACGCGCCCAACACCGCAACTGGCCACCACCACAACCGGCAACAGTCACAATCACCCAGCCGGCAACAACCTAAAGTCACCGGCATTGGGCCTAGTCGAAGGCGCGGCGCTGGCGGCCGGTGCCGTAGTTGGAGCCGGACTTGGCGCCGCTGCCGGGCTTGGCGCGGCCGGAGGAGCGGCCGATGAAGCCGGCCGCCTGGGGGCGGTCGCCCTGGGCGGCGGCGCCGCCCAGGCGCTGCTTGGGGCGGGGGCGGCGCGGGTTGCCGTTCATGTCGACGTCGGCGGGCAGCGCGGAGCGCTTGCCGGGACGGCGGCGCGGGTTGCCGGACTTGGCGTCGGCCTTGGCGGCGGGGGCCTCGGCGGGCGCGGGGACGGCGACGGCGACCGCGACGCCGCTGGGGGTGCGGGCGCCGGTGATCTTGGCGAGGTCGGCGTCGCCGGGGCGGACCTTGGTGACGGTGGGGCGGATGCCGGCGACCGTCATCAGCCGGTTGACCTCGCGGCGCTGCTCGGGCAGGACGAGGGTGACGACGGTGCCGGACTCGCCGGCCCGGGCGGTGCGGCCGCCGCGGTGCAGGTAGTCCTTGTGGTCGACCGGCGGGTCGACGTTGACGACCAGGTCGAGGCCTTCGATGTGGATGCCTCGGGCGGCGACGTTGGTGGCGATCAGCGCGGTGACGTGGCCGTCCCGGAACTGGTCGAGGACCCGGTTGCGCTGCGGCTGGGACTTGCCGCCGTGCAGGGCCGCGGCCCGGACACCGGTGGCGAGCAGCTGCTTGGCGAGGCGGTCGGCGCCGTGCTTGGTGTGCACGAACATGATCACGCGCCCGTCGCGGGAGGCGATGTGCGCGGTGGTGGACGCCTTGTCGGCCTGGTCCAGCTGGAGGACGTGGTGGTCCATGGTGGTGACCGCGCCGGCCGACGGGTCGACCGAGTGGGTGACCGGGTCGGTGAGGAAACGCTTGACGAGGCGGTCGACGTTGCGGTCCAGGGTCGCGGAGAACAGCATCCGCTGCCCGCCCTCGGCGACCTGCTCCAGCAGCTTGCTGACCTGCGGGAGGAAGCCCATGTCGGCCATCTGGTCGGCCTCGTCGAGGACGGTGATGGCGACGTCGGACAGGTTGACGTCACCGCGGCCGATCAGGTCGTCGAGCCGGCCGGGGGTGGCGACCAGGACCTCGGTGCCACGGCGGACGGCGTTGGCCTGGCGGTTGATCGACATGCCGCCGACGACGGTGGTGATCCGCAGGTTGACGGCGGTCGCGTAGGGGGTGAGCGCGTCGGTGACCTGCTGGGCGAGCTCGCGGGTGGGCACCAGGACGAGCGCCAGCGGGTAGCGGGCGACGGCGCGGCGCCCGGCGGTGCGGGCGAGCAGCGGCAGGCCGAAGGCGAGGGTCTTGCCGGAGCCGGTGCGGCCGCGGCCGAGCACGTCGCGGCCGGCGATCGAGTCGGGCAGCGTGGCGCCCTGGATCGGGAACGGCGCGGTGACGCCCTCGCGGGTGAGGGTGCTGAGGATGCCCTTGGGCAGGTCCAGTTCGGCGAAGGTGTCCGCCGGGGGCCGGGCCGGGGTGCCCTCGACGACGGTGAAGTCGGCGGCCTCGGGCACGGCGGCGGCGCGGGTGTTCTTGGGGGCGCCGGTGCGGCCGCGCGGCTTGCGGGCGCGCTCGGCGTCGCCGGTGGCGCGCGGGTTCTCGCCGCGGCGGGCGCGGTCGGCGGTGCCGGTGCGGCCGGCGCTCTCGCCGCGGCCGGTGTTCTCGCCGCGGCCGGCGCCGCCGCTGCGGCGCGGGTTCTCGCCACGGCGGGCCTGGTCGGTGGTGCGGGCGGCACGGTCACGCGGCGGGCGGGCAGGGGTGGTCACGAAGTCTCCGTACGTCGGTCGGCAGCCCCGGGTGGGGGCTGGTCGGCCGTCGGTGGGAAATTCGCCGCCCCGGCCGTACGGCGGCATGCGCGGGGGCCCGCACCGTGTGGTACGGGCCCCCGCTTCGCGAGATCGCGAGTCAGCGTGGAGGCTGACGTCAGCCGATGACGCGGATGTTCTCGGCCTGCGGGCCCTTCTGGCCCTGGGTCACGTCGAACTCGACGGCCTGGCCCTCAACGAGCTCACGGAAGCCGTTGGCCTGGATGTTCGAGTAGTGCGCGAACACGTCCGGGCCGCCCTCGGCCTGCTCGATGAAGCCGAAGCCCTTTTCGCTGTTGAACCACTTCACGGTGCCGGTAGCCATAACCGTCTCCTCAAAAAACTGGGGCATCAGGGATTCACACCGCGTGAACCCCGGAGTAGCCGCGATCCCCATCCGGAGACTGAAACACCGGACAAAACAAATGCGCCTGTTGGTTGGACCAGCAGGCGCACACATACGTTCATGGGAACCAAAACTGCAACTGGGTCGACTGTAGCACGGCGACACCCCGATTGACCGGGGACTTTTGTGCTCAACAGATCACGTTTGACGGCCAGGGAAAGAGGGCAAGCGGCGCCCCGCCGAAGCGGGACGCCGCCTGTGTGGCGCGTCGGTCGGGCATCGACCGTGTCCGAACGAGGCGATCAGCGCCGTCCGGCCGGCTCCGGCACGCCGTACGCGTCCGCCGCCGGCGCCGGGCCGGCACCGTGGCTTCCGCCGTGGCCCCCGCCGTGGCCGTGCTCGGGGTCGGCGCCGTGGCCGGGCCACCAGGCCCGGTTGCCGATCAGCGCGGTGAGCGCCGGGGTGAAGAACATCGCCATCACGAAGGCCGCCAGCACGATGCCGAAGGCCATCGCGAAGCCGAACTCCATCATGAAGGTGTTGCCGGCGAGCATGAACGTCCCGAACGAGGCCGCCAGGATGAAGCCGGCCGCCGCGACGGTCGGGCCGGCGTGGCGCAGCGCCTCGCGGGCCGCCTCGCGCGGGCTGCGGCCCGCGCGGGCCTCCTCGCGCAGACGGGCGATGATCAGGATGTTGTAGTCCGTCCCGATCGCCACCACGAAGAGGTAGATGAGGATCGGCATCATGAACATCAGGCCGGTCTCGTTGCCGATCTTCTGGAAGATCAGCGTGGTGGCGCCCAGGGTGGCGCTGAAGCCGAGGCCGACCGAGGCCATCAGGTACCAGGGGGCGACCACGCTGCGCAGCTGGAGGGCCAGGATGAGCAGGATCAGCAGCCCGGCGATCGGGAAGACCAGCTTGTAGTCGTGGGTCATCGCCAGGTTGATGTCCTTGAACACCGAGGTGAGGCCGCCGACCTTGGCCTCGCTGCCGGCCGGGGCCTGCGCGTGGGCGACGGTGCGCAGCTCGGTCACCGCGTCGATCGCCTCGCTGCTGGCCGGGGCGTCCTTGAGCATGACGGTGAACTGGGCGGTGGTGCCGTCGGCGCTGATGCTCTTGGCGTCGGCGCTCGGCAGGTAGACCTTGGACACCCCGCCGACGCCCTGCAGCTTGTCGGCGTAGGCCGGGAAGGAGGCCGGGTCGAGCTTCTTGCCGTCGGTGCTGCTCAGGTAGACCTGGCTCGGGTCGGCGGCGCCGGCGGAGAAGCCCTTGGCCATCTTGTCCTGGACGACCATCGACTCCTTGTCCTTGGGCATGGAGCTGCCGGCCATGTCGAAGTCGCCGTTGTAGCCGAGCGCGCCCACGGACAGGGCGACCAGCACGCCGCCGGAGGCGACGGCGGCCAGCGCCGGGCGCTTCTGGACGACCCGGCCGAGCGCGGTGAAGCGTGCGGTGCTCGGCTCGTCGGTCCACTTCTTGCCGGGCCAGAAGACGGCGCGGGCGGGGATGACGGCGAGCAGCGCGGGGGCCAGGGTGATCGAGGCCAGGGCGGTGACCACGACCGCGATCGCCAGGGCGGGGCCGAGCGCCTGGAACATGCCGAGGCTGGAGAGGATGAGAGCGGCGAAGGCGATGGTGACGGCGCCGGCGGCGGAGGCGATCGCCTCGCCGACCCGGCCGACCGCGTTGGCCACGGCGGTGTCGCGGTCGTCGCCGGCGCGCAGCCGCTCGCGGTAGCGGAAGGCGAGGAACAGGAAGTAGTCGGTGCCGACGCCGAGCACGACGACGATCAGGATCGCTATCAGGATGGGTGTGCTCTTGAGGCCGAAGATGTCGGTCGCGTAGTTGATCAGGCCCATGGAGGCGGGCAGCGCGATCATCAGCGAGACCAGGACCGGCAGCAGGCCGGCCAGGATGCCGCGGAAGATGATGCCGACGATCACGATGACCAGGAGCACCGTGGCCATGGTGATGATGCCCTCGGCCGATCCGGAGGCTTCCTTCTGGTCGAGCGCCTGGGCGGCGGGGCCGCCGAGCTGGAACTTCAGGTCGGTGCCGGAGGCCAGTGCCTTGCCGTCGTCGCGGAGGGCCTTGGCGATGTCCGCGGTGGCGTTCTGGTCCTGCTGCTTCGACTTGTCGACGGCGATCATGGCCATCGCGTACTTGTGGTCCGGGGATATGCCCAGCTGGTCGGACGGCGGGATGATCTTCTCGACGCCGTCGATCTTCTTGGCCGTCAGGTCCTGGACGAGCTTGCCCATCGCGGCCTTGTCCGCGTCGGTGAACGCGGCGCCGTCGTTGCGCTCGAAGAGTGCGAGCGCGCCCGGGGTGAAGGCGGCCGGGAAGGCCCGCTCCTGCACCTGTGCGGCCTGGATGGACTCGTAGTGCTTGGGGAGGAACGCGGCTTCGTCGGTCTGCGAACTGACCTTCGGCGCGGTCATGAGGACGGCGATCATTCCGATCACCCACGCGATGATCACCCACCACGCGCGGCGTACGACGAATTGTCCTAGTCGGTGGAACATGCTCGATGCCTCCTGGGCATGGTTCACCGCAGCCCTTGGGGGACGGGACGCCGGGCGACGGCTGGACCGGCGGGAGACGCGCGGCGGCGCTCCCTAGCCGGTCGGCAGGTAAGTGGGTCTGGGCGTCATCCTACGAGCACTTTGCTTGCCGACCGGCAAGGAGCCCCCGTGGTCCAACCCCCGTCGGGCCGCCACCAAGCGGCCCCGGCCCAGTTTCTCCCGGGCGCACCCCTCTTGACCTCGTGCTCCGGGTGGAGACAGCTCCCCCTCAGGGTGGATCTCTCCCCCTACCCCCTGGGAGGAGATGTCAGGGTAGGAGGGTAGGGAAAACCCCACCCCGGTCCGTCATGATGATCACCGTCCGGAGGCCTCCGGATGAACGCCGCCCCAACGGAGCACCGCCATGATCCCCTTCGACGAAGGCCGCGCCCGGCTGCTGCTCGCCCACGCCTGCGAGTCCGCCGGACTGCCCGGCCCCGGCGACGCCCGGCTGCTCGCGCTCGGCGAGAACGCCGTCTTCGACCTCGGCGACCCGGCCGTCGTCGCCAAGGTCGGCCGCGGCCCCGAACTGTACGAACGGGCCCGGCACGAACTCGCCGTCGCCCACTGGCTCGCCGCCCAGGACGTCCCGGTGGTCCGCCCGTACGACGCGGTGGACGCCGAGCCCCAGCTCGCCCACGGGCACCCCGTCACCTTCTGGCACCGGCTCGCCCCCGCCGTCCGCCCCGCCCGCCCCGCCGACCTCGCCCCGCTGCTGCGCGCCCTGCACCGGCTGCCGCTGCCGCCCTTCCCGCTCGCCCGCCGCGACCTGTTGGCCCCCGTCGAACGCTGGCTGGCCTCCGCCGAGGGCCACGTCGACCCGGCCGACGTCGCCTTCCTGCGCCACCGCCGGGACGGCTTCGCCGCCGCCCTGCCCGACCTCGCCCCGCACCTGCACCCCGGCGTGATCCACGGCGACGCGCTGCCCCGCAACGTCCACGTCGGCCCGGACGGGCCCGTCCTGCTCGACCTGGAGAACGTCTCGCACGACCTGCGCGAACACGACCTGGTCGTCCTCGCGCTCAGCCACGACCGGTACGGCGTGCCCGGCGAGGAGTACCGGGCCTTCGTCGAGGCGTACGGCTGGGACGTGCGCGCCTGGCCCGGCTTCGCGGTGCTGCGCGGGGCGCGGGAGACCGCCAGCGCCTCCTGGGTCGCCCAGCAGGTGCCCGGCAACCCCGCCGCGCTGGCGGAGTTCCGGCGCCGGGTCGCCTCGCTGCGGGAGGGCGCCACCGAGGTCCGCTGGTACCCGTTCTGAGGCGTCGGGTTCCTGAGGTGCCGGGTTCCTGAGGTGCCGGGTTCCTGAGGTGCCGGAACGCCCCCGTCACGGCCCCCGGGATACCCGGCGGGCCGCGGGGGCGCCAACCCGGGCGCGTGTGAGAAGACTCCTACGGCGCTCCGGTCCGCTCCGCAACCGGGCCACGTACGCTCGGCGTCCTATCGGACAGTCATCCTGACCGAGGGATCGGCACCCGTCCTCTGCACCCCTCTGCACCACAGGAGCCGCCGCCATGCCCCACTCCGCCACCCGCCGGCCCTCCCCTCCGACCCGTACGGCCCTCACGGCCCGCCGCCGGCTGGTCGCAGGCTGCGTCGTGGCGGCCGCCACCCTGGGCCTGGCCGCGTGCGGCACCGCCAGCGGAGCGCTCCAGCCGACGGCCGGCGTCAGCACCCAGCCCCCGATCACCCTCGCGCCGACCGACTCCCGGCCGACCGACGGTCCCGTCGCCACCGTCGCGCCCGCCCCCGGCTCCGGCTCCAGCTCTGACAGCGCAGCCGCCTCCGCCGCCCCGCCGGCCGTCCCGAAGCCGCACCCGCCCACGGCGCCCGCCGAGACGACCGCCGCGCCCCACGGCGGCACGCCGGCCACCCCGGTCACCACCACCCCCGTCGCGACCACGCCCGCCACGGGCACCCCCGCGCCGCCGCCCGCGCCGGTCAAGCCGGGCACCGTCATCGGCTCCACCGCCTCCGGCGGCCACACCGTGGCGCTCACCTTCGACGACGGCCCCGGCCCCGCCACCGGCCAGATCCTCGACCTGCTCGCCCAGTACCACGCCAAGGCCACCTTCTGCGAGATCGGCCAGAACGCCGCCGCCAACCCGGCCCTGGTCAAGCGCGTCCTCGCGGCCGGCCACCGGCTCTGCGACCACAGCGTCCACCACCCGCAGCCGTTCGCGAAGCTCCCCCACGACAAGGCCGCCTACGAGATCTCCGCCGCCAAGGACATGATCGTCAAGGCCGGCGGCCCCGGCACCCGGGTCAGCTGGTTCCGCGCCCCCGGCGGCGGCTTCAACGCCGACAACGAGCAGATCACCGCGAGCCTCGGCATGTCCTCGCTCGGCTGGTCCGTCGACCCGCGCGACTGGTCCCGCCCGGGCGTGCCCGCCATCGTCTCCACCGTGCAGAAGCAGCTCAAGCCCGGCGGCGTGATCCTGATGCACGACGGCGGCGGCGACCGCACCCAGACCGTGGCCGCGCTCAAGCAGCTGCTGCCCTGGCTGGTCGCCCAGGGCTACACCTTCGACTGGCCGGCCGGCTAGGCCGGGCCTGGCCCGCCCACCGGCCTCACCGGGGGCGGTCACCTCATCGGCCACCGCGGGTCGACCACGGCCTGCGGGTCCTTGCCCCGGCGCAGCCACGCCTGCAAGCCCTCCGCCCACTCCCGGTACCAGCCGATCTGGCGCCCGTGCAGCTCGGCCGGCGCGACGTCGCCGACCTCGGCCCGGTAGCGCTCGGCGAGCGCGACGGCGACCCGCACGGCCGCCAGCGCGTCGCTGCCCGCCTCGTGCGCGTCCGTCAGCTCGACGCCGTACACCTCGCAGACCCGCTGCAGGGTGCGCGAGCCCTTGCGGTACTTGTCCACCGCCCGGTCGACGACCAGCGCGTCCAGCACCGGCCCGACCGGGGCGCCGAGGCGCTCGGCGAGCGGCACCAGCCCGTACCGGCGCAGCTCGGCGTCGAGCAGCGACAGGTCGAACGGCGCGTTGAACGCGACCACCGGGCGCCCTGCGGCGAGCCGCTCGCAGAGCGCACCGGCTATCTCCTCCACCGCCTCCTTGGCCGGCCGGCCCTTGCCGCGGGCCAGGTCGTCGCCGATGCCGTGGATCGCCTCCGCCTCGGCCGGGATCGGGACCCCGGGGTCGAGCAGCCAGTGCGCGGCCCCCACCCGGCGGGCCCCGACGGTGTCCACGAGCGCGGCCGTGACGATGCGGTCCACGGCCGGATCGGTGCCCGTGGTCTCCAGGTCGAAGCCGACCAGTGGCTGCTGCCACCAGCTCATAAGGGGGTGTCCTTCCGTCCTGCCGCTCGAAACAGCCCCCATCATCACCCGCCCCACCGACATCCCGGCCGCCGGGGCGGTCGGGGTGCGGGCCGGTACGGCGGCGGACGGCAGCGGGCGGCCCCCTCGGTTTCGGCAGGTCGCCCCAACGGCGGGCGCCCGCGCCCCGGTTGGGCGACGGGCGCGCGAACCGGGGCGTCAGGTGGTGGTGAGGAGGGTGCGGCCGAGCCAGTCGGTGGTGTCGTGGGCGCCGGGGAGGACGTAGAAGTAGCCGCCGCCGGTGGGGCGGAGGTGGCGGGCGAGGGGTTCGGTGTTGAGGCGGGTCTGGACGGCTTCGAACTGGCGGGCCACGTCCTGCTGGTAGCAGCAGAAGGCGAGGCCGAGGTCGGGTTCGCCGTCGGGGTCGAGGCCGCGGTCGTAGTTGAAGGCGCGGCGCAGGATGCGACTGTCGCGGGTGCCGTCGGTGCGGGGGTTGGCGAGGCGGATGTGGGAGTCGAGGGGGATGACGGCGCCGTCGGGGTCGTTGCGGTAGTCGGGGGTGTCGGTCTCGCCGGCCGCCCCGAGCGGGGCGCCGTCGTGCTTGCGTCGGCCGATCAGGCGTTCCTGCTGCTTGAGCGGCACCTCGTCCCAGCCGGCGACGAGGGTGCGGATGGCGCGGATGACCTGGTAGCTGCCGCCGGCGGCCCAGCGCGGTTCGTCGCCGCCCTCGCCGACCCAGACGAGGGCGTCCAGCTCGCGGGCGTTCGTGGTGTCGGGGTTCTCGATGCCGTCCTTGAAGCCGAGCAGGTTGCGGGCGGCGCCGGTGGGGCGGGAGCGGTTCTGGAAGCCGTCGAGCTGCCAGCGCGGGCGGATCAGGCCGTTGGTGCTGCGCAGCAGGTCGCGGATGGTGTGCTGGACGGTGTCGCGGTTCTCGGCGCAGATCTGGAGCGAGAGGTCGCCGTGGCATTCGGCGGGGCGCAGCGCGTCGACGGGGAAGGGGCGCATGGCGGTGAGTCGGCGGGGGCGGTGGCGGGTGAGGCCGTAGCGGGTGTCGAAGAGGGAGGCGCCGACGGCGACGGTGACGGTGAGGTCGTCGGCGGGCAGGTCGGGGCCGAGGGTGCCGCTGTCGGAGGGGGCGGCGGCGGGGCCGAGGTCGGGCGGGGTGCCGCCGGCGGTGAGGAAGCGGATGCGGTCGGTGAGGGTGCGCAGGAGGGTTTCGAGGGCCTTGCGGTCGCGGGCCTTGACGTCGAGGGCGAGGAAGGTGCCGTAGCCGGGGGGCGGGTTGGTGATGCCGGCCTGGTGGCGGCCGTGGAAGTCGATGCGCCGGGTGGCGGTGCGGGGCGCGGCCTGGGCGGGGCGGGCGCCGGTGAGGGTGAGGGCTCCGGCGGTGGTGGCGCCGAGGGCGGTGCGCAGCAGGCCGCGGCGGGTGGCGCGGGGGTGTTCGGAGCCGGTGGAGTGCGGGCTGTCGATCATGGACGGGACGCTAACAAGCGGTTGGGCCCGGTACTCGGGTGAGCGCCGCGCCCGAGGGCCGGTCACCATCCGTCCGGCCTACTGGCGTCACCCGGGCGAGTGCCGCCGGGCGCGGCCGGCCCCGGTTCAGGCGGCGGGCTCGCGGACCAGGTAGACGTCGATCGGGTCCTCGTGGTCGAGGACGAAGCCGTGGCGTTCGTAGAGGCTGCGGGCGGGGCTGCCCTGGAGGACGTCGAGGCGCACGGGCTCGCCGGCGGCGTCGGCCTGGGCGAGGAGGTGGCGCAGGACGGCGGTGCCGAGGCCGCGGCCCTGGTGGGCGGGGGCGAGGTAGAAGTGCTCGATCCAGCGGCCGCCCTGCTCGGCGGGGCGGACGGTGACGGAGCCGGCGAAGGCGCCGTCGACGAGGATGACGGAGCTGTGGAGGCTGGAGAAGCCCGCCCGCAGGCGCCGGCGGACCCGGTCGTCGTCGTAGCGGCCGAGGCGTTCGAGGTCGGCGCGCAGGACGACGGCCTTGAGTTCGGCGACGGGTTCGACGTCGGCGGCGGTGGCGGGGCGCAGGGTCCAGGCGGGGAGGCTGTTCACGGCCCGCAGTGTGGCAGCGGCCGCACCGGCCCGGCCAGCGGGTTTCGGGGGCCGGACGCCGGGGCGGGGCGTGCCGAGGGGGCCGGGCGGTGGCCCGGCCCCCTGTTCCGGCGGGCCGGCGGGAGGGCCTCAGCGGGTGCCGAGGTCCAGGGCCGGGAAGGAGTAGTCGTCCCAGAGCGCGCGTTCGTCGTCGTGCGGGGCGTACTGGACGCTGGGGTTGAGGTCCCAGATCCGGGTGGCCCGGGTGTCGGCGGTGTAGGGCGGCCAGCCCGGGTCCCCCGTGCGGGCGAAGGAGGCCCAGGCGTCGGCCATCCGCTCGGACAGCCGGGTGAGTCGGGGCCGCTGGGCGGCGACGGTCTGCGCGCCGCGCGGGAACGCGCCGAGGTCCAGGCCGCCGAAGACGAAGGGCAGTTCCAGGGTGTGCATGGCGCCCAGGTTCTGGGCGGCGGGCAGGCCGGGGACGTAGGGCACGTGCCAGTCGAACTGGTAGACGTGGGTGGGCCGCCAGCGGGACTGGGCCTCGGCCAGGCGCAGGGTGGGGATCCGTTCGGTCTGGTCGGTGAGCATCGCGTTCACCACCCGGCCCTCGGTGGCCCCGGGGCGGTCGGCGGCGTACCGGTCGTACATCTGCTGTTTGCGGTCGGCGAGCACCGGGGGCAGGGTGCGGTAGGCGCTCAGCGGGAGGTCCGGCAGCGTGGGGTCGAACAGCGCCCAGTAGTCGGTCTCGTTCTCGGTGGTGCCGGTCATCACGTCGACGTCGCGGGCGCTGCCGGCGGCGATCCGTTCGACGACCGGGCCGGGCACCAGTGCCCCGTCGATGGAGGGGCCGAAGAAGACCGCGGAGGACAGGCCGGAGAGCCCGTGCTGGACCTGTTCCTGGAGTTCGAGGACCTGTGGGGTGGTCAGCCGGTCGAGGTCCGCGACGGTGTGGATGCCGCCGGTGGCGAAGACCTTTCCGGCGGTGGCCCGCGCGGCGGCCGCGGTGTGCACGAGGTAGCCGGGCCCGCTCTCGACGATGGCGCGCTGGAAGAGCTGCTCGGGGTGGTCGCCGGCCAGCAGGGCGCTGATCGAGATGGCGCCGGCCGACTGGCCGAAGACGGTGACGTTGCCCGGGTCGCCGCCGAAGGCGCCGATGTGCCGGCGCACCCAGGTCAGCGCGGCGATCTCGTCGCGCAGCCCGTTGTTGCCCGAGCCGGCGTAGGACGGGTCGAGCGCGCCGAGTTCCGTCCAGCCCAGGATGCCGAGCCGGTAGTCCAGGTTCACCACGACGGCGTCGCCGCGCTCGGCCAGCAGGCCGCCGTCGAAGACGGGCTGGCCGGCGGCGCCGAGTTCGTCCGCGCCGCCGTGCAGGAAGACCATGACGGGTTTGCGGGCGCCTCCGCCGTGCGCCGACCACACGTTGAGGTACAGGCAGTCCTCGGTGCCGCCGCCGCCCGCGCTCAGGTCCTGCGGGCAGCCGGGGCGGGCCTGGGTGGCGCGCAGCGTTCCGGGCCAGGGCGCGGCGGGCTGCGGCGGGCGGAAGCGGCGCTCACCGGTGGGCGGCGCCGCGTACGGGACGCCCAGGTAGGCGCACCGGCCGTCCTGGGCCACCCCTTGCAGGCGGCCGGCGGAGGTCGCCGTTCGGCAGCCGCCCGCGTCCCGGGCCTCGGCGGGGACGGCGGGCAGCAGGCCCAGCAGGGCTGCCGTCACGCCGGCCAGTGCGAGCGGCCAGCGTCGGCGGGCGGTTGCGCCGTTCTTCCCCGGCCGTCTTCCGCGCCGCCCCGCCCCGGGCGCTTCGCGCGGCCTTCCGGGCGCCGCCCCCCGTACTCCGTGCTTTGTTCCGCGCACCATGGCGCACTCCCCTCGACGTCGTCGCGCCGCTCGTGCGGCCGCGACCCCGCCTTCAGCTTGCTCGGCGCGGCCCGGGGGTGTCGCCGCCGCACGGATGGAGTTCCGGGTCTCCACCCGGGGGTGGAGAAGGGCAACTGACGACACATCAGGAGTGGTGGGCGGGTTCAGGACACCGGCCGGGAGTCGCCCCAGGCGCCCTCGAACTCCTCGCGGTAGACCTCCAGCAGGCCCTGTTCGCTGCCGCCCGGCTGCTGGCCGGCGCCGCCGCGCAGCACCAGGGCCGGGGACTCCATGCCCCGGGCGCGGCGCAGGTAGGGCTGGATGACGCCGAGGTCGCGGCTCTGGCGGCGGCCGCCGACCTGGCCGGTCGGGCGGGGGCCCTCGACGAGGTAGGCGGTGAAGCGCGGGGTCTCGTCGAAGACCCGGATCTCGAAGCCGCCCTGGTCGCGCAGCCGGGCCCGCACCCGGCGCACGTGCATGATGTTCATCTCGATGGAGCGCGACAACTCGCCGCGCCCGAGGCCGAGTTCGCGTTCGCGGCGGCGGACGGCGCTGCTCGCCGGGTTGAGGAAGAGCAGGCGGACCCGGCAGCCGTCGCCGGCCAGCCGCACCAGCCGCTTGCCGGTGTAGTTCTGGCAGAGCATGCCGAGGCCGATGCCGAGCGCGTCCAGGCGTCGGGCGCCGTCCAGCAGGTCCTCGACGGGCAGGTCGCGCTGGAGGCGGACGCGGTCGGCGTGCACGGCGACGACGTCCGCGTACCGGCCGGCCACCAGCGACTCGACGACGTCGGCGGGCACGCCGCCGGCGCCGCCGTCGAGGACGGCGAGCAGGCGGGCGGCGGCGCGTTCGGTCTGGGCGAGGACGGTCTGGGTGAGCACCCGGTTGCGGGAGACCACGTGCCGGGCCACTTCCAGTTCGTCCAGGGCGAGTTCGATCTCGCGCCGGTCGGAAAGGTAGGGCTCGAAGCAGGGCCAGTGCTGGACCATCAGTTCGCGCAGCTGGGGCAGGGTGAGGAAGACCAGCGGGTCGTCGTCGGCCGGGTCGAGCAGGTAGCCCTTGCGGCGGCTGACCTCGCGGACGGCGCCGGCCCGGTGCGCCCACTCCTCGCCGGCGGGGCCGGCGGCGGCGGTGACCCAGTCCTCGCCGTGGGCGGGGGCGTAGATGGGGTGCAGCACCTCGTCGACGAGGGAGCGCAGCCGCTGTTCGACGAGGTTGAGCCAGACGTAGGCGCGGCCGGACAGGCGGACCCGCTGGTAGGCGTCCTCCCATTCGGCGGCGGACCAGGCGAGGGCGGGGACCTCGACCGGGCCGCCCTGGGCGGGCACCAGGGGGCGGCCGGACAGGGTGGGGCGCATGACGACCGTGGGCGCCTCGCTGCGGGCGCCGCCCCGGTCGGGGCCGTCGGGCCCCGGGCCGCGGCCGCCGGCGGGGAACACCATGCGCCACCTCACCTGGTCTGCTGCTCTACGCTCCGCCCCTGCGCGGCTGATGGAGCGCCACCGGCCCGGGGACGGCCGGACGATCAAGAGTACTGCCCGCCGCGAGCGGTGTGCAGCCGGATGGCCCACGGGGCCCGGCACCACCACCAGGCCCACCCTTCACGGACCCACGCCCATCGCAGGCCGCGCCCGTCGCCGGCCCAGCCCCTCGCGGGCCCCGCTCGCCACCGGCCCGCGCTTATCACAGGAATGCCGACTGGACACCCGTTCGGGCGAACCGGCAGCACATGTCCCGGCCGCCGGGGGAAGGCTCGGGGAGTATGCGCACTGTGCCGTGCGTCACGGCGCGCGAGCGCCGCACATGCCCGGCCGCCCGGCCGGGAAGAGAGCGTCCGGGTCCGGGCACGTTATCGGACTACACGTCAGTTTCCGTTGAGTGCAAGGAAGTTGAGGACTCATGCAGGTCTGGCCCGGTAAGCCCTACCCCCTCGGCGCCACCTACGACGGGGCCGGCACCAACTTCGCGGTGTTCTCCGAGAGTGCCGACCGGATCGAGCTGTGCCTGATCGACGAGGACGGCTCGGAGACGGCCGTCGAACTGCGCGAGACGGACGCCTTCGTCCGGCACGCCTACCTCCCCGGCGTCCAGCCCGGCCAGCGCTACGGCTTCCGCGTCCACGGCCCGTACAACCCCGGCCTCGGCCAGCGCCACAACAGCGCCAAACTGCTGCTGGACCCGTACGCCAAGGCGATGAGCGGACACACCGACTGGGACGAGGCCGTCTACGGCTACCACTTCGGCGCGCCCGAGCGCCGCAACGACCTCGACTCCGCCCCGCACACCATGCACTCGGTCGTGATCAACCCGTACTTCGACTGGGGCACCGACCACCCGCCGCGCACCGACTACCACCGCACCGTCATCTACGAGGCGCACGTCAAGGGCCTCACCCGGCTGCACCCCGGCATCCCCGAGGAGATCCGCGGCACCTACGCGGGCCTGGCCCACCCGGCGGTGATCGAGCACCTGGCCAAGCTCGGCGTCACCGCGATCGAACTGATGCCGGTGCACCAGTTCGTCCGCGACCACCGGCTGCGCGACCTGGGCCTGACCAACTACTGGGGCTACAACACCATCGGCTTCTTCGCCCCGCACTCCTCCTACGCCTCCAGCGGCGACCGGGGCCAGCAGGTGCAGGAGTTCAAGTCGATGGTCAAGGCGCTGCACGCGGCCGGGATCGAGGTGATCCTGGACGTCGTCTACAACCACACCGCCGAGGGCAACCACCTCGGGCCGACGCTGTCCCTGCGCGGGCTGGACAACGTCTCCTACTACCGCCTCGCCCAGGACCAGCGGTTCTACGAGGACACCACCGGCACCGGCAACAGCCTGCTGATGCGCAGCCCGCACGTGCTCCAGCTGATCATGGACTCGCTGCGCTACTGGGTCACCGAGATGCACGTCGACGGCTTCCGCTTCGACCTCGCCGCCACCCTCGCCCGGCAGTTCCACGAGGTCGACCGGCTCTCCTCCTTCTTCGACCTCGTCCAGCAGGACCCGGTGGTCTCCCAGGCCAAGCTGATCGCCGAACCCTGGGACCTCGGCGAGGGCGGCTACCAGGTCGGCAACTTCCCGCCGCTGTGGACCGAGTGGAACGGCATGTACCGGGACACCGTGCGCGACCTGTGGCGCGGCGAGACCGCCGCCCTCGCCGAGTTCGGCTCCCGCCTCACCGGCTCCTCCGACCTCTACCAGGACGACGGCCGCCGCCCCATCGCCTCCATCAACTTCGTGACCTGCCACGACGGTTTCACCCTGCGCGACCTCGTCTCCTACAACGACAAGCACAACGAGGCCAACGGCGAGGACAACCGCGACGGCGAGTCCTTCAACCGCTCCTGGAACTGCGGCGTCGAGGGCCCCGGCGCCGACCCGGCCGTCGAGGAGCTCAGAGCCCGCCAGCAGCGCAACTTCATCGCCACCCTGATGCTCTCCCAGGGCGTGCCGATGCTCTCCCACGGCGACGAACTCGGCCGCACCCAGCAGGGCAACAACAACGCCTACTGCCAGGACAACGAACTCACCTGGGTGCACTGGCCGGACGGCGACGGGCCCGAGACGCGGCTGCTGGAGTTCACCCAGGGGATGATCTGGCTGCGCCGCGACCACCCGGTGTTCCGGCGGCGGCGCTTCTTCCACGGGCGGCCGGTCCCCGGGCGCCCCGGGCCGGGGACGCTCGCCGCCGGCGGCCGCCCCGCCGGCAGCCACCTCGCCGGCGGTCGCCCCTCGGGCGCCGACCCGTCGGGCGCCGACCCGTCGGGCGCCGACCCCTCCGGCGGCCACGACTCGGGCGGCCACGGCTCCGGCGGCTACGACGACCTCACCGACATCGCCTGGTTCACCCCCGGCGGGGAGGAGATGACCAAGCGCAACTGGGGCGCCAGCTACGCCAAGTCGCTGACCGTCTTCCTCAACGGCTACGCCATCTCCGAGCCGGACCGGCGCGGCGGGCGGATCGTCGACGACTCCTTCCTGCTGATGTTCAACGCGCACTTCGAGCCGCTGGAGTTCACCCTGCCCGCCGACCACGGGCAGGAGTGGCAGGTCGTGGTCGACACGGCGCAGCCCCGGCTGCCCGCCCCGGGCACGGGCGCGCGGGTCAAGGCCGGGGACGTGCTGTGGCTCACCGACCGCTCGCTGATGGTGCTCCAGCGCCCGGCCTGACACCCCGCGCTCACCTGTTCGGACCAGCAGCGGGTCTTGGCGGCGGGCTCCCCCGGGTACTCATGGACCTATGACCTCCGCCGCCGAGCCCGCACCGCCCCGCCCGGCCGCCGCCTCCCCCTCCTCCGCCACCGCTACCGCCCCGGCCCCCACGGCCAGCTACCGCCTCCAGCTGCAACCCGGCTTCACCCTCCACGACGCCGCCACCGCCGTCCCCTACCTCGCCGCCCTCGGCGTCTCCCACCTGCACCTGTCCCCGCTGCTGGAGGCCGCCCCCGGCTCCACCCACGGCTACGACACCGTCGACCACGGCCGGGTCAGCGAGCAGCTCGGCGGCGAGGGCGCCCTGCGCGCGCTGGCCGCCGCCGCCCACCGGCACGGCCTGCGGCTGCTGGTCGACGTGGTACCCAACCACATGGCGGTGCCCGTCCCCGAGCGGCTCAACCAGCCGCTGTGGCAGGTGCTGCGCGACGGCCCCGACTCGCCGTACGCGCGCTGGTTCGACATCGACTGGGCGGCCCAGCCCGGCCCCGTCGACGCCCCCGCGCGCGGCCGGGTGCTGCTGCCGCTGCTCGGCGACCGGCTCGGCGCCGTGCTGGACCAGCTGGTGGTGGACGGCGAGGTGCTGCGCTACCACGACCACGAGCTGCCGCTGCGGCCCGGCACCTCGGGGCTGCCGCCGGACGAGCTGCTCGCCCGCCAGTGGTACCGGCTCGCCTGGTGGCGGCTGGCCCGCACCGAACTGAACTACCGGCGCTTCTTCACCGTCAACGAGCTGATCGCCGTCCGGGTCGAGGAGCCCGAGGTGTTCGCCGCCACCCACGCCACCCTGCTGCGGCTGCACGCCGACGGCGTCGTCGACGGCTTCCGGATCGACCACCCCGACGGGCTCGCCGACCCGCGCGGCTACCTGCGCCGCCTCGCCGGCGCCACCGGCGGGGCGTACACCGTCGTCGAGAAGATCCTCACCGGCGACGAGCGGCTGCCCGCGGACTGGCCGGTCGCCGGGACCACCGGCTACGACGCGCTGCGCCGCATCGACGGCGTGCTCACCGACCACGCGGGCGCCTGCCGGCTGGCCGGGGCGTACGCGGCGTTCCTGACCGGCTCGCCCCCGGACGGCGAACCCTGCGCCGACCCCCACCCGGCGGTCGCCGCCGCCCGGCGCGGGCGGGCCGACATGACCGCGCCGCACGGCGAGCTGGCCGCCGAGGTGGACCGGCTGGTGCGGATCGCGGTGCGGATCGGCGCCGCCGAGCCCGCGTACGCCGACCACGCGCCCTGGCAGCTGCGCGCGGCGCTGCGGCGGCTGCTCACCGGCTACCCGGCGTACCGGCCGTACGCCCGGCCCGGGGAGCCGGTGCCGCCGGCCTCCGCCGAGCAGGTGCGCGCGGCGCTGGGCGGCTCGGCCGACCCGACGGACCGGCTGGTCGCCGCCCTGGCCCTCGGGGAGCTGGGGAGCGGGCCGCACAAGGACGAGTTCTGCGAGCGCTTCGCGCAGACCGCCGCCGCCGTGGCCGCCAAGGGCGTCGAGGACACCGCCTTCTACCGGTGGAACGCGCTGCCCGGCCTCAACGAGGTCGGCGGCGAGCCCGGCCGGCCGGGGCTGCCCCCGGCCCGCTTCCACGACTGGTGCCGCTACCTGGAGCGCGCCTGGCCGCACAGCATGACGGTGCTGTCCACCCACGACACCAAGCGCAGCGCCGACGCCCGCGCCCGGCTCGCCGTCCTCGCCGAGCGGCCCGAGGCCTGGGCCGCCGAGGCCGCCGCCTGGTCCACCGCCGCCGGGCCCGGCCCCCGCGGCGATCACGACGGCGAAAGCGACCACGACCACGGTGCCCGCGACGGCGACTGGCTGCTCTGGCACACCCTCGTCGCCGCCTGGCCGATCGACCCCGACCGGCTCGTCGCCGCCCTCCTCAAGGCCGCCCGCGAGGCCAAGCTGCACACCTCCTGGACCACCCCCGACGCCCGCTTCGAGCAGGCGCTCACCGCGCGCGCCCGCGCCGTCCACACCAACCCCGGACTGCTGCCCCGGATCGAGGGCCTGGTGCAGGCCCTCGCCCCGTACGCCCGCGCCAACACCCTCGCCGCCGCGCTGCTGCACCTCACCGTCCCGGGCGTGCCCGACCTCTACCAGGGCAGCGAGGAACCGCTGTACACCCTCGTCGACCCGGACAACCGGGGCGTGGTGGACCTCGGCGCGCTCGCCGTCCGGCTCACCGACGCGGCCGCCCCGCGCCCCGGCGACCTCGCCCGCGAGAAACTGCACCTCACCAGCGCGGCACTGCACCTGCGGCGCGA
Organism: Kitasatospora sp. NPDC098663; assembly: GCF_044760075.1. Classification (NCBI taxonomy): domain Bacteria; kingdom Bacillati; phylum Actinomycetota; class Actinomycetes; order Kitasatosporales; family Streptomycetaceae; genus Kitasatospora; species Kitasatospora sp. NPDC098663. Next base: position 193,990 of record NZ_JBIWAP010000014.1, on the reverse strand, counting down.
CCGCCCGCTCGGGCCCTACCGGCCGCTGACCGCCGCCGGCCCCGCCGCCGACCACCTGCTGGCCTTCGCCCGCGGCGCCGACGTCGTCACCGCCGTCACCCGGCTCCCGTACGGGCTGGAGCGCGCCGGCGGCTGGCGCGGCACCGTCCTGGAGCTGCCCGAGGGCGGGCCCTGGACGGACCTGCTGACGCTGCGGACCCACCCGGCGGGCCCGGTGCCCGTCACGCGGCTGCTGGCGGACCGGCCGGTGGCCCTGCTGACGAGGAGGAGCTGAGCGTGCGGACCTACGAGGTGTGGGCCCCCCTGGCCACCGACCGGGTCGAGGTCGAGGTCGACGGCTGCGCCCACCCGCTGGCCCGGTGCCCGGACCGCCCGGGCTGGTGGACCGGCGGCGCTCCGGCCGGCGACTACGCCTTCCGCCTCGACGGCGGGCCGCCGCTGCCCGACCCGCGCTCCCCCTGGCAGCCGCACGGCCCCGACGGCCCCAGCCGACCGGTCGACCACGCCGTGTTCCGCTGGTCGCGGACCGGCTGGCGCGGCCGCGCGCTGCCCGGCGCCGTGCTGTACGAGCTGCACATCGGCACCTTCACCCCCCGCGGCACCTTCGACTCCGCCGCCGAACACCTCGACCACCTCGTCGAGTTGGGCGTCGACTTCGTCGAACTGATGCCGGTCTGCCCGTTCCCCGGCCGGCACGGCTGGGGCTACGACGGGGTCTCGCCGTGGGCCGTGCACGAGCCGTACGGCGGGCCCGAGGGGCTGAAGCGCTTCGTCGACACCGCCCACCGCAAGGGCCTCGGCGTGGTGCTGGACGTCGTCCACAACCACCTCGGCCCCTCCGGCAACCACCTTCCCGCGTACGGCCCGTACTTCACCGACCGGCACCACACCCCGTGGGGGGCGGCGGTCAACCTGGACGCCCCCGGCTCCGACGAGGTGCGCCGCTACCTGATCGGCAGCGCGCTCGGCTGGCTGCGCGACTACCGGATCGACGGCCTGCGGCTGGACGCCGTGCACGCCCTCGCGGACGACCGGGCCGTCCACTTCCTGGAGGAACTGTCCCACGAGGTCGAGAAGTTGGCCGTCGCGACCAACCGCCCGCTGTTCCTGATCGCCGAATCCGACCTCAACACCCCGCACACCACCGCCCCGCGCGCGGCCGGCGGCCAGGGCCTCACCGCGCAGTGGAGCGACGACTTCCACCACGCCCTGCACTGCGCGCTCACCGGCGAATCCCAGGGCTACTACGGCGACTTCGCGCGCCGCCCGCTCGCCGCCCTCAGCAAGACGCTCACCCGCGGCTTCTTCCACGACGGCACCTGGTCCGGCTTCCGCGGCCGCGGCCACGGCCGGCCCTTCCCCCCGGACGGCGGACACCGGCTGCTCGGCTACCTCCAGACCCACGACCAGATCGGCAACCGAGCCCTCGGGGACCGCATCTCCACCTGCCTCACCGCCGGCCGGCTCGCCTGCGGCGCCGCGCTGGTGCTCACCTCGCCGTTCACCCCGATGCTGTTCATGGGCGAGGAGTGGGGCGCGGCCACCCCCTGGCAGTACTTCACCGACCACACCGACCCGCAGCTCGCCGAGGCCGTCCGGCAGGGCCGGCGCCGGGAGTTCACCGACCACGGCTGGGCCGCCGAGTCCGTCCCCGACCCGCAGGAACCCGCCACCGTCCTGCGCTCCGTCCTCGACTGGACCGAGCCCCGGCGCGCCCCGCACGCCGAACTCCTCAGCTGGCACCGGACGTTGATCCGGCTGCGCCGCGACCGTCCGGAGCTGTCCGACCCCGACCTCGGCGCGGTGCGGGTGGCGTACGACGAGGCGGCGCGCTGGCTGGTGGTGCACCGGGGGCCGTACCGGATCGCCGTCAACCTCGGCCCCGCCGAGGCCGCCCTGCCGCTGGACGGGACCGGGCGCGAACTGGTCGCGGCCTTCGGGGCGGCGGCGCTGGACGGGACGGCGGTACGGCTGGGGGCGGACGCGGTGGCGGTGGTCGCGGTGGCGGTCGTCGCGGTGCCGGGCGTCGCAGTGCCGGGCGTCGCGGTCTGACCTGCCACGCGCGTCACCAGAGGAAGGTGCCGATCCGCTCCCGCAGCGAGGCCGCGTCCAAACCGTAGGCGGCCAGGTGCTCCGCGATCGAGCCGTAGTGCCGGTGCTCCTCGCGCGGCACACCCAGGCCCAGCACCCGGTGCGGGCGGTCGGCCAGCGCGGCGTGCGCCTCGTTCGCCGAGGTGCCCGCCAGGTACGGCTCCACCAGCACCACGTCCGCCTGCTCCCCCACCGCCGCCCGCAGCCCGGCCGCATCGAAGGGGCGCACCGTCGTCGCGTACAGCACGGTGGCGTCCAGGCCCTCGGTGGCCGCGAGCACCGCGTCCAGCATCGGCCCGACCGCGACGACCACGCCGCGCGAGCCCTGCCGCACGGTGGTGAACCGGCCCGCCTCGACCGGCAGGGCCTGCGCGTTCCGGTGCTCCGAGAGGCGGACGTAGACGTTGCGGTCGCCGTCCGCGACGGCGTGGCGCAGCAGCTGCTCGGCCTCGTCCGGGTGGCCCGGCACGTGGACCGTCCAGTCCGGCAAGGTGTCCAGCAGGGCGACGTCGCCCGGGGACATGTGGGTGCGGCCGCCGGCCGGCCAGTCGTAGGAGCCGGCCGCGCTCACCAGGACGGCGCCGACACCCTGGTGGACGAGGTCCAACTTGACCTGCTCGAAGGGCCGTTCGACCAGAAAGCTGGCGAAGGTGTGGGCGATCGGGCGCATCCCGGTCAGCGCCAGGCCGCCGGCCGCGCCGATCAGCAGCTGCTCGCGGATGCCGACGTTGACCACCCGGTCCGGGTGGCGCTGCTGGGCCGGGGCGAAGCCGGCCGCACTGATGTCGGCGAGCACCACGGCCAGTCGGGGGTCCTCGTCCAGCAGGCGGCTGGTGACGTCGATGAAGCGGTCGCGCATGGTGTCCATCGGTGAAGTGCCTTTCGGTGCGTGCTGGTTGGCGCTTGCGTTGGGGTTCTCGGGCTCAGGAGTCCTCGGGCTCAGGAGTCCTCGGGCTCAGGAGTCCTCGGGCTCAGGAGTCCTTGGGCTCGACCCGGGCGACCACCACGTGCGGGCGGCCCGGGTGCTCGGCGGTGTAGGCGCGGTACAGCGCCTCGTGGTCGCGGCCGTCCACCGTCACGGCGGACCAGCCCTCGGCCGCGAACCGGGCCGCGATCCCGCCGTGCCAGCCGTGCGTGGCCGAGGAGTTGTCGATCACCACCACGTGCAGCCGCTCCAGCCCGTACGCACCGGCGAAGGCCACCGCCTCGTGGTTGGAGCCCTCGTCGAACTCGGCGTCGCCGACCAGCACCCACACCGCCGGGTCGGTCAGGCCCTGCGCCCGCAGCCCGAGCGCCGTGCCGACGCCCAGCGGCAGGCCGTGCCCGAGCGAGCCGGAGGCGATCTCCACCCCGGGGACGAGCATCCGGTCCGGGTGGTGGCCGAGCGGAGAGTCGTAGCCGCCGAAGCTCGGCAGCACCCCGGGGTCGATGAAGCCCTTGGCCGCGAGCACCGCGTAGTACGCCATCGGGCCGTGGCCCTTGGAGAGCAGGAAGCGGTCCCGGTCCTGCGCCTCGGCCCGCTCCGGGCTCACCCGCAGGACCCTGTCGTACAGCACCCAGAGCGCGTCCAGGGTGGAGGTGGCGGCCGGGCCGTGCTTCTCGTCGCCGGTCATCAGGCCCATCAGCGCCGACAGGTCCTCGAAACGGGCGGTTTCCGCGAGGTCCGCGGTTGCGTTCGTCGTCATGACCACGATGGTGCAACTTAAAGTCGACTTGAGGTCAAGCGGCTAGAGTGGGTGCCCATGACCGCGACCCCGGACCACGGCCGAGCACCCGGCCCGCACCGCGACGACCTGCTCACCATCGGCCAACTCGGCCGCCGCAGCGGCCTCGCCGCCTCCGCCCTGCGCTACTACGAGAGCCTCGGCCTCATCCACGCCACCCGCACCGCCGGCGGCCAGCGCCGCTACCCCCGCGGCACACTGCGCCGGATCGCCTTCGTCCGCGCCGCCCAGCGCGTCGGCCTCTCCCTCGACGAGGCCCGCGTCGCCCTCGACCGGCTCCCCGACCGCCCCGCCCCCAGCGGCACCGAGTGGGACCGGGTCGCCGAATCCTGGCAGAGCCGCATCGACGAGCAGATCGCCGAGCTCCAGCGCCTCAAGGCCAAGCTGACCGGCTGCATCGGCTGCGGCTGCCTCTCCCTCTCCCGCTGCTCCCTCTACAACGCCGCCGACCGCGCCGCCGACACCGGCCCCGGCGCCCGCTACCTCCTCACCCGCGACCCGGCCGGCGGCCCGGAACCCCTCTCCCCCGCCACCACCGACACCTGCGGGCCCCACTGAACCGCTCCGGCGCGGGGCGCGGGCCGCTTCCTGCTCCCGGCCCGCCCCGGCGGGAGTCGAAGCCCTCCGCGCGGACGCCGGACGCCCTCGCGGAGGAGCGGTTCAGGGTCGCCTAGGTTCAGGGTCGCCTAGGACCTGGGGTCCGTACGCAGCAGGCTGTAGAGGACACCGTCGCGCCATTCGCCGTCCCGGAAGGTGACGCTGCGCCGCACACCCTCGCGGGTGAAGCCGCACTTCTCCAGGGCGCGCTGCTCGGCGTAGTTGGTCACCTCCGTGTCGGCCTCCAGCCGTATCACCGGCGAGTGCGCGAACAGGTAGTCCACCAGAAGGCGTTGGGCCTCCGTGCCGATGCCGCGGCCGCGCCACTCCGGGCGGAGCATGATGCCGAGGTTCCAGTGGTGGCAGGCGCTCATGGACTCCACCCGCCGCCAGCCGACGAAGCCCGCGAACTCGCCCCCGCAACGAACGGCCAGCACCGACTGCTCGGGCGCCAGCAGGCCGTTCTCCGCCCACTGGCGCCGGTGCCGGCCGGGGTCGCGCCACCCGAACCACTGGAACGGGCCCACCGCCTCGGGGTCGAGGAGCAGCGCTTCGAAGTGACCGAGGTCGGCTTCGTCGATCGGTCTGAGGGACACCGGTGCATCGTTCATGCAGACCCCAACGGTCCGTGACCTGGCCCGGGTTCCCCACGGCGCGCGCCTTCAGGCGGTGATCGACCGGGCGAGCCGGAAGCCGACGTCGTCGATCCGCAGGGTGGGGTGGCTGCGGCGGCGGACGGAGGCGCGGCAGCTCCAGTGCTCGTCGAACCAGCCGCCGCCGCGCAGCACGCGGTAGCCGCCGTACACCTCGGCGTCGTACACGTCCCAGCACCACTCCCACACGTTGCCGAGCAGGTCGTACAGGCCGAAGCCGTTGGGGCGCAGGCCGCCCACCGGGTGCGGGCGCTCGTCCGAGGTGCCGCGGTGCCACGCGATCTCGTCGAGCGGCCCGTAGCGGGGGCCGTCCGTCCCGGCGCGGCAGGCGTGCTCCCACTCGGCCTCGGTGGGCAGCCGGTAGCCGTCGGCGGCGCGGTCCCAGGTGACGGACTCGCCGTCCTGGTGGTAGGCGGGGGTGAGGCCGTGGCGCCGGGACAGTTCGTTGCAGTAGTGGACGGCGTCGTACCAGGACACGCTGTCGGCGGGGTGCCGGTCGCCGGCCCCGGCGCCGTACTGCTCGCGGGTGACCGGACAGACCGCCAGCTCGTAGGGGGCGAGCTCGACGGTCCAGCTCCGCTGCGTACGGCGGTCCGACAGCGTGACGCGGCCGGGCGGGACGGCGATCAGGTCGGTTCGGGTGCTCGCATCCATGGGCCGCGATCCTAGACGGTGGCATGATCGATGTCCTGCCCGCGCTTCACGCCTGCCGATCCGAAGTGGTGTCGCCATGAGTTCGGTTCCGCCTGATCCTTCGACGCTGCACCCGATGGCCGGGCAACCGCGCGTGGTGCTCCTCAAGCCGTTGGTGACGTCCCCGCTGATCGACGTCGGCGACTACTCCTACTACGACGACCCGGACGACGCGACCGCGTTCGAGACCCGCAACGTGCTCTACCACTACGGCCCGGAGCGGCTGGTGATCGGGAAGTTCTGCGCGCTGGGTACGGGGGTCCGGTTCATCATGAACGGGGCGAACCACCGCATGGACGGCCCCTCGACGTTCCCGTTCCCCATCATGGGCGGAAGCTGGGCCGAGCACTTCGACCTGATCACCGGCCTCGCCGGCCGCGGGGACACGGTGGTCGGCAACGACGTCTGGATCGGCTACGGCGCCATGGTGATGCCCGGGGTGCGCATCGGCCACGGCGCGATCATCGCCTCCGGTGCCGTCGTCGTCGACGACGTCCCCGACTACGGGATCGTCGGCGGCAACCCGGCCCGACTCATCCGTACCCGCTACAGCGAGCCGGACATCGCCCGCCTGCTGGCCCTCGCCTGGTGGGACTGGCCGACCGAGCACCTCACCCGGCACCTGCGCACCGTCATGTCCGGCACCGTCGACGGCCTCGAAGCGGCCGCGCCGGGCAGGTGACCTCCCGGCGCCGACCGCCGGTCCCTCTGGCGCCCGGCGCACGCCGACCCGAGGATGGTGCCCGTCCGTACGAAGGTCGGCGAAGGGTGACGACGATGGCAGGCACGAAGGTCAGTACGGTTGTGGAGGCTCCGGCCGAGCAGGTGTGGGAGCTGCTGGGGGACTTCCACGACCTCGGCGGCTGGCATCCGGGGCTGCCGGCCAGCAGCCTCGGCAACGAGCTGACGGGCAACGCGATCGGGTCGGTCCGGGTGTTCGAGATCGACGGCACGGCGCTGCACGAGACGCTGCTCGCCTACGACGAGGAGGCCCGCAGCTACACCTACAGCTTCCCCGAAGGGGCATTCGAGCTGTACGGCTACCGGGCGACGCTGCGGGTCACCCCGGTCACCGCGCTCGACGCCAGCTTCGTGGAGTGGAGCGCCACGTACGACGTCGACGCCGAGCACCGCAAGGACTCCGCCGACCGCCTCCACGGGGTGTTCGCGACCGGTCTGGCGGCACTGCGCGAGCGGTTCGCCGACTGACGGCGGCGGGCGGCCCTGCCCTGCGACGGGCCTGCCCTATGGCGGGCCTGCCCTGCGGCGGGCCGCCTTCTCCCCGTCAGACCTCCATTCGAAGTCCCCGTCCGCCTCCCAGGCTCCTTCCAGCGATCTGCCAGCCTCTCATCGACTTCTCATCCGGCACCCCTAGCCTCCGCCAGATGAACGTCTCCCTGCTCGGCGGCTGGTTCCCCTGGGCCGTCCAGGCCGCGGCCCTCGTCCTGTTCCTGGCCGCCCTCGGCTGGCGGGACCGGGCCTGGCGGCTGAAGTGGGGCCCGATCGCCCTCGGGACGGCGCTGCTGCTCACCGCCCTCGCCGCCGTCGGGGTACTCGCCCTCGCCGGGATCACCGATCCGATCCCGTTCGGGGTGTGGCTGTGGGGCGGGGTCGCGATCGCGGCGGTCAGCGCGCTCGGGTTCGGCTGGCGCGGCGCCCGCTGGTGGCGCCGGGCGCTGGCGCCGCCGGCCGCGCTGCTCGCCCTGTTCTGCGCCGCCAACAGCGTGAACATCTCCACCGGCTACTACCCGACTCTCGACGACGCGATCGGCGAACTGGGCGGGCAGCCGCTGCCGGAGCAGATCACGCTGGCCGAACTCGGCTCCCTGCACGGGAAGACGAGGACCGGCCGCATCGTCCAGGTGGACATCCCCAGCACGGCCAGCGGGTTCACCCACCGCCAGGAGCTCGTCTACCTGCCGCCCGCGTGGTTCCGCAGCCAGAACCGGCCGAAGCTGCCGGCGCTGGAGCTGATCGGCGGCGAGTTCGCCGCGCCCGACAACTGGATCCGCTCCGGCAACGCCGTGAAGACCGCGGACGACTTCGCCGCCAAGCACAACGGCTTCGCGCCGATCCTCGTCTTCGTCGATGCGACCGGCGGCTTCCGGATCGACACCGAGTGCGTCGACGGCCCGCACGGCAACTCCGAGAGCCACCTGCTCAAGGACGTCCCGCCGTTCGTCCAGAAGACCTTCAACGCCGCCACCGACCCGCACAGGTGGGGCGTGGCCGGCTGGTCCATGGGCGGCACCTGCGCCGTCGACCTCACCGTCGAACACCCCGACGTCTTCACCCACTTCGGCGACTTCTCCGGCGACAAGGGCCCCGCCACCGGCGACAAGGACCACACCGTCCAGGAGCTGTACGGCGGCGACACGGCCGCCTGGGCCGCCCACGACCCGCTGACCGTGCTCGCCCACCACCCCAAGTACCAGGGCGTCTCCGGCTACTTCGGGCAGGGCGACGAGGAGCACGGCCAGATCGAGTCCGCCAGGGCCCTCGACACCGCCGCCCGGAAGGACGGCATCCGCACCACCACCGCCGTCGGCTCCGGCAAGCACACCTGGCAGACCGGCGCCGCCACCTTCGCCCAGGCCCTCCCCTGGCTCGCCCAGCAGCTCGGCGTCCCCGGCACCCACGCCTGATCCGCCACCGGCCCGGGGCCGGGAGCGCGCCGGGCCGGGCCGGTCGCCCGGAGGGAGGGCGGCGGATCCGGTCGGGGGAAAGCCTTGGCATGAGCCGTCCGCCGCGACCGGCCGCGGGCCCGCACGGGCGGGCGCGCCGGGGCTGCGACCGACCGGCGGACCCGCGCCCGACAGGGGGAATCCGCGACCGCGCGCCGTCCGCCGACCGGTCGGGCGCCGAAGGCCCGCCATACCTTCCGACACGCCCGCACACACCTTCACCACCAACGCCCCCGTGACGGCCGGGGAAGGCGGCCTACCCGCCGGTATCCCGCTTTGCTCCCGGCGGCCCGGTGGCATAAGTTTCGACCGCCGTCGACGCAGCCGACCCCGACCGCCCCTCGGAACAGGGGGGCGCAGCGGGCCGGCGGCCGGGCGGCGGAACGTACGGGGGAAGGGAACAGCCATGCCGAGTGCCCGCATCCGCGAGGCGACCGGGCGGCGGGAACGGGCGGACGGCTCCGCGCACACACGGCCCGGGACCACCGCGGGCCCGGCCCCGGCCCACTCGGGCCGCTGACCCGGCGCCGCGGCCCCAACCACGACCACGACCACAGAACCACCACAGACGGCCCCGCGCACCGCCGAGGCGGCGCCCGGGGCGGACGGCAGGTCGGCCCGTCCGGCACAGGGGACCGGACGGACCGACCGCCGCACCAGCACGAGGACCAGAGGGTCAGAGCGGCAGAGGGCCGGAGAGTCAGAGGCCGAGGCTGCTGAGCGCGGTGGTCCAGTCGGTCACGATGGCGCTGCGGGCGTCGTCGAGGCCGACCTTGCCCTTGCAGACCGCGTTCTTCAGCTTGGTCTCGACGCCGTCCTTGCCGGTCGCGGTCTGGCTGCCGTAGCGGGGCTCGGGCCAGAGGTTGCGCGGGTCGCGCGGGGCGCCACCGAGCTCCAGCGGGACGAAGTGGTCCTCCTCGTAGTCGGACAGGTTGGTGTCCGCGTAGCCGTACTGCGCGATCTGCTGCGCCTTCAGCGCGTTGGTGTAGCTGGTCGGCGGACGGACGGTGGAGGTCCAGCCGGAGACGCAGATGGTCTGGCCGATGGTGGCCTGGGTGACGTCCGGGTTGTAGGCGCCCGGCGTGCAGGACGGATCGGGCAGCGGCAGGTAGGCCTGCGAACAACTCGCCGCGAGCGGACGGATCTTGACGGGCGAGCCCTTGGCGGGGGCGGCCTGCGCGGTGCCGGCCGCGAGCCCGGCGGCGGTGAGGGCGGCCGCCGCGGCGACGACGGTGAGACGCTGACGGAGCATCATGTGGGGAGATCTCCCGGGCCTTGCCCGGCCTCACGCCGGGCGACTGTGTCCATGACAGCACCACCGATGCGACCACCGTCAGTCCCAGGACGTGAACGCCCGGTGATCGCGCCTCCACAAACACCGCGGGCGCCCGGCGCGGTCCGGGGAGCGGGCTCAGGACGTGCCCGACAGCAGCCGCGCCAGCAGCGCGGCCGGCCCCTCCGGCAGGCTGCCGTGCACCAGTTCGGTGCGGTGCACCAGCCGCGGGGCGGAGACCGGCGCGGACGCGACGCCGGGCGCCCCGGCGAGGACGGACGCCGGGAGCAGGCTGAGCCCGTGTCCGGTGGCGACCAGGGCGAGCAGCCCGTGCACGTCGGTGCCCCGGTAGCGGGTCGCGGGGCGGAAGCCGTCGACGCCGGCGGCGGCGCGCAGCCGGGCGGCGGTCGGGGTGAGGTCGGGGGCGTCGAGCCAGCGGGCGGCGGAGAGGTCGGCGAGCGCGACGCCGGTGCGGCCCGCGAGGGGGTGGCCGGCCGGGAGGGCGACGGCGACGGGCTGCTCGTCGACGGCGACGGTGCCGAGCGGGCCGACGTCGGGCAGCGGCAGCGGGTCGCTGGGGGCGGCGAGGCCGTCGATCAGGGCGAGGTCGACCTCGCCGGTAGCGACCTGGGCGGGCAGCGCGTCCTGGGCGAGGACCCGGACGACGAGCTCGGCCGCCGGGTGGGCCCGGCGCACCTCGCCGAGTGCGCGCCCCAGGGTCGCTCCGACCGCCAGCGGGGTGGCGCCGAGCACCAGCCGGGCACGCGGGGCACCGGCCAGGCGGGCGACGTCGGCGCGCGCCGCCTCCAGCCGGACCAGCAGGGGCGCCGCGTGCTCCAGCAACCGCAGGCCGGCCTCGGTCGGGCCGACCGGGCGGCGGTTGAGCAGGCCGGTCCCGAGGTCGGCCTCCAGGGCGGCGATCTGCTGGGAGACCGCGGACTGGGTGTAGCCGAGTTCCCGCGCGGCCTCGGAGAAGGAGCCGAGGCGGGTGACGGTGACGAAGGTGCGCAGCTGCTGCGGATCCACGGCAGTCATCAACTCTTCTGATCGAGGGGTAAGAAATCATCGTTGGCGCTGATCTCGGGTGCGGGGTCAGGATAGTCCCATGACGTACCTCACCCCGCGGATCGCGCTGGTCGGCGACCGCTCCCCCGCCGTCCGCTCGCACGCCCGCATCCCCGGCCTGCTCGACGCCCTCGCCGAGCGCGAGCAGCTCGTCCTGGACGCCTACTGGATCCCCACCGAGGACGCCGGGGCGCCCGGCGCCCTGGACGGCTTCGACGCGATCTGGCTGCTCCCCGGCAGTCCCTACCGCAGCGAGGCGGGCGCGCTGGCCGCCGTCCGGACGGCCCGCGAGCGCGGCATCCCCTTCCTCGGCACCTGCGCCGGGTTCCAGCACGCGGTGCTGGAGTACGCCCGCAACGTCTGCGGCCTCGGCGGGGCAGTCCACGGCGAGGAGCACCCGGAGCGGGACGAGCAGGTGATCGTGCCGCTGGCCTGCTCCCTGGTCGGCCACGAGGGGGCGGTCGCGATCACTCCCGGCACGCTCGCCGAGCGCGTCCTCGGCACCACCCGCACCCTGGAGCGGTACCACTGCGCGTACGGCCTCAACGCCGACTACCTGGACCGGCTGCGCGCGCACGGGCTGCGGTTCAGCGGCGCGGACGGCGCGGGCGAGGTGCGCGTCCTCGAACTGCCGGACCACCCGTTCTTCCTCGCCTCGCTGTTCCAGCCGGAGCTGTCCGGCGACGGCACCCGGGCGCACGCCATGATCCGCGCGCTGGCCGGCGCCGCCGTCGCCCACGCGGCGGGCTCACCGACCTCGACCGACCCGGGCACCGCCCCGACCGCCGCCGTACCGACCGCCACCGACCCGACCGCCACCCACCCGACCGCCACCGACCCGGGCACCACCCCGGAGACCGCCACCCTGGAGGCCACCGCATGACCGCCACCGAGATCGCCGGAGTCTGGATCCCCGACAGCCGCCTCGCCGCCGAGGCCACCGAGCTGGTCCGGGACGCCACCACCGAGCTGCTGTACCACCACTCCCGCCGGGTCTACCTGTTCGGCGCCCTCCAGGGCCGCCGCCGGGGGCTCGACTTCGATCCCGAACTCCTGTACCTGGCCGCAATGTTCCACGATCTCGGCCTGGGCCCCGAGCACCACGCCTCCGGTCGGCGCTTCGAGGTGGACAGCGCCGAGGCCGCCGCCGCGTTCCTGCGCGGGCACGGGGTGGACGAACGGCGGGTGCGCCTGGTGTGGGAGGCGATCGCCCTGCACACCACGCCCGGCATCCCGGAGTTCCTGGAGCCGGAGATCGCGCTGACCACCGCCGGGGTGGAGCTGGACGTGCTCGGCATCGGGTACGCGGACATCGCCGCCGCCGACCGGGACGCCGTGGTCGCCGCCCATCCGCGCCCGGACTTCAAGCGCGGCATCCTGCGCGCCTTCCACGACGGCGTCGCGCCCAAGCCGGAGACCGCCTTCGGCAACGTCAAGGCGGACGTCCTCGCCCACTTCGACCCGGACTTCGAGCGGACCGACTTCGCCGCCGTGATCGAGAACTCCGCCTGGCCGGAGTGACCCCGCCCCGCCCCCGTCTCCATCCCCACAGGGCACGTCACATCGGCAGCGAACGCAACCGCACCGGCCCCTCCGGCCACCGGGCGCCCTCCGCCAGCGGCGCCCACATGGTGCGCAGCGGCATCACCGCCAACCGCCCCTCGGGCTGCTCCACCGTCACCTCCTGCGCGACCTCGCGGAATCCGAGCCCCCGGTAGAACGTGGCCAGCGGCGGGCGGCAGAACAGCAGCGCGTGGCGGTGGCCGAGGGTGCGGGCGTGGCCGAGGGCGGCCCGGACCACGGCCCGCGCGAGGCCGGCGCCGCGCCGGTCGGGGGCGACGGCGACGCCGCCGACGCCGATCGCCGCCAGGTCGGTGCCGCCGACGGTGAGCGGGAGCGGCACCAGGCCGGTGTGCGCGACGAGCCGGCCGTCGGCGGCCCGGATGCCGAAGTGGATGTCCTTGGGCAGCCAGGTCAGTCCGGTGTAGGCGACGCCGTACGGGTCGTCGCCGGGGCCGAGGATCTCGTCATGGTCGGCGCGGGTGTACTGCGGCAGCCGGACGACGGTCGGCGGCTCGGAAGAGAAACGATCATCCATCCGACCATGATCCCTTCCCGGGAAGGCGAATTCCAGGCTGTTCCCGGCCACTGCGGCCCGCTCGCCACCCCGGGCCGGACGGGGTGTGCGAGCATGCCCCCATGCGCCAGCCCACCCAGCAGCGGCCCCGACTCCGGCGCCCCACCGGCCGGTTGGACCCCACCCGTCACCAGCACCACCCGTCCCCCGACCAGCCCCACGGCGCCCACCAGCCCTACGCCGCCGACCAGTTGGACTCCGCCCTCGCCGCGGTACCGCTGCCGGGCCCGCCGTTCCGTCTGCCCGGCCCGGTCGTCGCGCTCGGGCCGACCGTCCTGGTGCTGCTGGTGCTCGTCCCGCTCGCCGCGGGCGACCCCGACATCGGGCCGACCACCTCGGCACCGGTCAACGCGGGCCTGGTGGCGGCCGGCGCACTCGCCCTCGCCGTCCGCCTGCGGTACCCGGCGGCCGTCGCCGCCGTCACCCTGCTGGGCGGTCAGCTCCCGCTCGCCGTCGCCCTCTACGGGCTGGCCACGCGGCGCGGCGCCACCCGGGTGCCGGTCGTCCTGGCCGTGCTGGCCGGGGTGCGCCTGCTCGTCCCCATGGACCTCGGGGACGTCAGCAGCCTCTCCGCCCTCGCCAACCTGGCCGAGGACCCGCTGGTCTTCGGCGCCGTCCCGCTCGCCCTCGGCCTCACCGCCCACCAGCGCGCCCGCGCCGTCGCCGCGCTCGCCGAACGCAACCGGCTGCTGGAGGCGGCCCGCCAGTACGCCGAGGAGCGCGCCGCCGCCGCCGAACGCGCCCGGCTCGCCCGGGAGATGCACGACGTGGTCTCCAACCGCGTCTCCCTCATCACCCTGCACGCCGGCGCCTGCCAGGTCGCGTCCGCCGACGACCCGACGGCCGTCCGGGAGACTCTCGGCCTGATCCGCGCCCTCGGCCTCCAGGCCCTCACCGAGCTGCGCGGCCTGCTCGGCGTCCTCACCCCGGCCTCCGACCAGGGCCCCTCACTGCACGGACTGCCCGCCCTGGTCGAGGAGTCCCGCCAGGCCGGACTCGCCGTCGACCTCACCCTCACCGGCCCCGCCGAAGGGCTGCCCGCACCCGGACCGGCCGTGCAGTACGCCACCTACCGGATCGTCCAGGAGGCCCTGACCAACGCCCACAAGCACGCCCCGGCCGCCGAGGTCGCCGTCACCGTCGAGGTCCACCCGGACGGGCTGCGCCTGGACATCGTCAACTCCCCCGCCGCGGCGGGGGACCCGGACGGGCCCCGGCTGCCCTCCGGCGGCCACGGCCTGGACGGCATGCGCACCCGCGCCGACGACCTCGGGGGCACCCTGCACGCCGGCCCCACCACCGAGGGCGGCTTCGCCGTCCGGGCCCGTCTGCCGCTGACCGCCGCCTGAACCTCAGGCAGCGGCGGCGCGCTTCACCAGCTCCGCCCACACCTCGTCGACCCGCGCCGCGAGCGCCTCCAGCGGCCCGCCGTTGTCGATCACCACGTCGGCGATCGCCAGCCGGTCCGCCCGCGAGGCCTGCGCGGCCATCCGGGCCAGGGCCTCGTCCTCGGCCATCCCGCGCAGCCGCACCAGCCGCTCCACCCGCACGTCGTCGGCCGCGTCGACCACCACGACCAGGTCGTACAGCGGGGCGAGGCCGTTCTCCGCGAGCAGCGGCACGTCGTGCACCACCACCGCGTCCGGCGCGGCCGCGGCCTCCAGTTCGGCGGACCGGGCGCGCACCAGCGGGTGGACGATCGCGTTCAGCGCCTGGAGCCGCGCCGGGTCGGCGAACACGATCGCGCCGAGGGCCGGGCGGTCGAGCGCGCCGTCCTCGCGCAGCACCTGCGGCCCGAACTCGGCGGCCACGGCCGCCAGACCGTCCGTCCCGGGCGCGACCACCTCGCGGGCGATCACGTCGGAATCCACGATCACCGCGCCGTGGGCGGCGAAGAGCCGGGACACCTCGCTCTTGCCGGCGCCGATGCCACCCGTCAGTCCGATCTTCAGCATGGCGTCAGGCTACCGGCGCCCGGACCGCCGGGACCAGCGGCCGACCATCGCGCAACCGGCCTCCCGGCCCCCGGCGCCGTCAGCCGAGTTCCAGGCTCTCGCCCTCCCCGAGCACCGTCAGCTCCGCGCCGGTCCCCGGCCCGTCCGGCCCGAGCAGCCGGGTGGTGACCATGTGCCCGATCGGGCTCAGCATCGCCTCGTGCACCGGCACCGCCACCCGCGGGGCGGCCTCCCGGACGTAGTCGACGACCTCGCTGACCTTGCTCCACGGCGCCGCGAGCGGCAGCAGCAGGGTGTCCACCGAGTGCGGCGGCACGGTGAAGGCGTCGCCGGGGTGGAACAGCCGGCCGTCGAAGAGGAAGCCGATGTTCTTCACCTGCGGGATGTCCCGATGGATGACCGCGTGCCACTCGCCGTGCACGCTCACCCCGACCCCGCCGACCTCGAAGGCGTCGCCCTCGCCGACCACGGCGACGCGCTGCGCCACGCCGTCCAGTAGGGCGGCGACCGCGCTGTTGGTCCACACCCGAAGGGCCGGGTCGGCCTCCAAGGCGGCGCGCAGCCGGGCCTCCTCGAAGTGGTCCATGTGCTCGTGGGTGATCAGGACGGCGTCGGCCCCGGTCAGCGCGGCGGGGTCGGTGAACGCCCCGGGGTCGACGACGACGGTCGTCCCGTCGTGCTCCAGGCGTACGCAGGCGTGTCCGAACTTGGTGATCCTCATGCGGCAGACCATACAGCAGGACTGTACAGTTTTGCTGTGGAGACTCCCGGTACTCTTCTCCCATGAACAGTCCGGCTCCCGAAACCCTCGAACTCGCCGCCGAGCTCCGCGCCGCCATCGGCGACCTGGTCCGCTCCCTGCGCCCGGGCGACGAGCTGCCGCAGAACCAGGCCGGTGTCCTCGGCGTCCTCGTCCGCGACGAACGCGCCTGCACCGTCGCCGAACTCGCCGGGTTGCAGCGCGTCCGCCACCAGTCGATGGCCCGCACCGTCGCCCTGCTGATGGAGGCCGGGCTCGTCACCCAGCAGCCCCACCCCACCGACGGCCGGAAACTGCTGGTCACCGCGACCGGAGCGGGCCGCGCCGCCCTGCTGGAGCAGCGCGCCCGCCGGGAGGAGCGGATCGCCACCGCCATCGAGGCCCGCCTCACCCCCGAGGAGCGGCTGGCCCTGCGGGCGGGCGTCGACCTACTGCGCCGACTGCGCTGAGCCCACCAGGTCCCTGGCCTCCGGTCGCGGGGCCGGGACGGCCGTCGCGCCGACGGCCGCCTCGCCCACAGACGCCTCGCCGACGGTCGGCAGTTCGACGTGCTCGCTCAGCCCGAAGCGCCGGTGCAGGCGCCGCAGCGGGGCGGGCGCCCACCAGTTGAACTCGCCGAACAGGCTCATCGCGGCGGGCACCAGCAGGCAGCGCACCAGGGTGGCGTCCACCGCGACGGCGACGGCCAGCGCGATGCCCATCTGCTTGACCATGAGCATGTCCCCGAGGGCGAACCCGGCGAACACGATCACCATCAGCAGCGCCGCCGAGGTGATGATCCGGCCACTGCGCTGGACCCCGAGCTCCACCGCCCTGGTGCAGCTGTGCCCCTTGTCCCGCAGTTCCTTGATCCGGGCGAGCAGGAACACCTCGTAGTCCATGGACAACCCGAAGGCGAAGGCGAAGACCAGCACCGGGATGAAGGTCTCCAGCCCGCCGGTGGGGCTGAAGCCGAGCAGCCCGCTGAAGTACCCGTCCTGGAACACCAGGGTGAGCGCGCCGAGCGAGGCGCCCAGCGACAGCAGGTTCATCAGCAGCGCCTTGACCGGCATCACCACCGAGCCGGTCATCAGGAAGAGCAGCACCAGCGTGCCGACCGCGACCAGCCCGAGTGCCCAGGGGCCCCGCGACAGCAGCTCGTCCTTGAAGTCGACGACCGAGGCCGCGCCGCCGGTGACGTAGGTCTTCAGCCCGCCGCGGTCGTCCCGCAGTTCCTGGACGACCTGCTTGGCCTGGTGGCCCTGCGGGTCGCCGTGGACGAGCACGTCGACGGTGGACACCGAGTCGCTCACCGGGCTCACCGCCCGCACCCCGGCGACCCCGGGCAGCTTGGCGACGACGTCGTCCGCGTACGCCTGGGCGACGGGCGCGCCGCCCTCGACGACGACGGTGATCGGCGCGGCCGCCGCCTGCGGGAAGCGCTGGTCGACGGCGTCGGCGACCTGCCGCCCGGCCGAGGAGGCGGGCAGCACGGCGGCGCCGGAGTTGCGCATGTCGGCGTGCAGGAAGGGCGCGCCGGCGGCCATCAGCAGGGCGACGCAGGCGAGCGCGACCGGCACCGCCCGCTTGCTGACCCGGCGGACGGTCCGGCTGAAGAAGCCCTCGTCGGGAACGGGCGCGGCGGGCGCCTTGATCCGGGAGCCGGCGAAGCCGAGCAGCGCGGGGATCAGCGTCAGCGCGGCGGCGACCGCGATCACCACCACGCTCACCCCGGCGGCGGCGACCGCGCCGAGCACCGGGCTGGTGAAGACGAACAGGCCGGAGAGCGCGACGGCGACGGTGAGGCCGGAGAAGGCGACGGTGCGCCCGGCGGTCGCGGCGGTGCGTTCGACGGCGGCGGCGATGCCCGCGCCGTGCCCGCGTTCCTCCCGGAAGCGGTTCACCATGAGCAGCGCGTAGTCGATCGAGAGTCCGAGCCCGAGCACGGTGGCGATCGGCAGCACGCTGGTGTCGATGTCCATGATCCGGCTGAAACCGAACATGGCCAGCAGCGCGCCGCCCACCGAGGCGACCGCGCCGATCACCGGCAGGCTGGCCGCGGCGAGGCCGCCGAAGACCAGCACCATGACGATCAGGGTGAGCGGCAGCGTCACCATCTCGCCGAAGCGGGTGTCCTGTTCGGTCTGCTTCTTGACCTCGTCCTGGAGCACCAGGTCCCCGCCGACGGTGACGTGGGTACCGGCCTCGCCGTTCAGGGCGGCGAGGCGGTGGGTGACGGCGTCGGCCTGGGCGGAGGTGCTGGTGTCGGCCATCCGTACGGTGACCAGGCTCGCGGTGCCGTCGGCGGAGCGCAGTGCGGCGGGCGCCGGGCCGGTGCCGTAGGCGTCGAGCGCGGAGGAGACACCGGGGAGGGCGGCGAGGTCGGCGGTGGCCTTGGTGACGGCGGCCCGTACGGCCGGGTCGTCGACCGGCTTCCCGTCCACGACGGCGGTGACGGTGCCGCGGGCCGGGTCGGTCGCGGCGACCACCGCGCCGCCCCGATCGGCTTCGGCGGTGGCGGAGGAGGCGCCGGCCACCGTTCCTTCGAAGACCCGGCCGCCGATCAGCACGCCCACGACCAGGACGACGGCCCACAGGCCGAGCACCCAGCGGCGGCGGCGGAAGCAGAACCGGCCGAGGGCGGCGAGCCGCCCGGGGACCGCGGGGTCGCCGGCAGCGGTGGGAGCGTTGCGCATGAAGGAGGCCTTTCGGGCAGCTCCCCTCAATGTAGGGGCAACCCGGTGTTCGACCTATAGACGGACAATGAGCCACATCTCACAAAATTCCTTCACATAAACCACAAATAAGTGAAGGCGAAATACGAAAGAACGTGAAGTAAAAAACCCCGGCCAAAGGCGGAAACGAAATGGGCCCCACCCGGATTTCTCCGGGTGGGGCCCACCGTTCAGCTATGCGCCAGGTACTGGCAGCGGGTCAGAGCTTCAGCTCTGGCCGCCCGCCAGCTTCTCGCGCAGGGCCGCCAGGGCCTCGTCCGAGGCGAGAGCGCCGGAGCCCTCGTCGCTGCTGGACGAGTAGGAGCCACCGGCAGCGGCGGCGACGGCGTCGCCACCCTCGGCAGCGGCCTCGGCGTCGGCCTCACGGCTCTTGATGACCTGGGCCTGGTGCTGCTCGAAGCGGGACTGCGCCTCGGCGTACTGGCGCTCCCACTCCTCACGCTGCTTCTCGAAGCCGGCCAGCCAGTCGTTCGCCTCGGGGTCGAAGCCCTCCGGGTAGATGTAGTTGCCCTGGTCGTCGTACGAGGCAGCCATGCCGTACAGGGTCGGGTCGAACTCGACCTCGGCCGGGTTGGCACCCAGCGCCTCGTTGGCCTGCTTGAGCGACAGGCTGATGCGGCGACGCTCGAGGTCGATGTCGATGACCTTGACGAAGATCTCGTCGCCGACCTGGACGACCTGCTCCGGGATCTCCACGTGGCGCTCGGCCAGCTCGGAGATGTGGACCAGACCCTCGATGCCCTCGTCCACGCGGACGAACGCACCGAACGGAACCAGCTTGGTGACCTTACCCGGAACGACCTGGCCGATCTGGTGGGTACGGGCGAACTGCTGCCACGGGTCCTCCTGGGTCGCCTTCAGCGACAGGGAGACGCGCTCGCGGTCCATGTCAACGTCGAGAACCTCGACGGTGACCTCCTGGCCGACCTCGACAACCTCGGACGGGTGGTCGATGTGCTTCCAGGACAGCTCGGAGACGTGCACCAGGCCGTCGACGCCACCCAGGTCCACGAAGGCACCGAAGTTGACGATCGAGGAGACGACGCCGGAGCGCACCTGGCCCTTCTGCAGGGTGGTGAGGAAGGTCTGGCGGACCTCGCTCTGGGTCTGCTCCAGCCAGGCACGGCGGGACAGGACCACGTTGTTGCGGTTCTTGTCCAGCTCGATGATCTTGGCCTCGAGCTCCTTGCCCACGTAGGGCTGGAGGTCGCGGACGCGGCGCATCTCGACGAGCGAGGCCGGCAGGAAGCCACGGAGGCCGATGTCGAGGATGAGACCACCCTTGACGACCTCGATGACGGTACCGGTGACGATGCCGTCCTCTTCCTTGATCTTCTCGATCGTGCCCCAGGCACGCTCGTACTGAGCGCGCTTCTTGGACAGGATGAGACGACCCTCCTTGTCCTCCTTCTGGAGGACCAGGGCCTCGATGTTGTCACCGACGGCGACGACCTCGTGCGGGTCGACGTCGTGCTTGATCGAGAGCTCGCGGGACGGGATGACGCCCTCGGTCTTGTAACCGATGTCGAGGAGGACCTCGTCACGGTCGACCTTCACGATGACGCCCTCGACGATGTCGCCATCGTTGAAGTACTTGATGGTCTCGTCGATGGCGGCGAGGAACGCCTCGGCGTCGCCGATGTCGTTGACCGCGACCTGCGGGGTGGTGCTGAGGGAGGAGTCGGTGGGGCTCGTCATTAGGAAAAGGGCTCCGGTACGGACATGAAAGTCGTAGGTAATGCCACGCGGAGGGCCCGTATCGCTCCCACCGAAAGCCGGACAGCCAAGAACACGGCGCACCGGCATTCCCGCACAAACGGGAAATCCGGCGTCCGTCTTGCGACCGTGGGGTCTTCGACAGATGCGAGCGCGACCTGCTCCGTCTGAGGCGCGCAGGCCCGCAGCGCAACTTGTAGCATACGGGGACGGCCAGGCACGGTCAACGCCAAGAGCGGCAAGACGGTGGAGCCCGGTATGGATCAGGCCATATCCTCCGATTGCGCACCTTGCGGTGGCGCCCGAAGGGGCCCTTCCCCGGATGCCACCACCAGGATCGGGTCCTTGACGGGCCCGGTCTCGGCAGCGGCGCTTCCGCACTCCACACCCTACGCGATGGGCATTATCACCGTGGCCACCACCCCCCAGTCCGACCTGCATGATCTTGACGGCGACGGCGACGACGCGGTACGGCGCGCGGCCGGCACCGGGGAGAGCAGCCGGGCCAGCCGGCACTGGTGGGACCGCAACGCCGACGAGTACCAGGACGAGCACGGGGAGTTCCTCGGCGACGACCGCTTCACCTGGTGCCCCGAAGGCCTCGACGAGGCCGACGCCCACCTCCTCGGCGAGGTCGCGGACAAGGACGTGCTGGAGATCGGCGCCGGCGCCGCCCAGTGCTCGCGCTGGCTGGCCGGCCGCGGCGCCCGCCCCGTCGCCCTGGACATCTCCCACCGCCAACTCCAGCACTCCCGCCGGATCGACCTCGGCCGCGGCGCCACCCCCGTCGCCGTCGTCCAGGCCGACGCCGCCGTCCTGCCCTTCGCCGACGCCTCCTTCGACCTCGCCTGCTCCGCCTACGGCGCCGTCCCGTTCAGCGCCGACACCGCCGCCCTGATGCGCGAGGTGCACCGGGTGCTGCGCCCCGGTGGCCGCTGGGTGTTCTCCGTCACCCACCCGATCCGCTGGGCCTTCCCCGACGAGCCCGGCGTCGAGGGCCTCACCGCCGCCTCCTCCTACTTCGACCGCACCCCCTACGTCGAGGAGGACGAGCACGGCCGCGCCAGCTACGTCGAGCACCACCGCACCATCGGCGACCGGGTCCGCGAACTCGTCGGCGCCGGATTCCGGTTGACCGACCTGGTCGAGCCCGAGTGGCCGGCCGGCCTGGAGCAGGAGTGGGGCGGCTGGTCCCCGCTGCGCGGGCGGCTGATCCCCGGCACCGCGATCTTCGTCGCCGAGCGGGGCTGAGCCCCTTTGACCTCGACGAACCCGGCCTGGCGCGAACTGCCCGTCCGCACCGCCCTGCCCGCGCTGCACCGCGCCCTCGACGAGCAGGGCACCGCCGTCCTCGCCGCACCGCCCGGCACCGGCAAGACCACCCTGGTACCGCTCGCACTCGCCGGTCTGCTCGATCCCGAGCGCCCGACGCTTCGCGTGCTGGTCGCCGAACCACGCCGACTCGCCGTCCGGGCCGCCGCCCGGCGGATGGCCTGGCTGCTGGGCGAGGCGGTCGGCGGGCAGGTCGGCTACACCGTGCGCGGGGACCGTCGCGTCGGGCCCTCCACCGTCGTCGAGGTGGTCACCACCGGCGTACTGCTGCAACGGCTCCAGCGCGACCAGGAGTTGCCCGGAGTGGACGTGGTCGTCCTGGACGAGTGCCACGAACGGCACCTGGACGCCGACACCGCGCTCGCGTTCCTCCTCGACGTCCGGGCCGCGCTGCGGCCCGAACTGCGGTTGGTCTGCGCCTCGGCCACCTCCGACACCGCGGCCTGGGCCGAACTCCTCGGCGGCGCGTCGGTGGTGGAGGCGCACGGGGTCTCCCACCCGGTCGAGACGGTGTGGGCGCCGCCGCCGCGCGCCGTCCGGCCCGCCCACGGCACCCGGGTCGACCCGGCGTTGCTCGACCACGTCGCCGCCACCGTCCGGCGGGCGCTCGCCGAGCAGGAGGGCGACGTGCTCTGCTTCCTGCCCGGCGTCGGCGAGATCAGCCGTGTCGCCGGGCAGCTGTCCACCGTGGCGGCGGACGTCCTGCAACTCCACGGCCGCGCCCCGCAGTCCGTCCAGGACGCCGCCCTCACCCCCTCGGACGGCCGCCGCGTCGTGCTCGCCACCGCCGTCGCCGAGTCCTCGCTCACCGTGCCCGGCGTCCGCGTCGTCGTCGACGCCGGGCTCGCCCGCGAACCGCGCACCGACCACGCCCGGGGCCTGGCCGGGCTGGTCACCGTCCGCGCCTCGCTCGCCGCCGCCCGCCAGCGCGCCGGCCGTGCCGGCCGCGAGGCCCCCGGCACCGTGTACCGCTGCTGGAACGAGGCCGAGGACGCCCTCGCCACCCGCTTCCCCACCGCGGAAATCGCCCTCGCCGACCTCACCGCGTTCGCTCTCCAGGCCGCCTGCTGGGGCGACCCGGACGCCACCGGCCTCGCCCTGCCCGACGCCCCGCCCGCCGGGGCGATGGCCGCCGCCCGGCAGACCCTCCAGGCCCTCGGCGCCGTCGACACCGACGGCCGGGCCACCCCGCGCGGCGTCCGCCTCGCCCGCACCGGGCTGCACCCCCGGCTGGGGCGCGCGCTCGTGGACGGCGCTCCTGCCGTCGGCGCCCGTCGAGCGGCCGAGGTGGTCGCCCTGCTCTCCGAGGAACCGCCGCGCGCCCTCGGCGACGACCTCGGCGCGGTCTGGCGGGCGGTCCGCTCCGCCAACGACCCGTACGCCGGCCGCTGGCGCGAGGAAGTCCGCCGCCTGCTGCGCGCCGCCGGCTCCGAACCCGCCACTCAGCTACCCGACACGACCGCCGCCGGCCTCGTCGTCGCCCTCGCCTTCCCCGAACGCATCGCCCGCGCCCGGGTGGAGCGGCCCGCCCCCGGCGAGCGCAGCCCGTACCTGATGGCCTCCGGGACGGCGGCCGAACTCGCGCCCGGCACCGCGCTCGGCGCACTGCCGTGGGTCGCCATCGCAGTCGCCGACCGCTCGGCCGGCTCCCCGTCCGCCCGCATCCTGCACGCTGCGGCACTGGACGAGGACACCGCCCGGCTTGCCGGTGCCTCGCTGCTCGAATCCCGCGAGGAAGTCCACTGGGACACCCGCCGCGACGAGGTCGTCTCCCGCCGGGTCGAGTCGCTGGGCGCGATCGAACTCGCCGAGAAGCCGCTCAGCCGCCCCGACCGGGCCCTCGTCCGGGGCGCCATCCTCGAAGGCCTGGCCCGCGAGGGCATCAGCACCCTGCTGACATTCCCCTCCGGCCTGCGCGAACGCCTCGCCTTCCTCCACACCGCCATCGGCGACCCCTGGCCGGACGTCTCCGACGCCGCGCTGCTGGAACGCGCCGACGAGTGGCTGGAGCCGGAACTGTCCCGCGCCCGCCGCCGCGCCGACCTGGCCAGGATCGACACAACGTCTGCCCTCCAGAGGCTCCTCCCCTGGGCCACCGGGGAAGCAGGCCGCCTCGACGAGCTGGCCCCCGAACGCATCACCGTGCCGTCCGGCTCGAAGATACGAGTCGACTACACCGCCGAACGCCCGGTGCTGGCCGTCAAGTTGCAGGAACTCTTCGGCTGGACCAAGACCCCTGCCCTGGCCGGAGGACGTGTCCCGCTGACCATTCACCTGCTGTCGCCCGCCGGTCGCCCCGCCGCCGTCACCGGCGATCTGGAGAGCTTCTGGCACAACGGCTACCGCGCCGTCCGCGCGGATCTCAGGGGCCGCTACCCCCGCCACCCCTGGCCCGAGGACCCGACGACGGCGGAACCCACCCGCCGCCTCAACCCGCGGAACTGACACCCCTCCCCGGCGGGGGTGGGATTCCTGGCTCGCGCTGCCGTCAGGAGATCGAGAAGCCCAGCTGGTTCACCACCGGCGTCATCGGCACGTAGAGCACCTGCGCGTAGCAGGTCGTCGAGTGTGCCGTCGATCCGGCCGGGCATCCGACCTCCGACCTTCCGGCCACGATCACGCCGCGAGCCTCCATGTCGCCGTTCGCGCCGGACGGGTTGGCGAGTGTGGGGCCGCCGCTGTCGCCCTTCGCACCGATCGCCCGTCGGTCACCGCCCTTCGACTCCGCGATGTCCACCGGCTTGATCTTCGTCCCCTCGTCGTTCGTCGTCTCGACATCGACCTTCTTGACCTCCACGTCGCACTTCCACCCCGACTGGGCGCCGCTGAGGCAGACGAGGTCCCCCACGTTGTTGCGTCCGATCCCGTACGTGCGTCGCGACGAACCGCTGCCGTCCGACCAGGCACCGTCGTAGAACCGGCCGGTGCCGTTGCCGTTGATCGCGATCATGGCGACGTCCAAACCGTCGCCGATCGCGTACAGGTCGCCGATGTGGCCGCCGGTGCCGTTGTAGTACCGGCCGCCGCCGCAGTGTGCGGCGGTCAGCAGCACCTTCGTCCTGTCCTTCCAACCGCTGAACGCGGTCGAGCAGAACGAGGCCTTGCCGGTGTTGACTTCGGCGCCCGCGTAGTACGGCGCGCTGTCGGAGTGCCGGCTGCCGGACAGCGCTGCCGGGATGCCCTCGACGGTGGCCGTCACCGGCATCCCGGCGATCTCGGCGGCCGTCCGGGAGTACGCCTGCTCGGTCGTGGCGCCGCCGGTCGGCCGCGTCGCCTTCGTCGGCACGTACGTGATCGCGATGGCGGTGCCGTCCTCCTGCGGGCCGATCGACGTCCATGCCTCGGGCGCCACAGCGGCGGTGAACCGGTCGATCGCGGCCCGCATCTCCGCACGGGAGTAAGGGCTTTGGTGAACGTCGACGGTGTAGCCGGGGCCGGCGTTCGCGTCGAGCAGCGCCCGGACCTCGGTCGGGGCCTCACCCTTCCAGTAGATGTCGGCGTGCTGGTTCGACGCGTCGATCACGGTCCCGGCGTAGCCGTCCGCCGCCGGAGCGCCGGACTCCACCCAGTCCTGCACCGGGTCCGTCATGCGGTGGAGCCTCTGCTGAGCTTGCGGGTCGCGGAGCACCGGCAGGCTGACCGATGGGACCGGCCCGTCCGGCGCGTCCGGCGCGGCGTCGGCGGCGACGAGGGCGGAGGCGGTCACGGCGGACAGGGCCAGGAACAGCATGAGGCGGGAGCGGCGCATACGCGGTCCTTCGACGGGGCTGGCGGGCCGACACCCAGCGTAGGGACCGATCCGCGTTTCGCCTGGTCAGAAGGCGCGTTTCAGGCTGCGGCAGGCGCACGCGGAAGACGACGCGCCCCCGGCAGCTGGTCACCGCTCCGGGAAGTCACCGGCCTGGACGGAGGAGAGGAAGGACGTCCAGGCCGAGGCCGGGAAGACGAGCACCGGCCCGTGCGGGTCCTTGGAGTCACGCACGGGGACGAGGCCGGGGAATCCGGGGGCCACCTCGATGCAGTCGCCCCCGTTGCCGCCGCTAGCGAGTTACTCACCGGGAGTATCTCACTGCGAAGCCGACCATAGACGCGCCGGTGTGCAGCGACGACTTCCGGATCATTGCTCGGATGCGCTCGATCCAAGCTCTCCGAGGAGACATCGTTCTGCCCATTGGGCATCTCCGGCCCGGTCAGGCCGCCTTCGCCATCGGCCGAGCGCGGTCGTACAAGTCGCGCGCGTACCGGTTGCCCTGGTAGGGCTTGATCATGGCCATCATCGAGCGGAAGCGGTCGTCGGCCCGACCGGACTGGACAGCCGGGTAGTCATCGAGAGCTCGATGCCAGTCCACACAGGCTTCTTCGAGGCGGCCGGCCTGCAACTTCCACTCCGCGAGCATGCCGGTCATCCGCACCCGATTGCGCACGTACACCGAGTACCGCAGGCGGTCGGACGCCTGCATCGCGGAGATGGCGCCAGGTTTGTCGCCGAGCTCCCAGCGAACCTTGGCCTCGTGGTACGCGAGGGAGGACGGGTCGTAGGAGCCGAACGCCTTCGCCTTGGACTCGGCCTGCTCCATCGCGACTTCCGCCATCCGCAGGTGGTGCAGGGCTCCGGCCCTGTCTCCGGTCTGGGCGGTGGCGTGGGCCTGTTGGCCCGCGAGGAAGGCCCTCATCCGGGGGCCGGCCTGCGGGGAGGCAGCCGAGGCGGCATCCGCGAACCGCGTGGCGGCACTGCCATGGCCGAGGTCGACGGCCTGCACACTCATGCCGCGCAGGGTGGTGCAGTACGTGAGGTGATCGCCCGCATGCCCTGCCAGTTCCAGAGCCTTCATGTAGTAGCGCTGGGCCAGGGCATCGTGACGCTCGTCCATCGCCATGTAGCCGGTCAGGTAGCAGTGGTCGGCGGCGGCCGACAGCATCGCCTCGCGAACGTCCTCGGTGGCGTCCGCCTGTAGGTACGGGGCGATCGTGTTGACCAGGAACGAGGCGGCCATCGGTCGTGCCATCCGGCCACCGAACTGGTCGTCCAGGTCGCTGATCCGTTCGGTCATGGCGGCGACCGACTGGACCTCTGCCATGCCGATCCGCAGGTGCGGGTTGGTCCGCAGTTTCTCGAAACGGCCTACCAGGTCGGGCCAACCCGGAATGGTGAGAGCTACCGAGTACAAGCTGGCTGTGAGAACTCCGCGCCGGGATGGGTCCATATCGAGGCTCCCCAGATCGATCAGCCCTGACACCGTATCCGTCGACTCGTCAACGGTGGTAGGCCTGTCGCGAAATCCGGCCTCGAAAGCGGTGATCGGCCGCTTGAGTCTCCGTGCCAGCGCTTCCAAGACCACCGGCAGGGCCTTCGCCGCAGGCGAAGTGCCGCCGAGCCAGTGAGAAACAGCCGAGGCATCGTACTTGAGCCGCTGCCCAGCCTCGGTACCGGTCCGGTTGACGGCCCGCGCCAATTCGCCGTTGCCCCAAGCGGCTTCGGTCATCAACGAAGCGAGCTTTCGGTTCGGTTCGCGGTCGGTTCGCACGACAGTTCCCCCCTGCAGACGGGTTTCAAGGGTTTCAACTTCCCGGCTCGGCCCGGCCATAGCCGACCACAGGACCGGCCTGTTGACTGTTCGTCATCAGTCAATCACCAGCAGTGGTGAAGTTAACCCCATTCCGCCCCTGAGGTGCACAACCATGCTCGTTTCCCGTCGGCCCCGGACGTTCGCCGCCAGCCTCGGCTCCCGCACCGAATCCACCCCCGTCGCCCGGCAGTTGCTCCGCGCCTACCTCGCCGCCCTCCCCGCCGGCGACCGCTACCGCGACACCGCCGAACTCCTCCTCGGCGAACTCTTCGCCAACGCCGTCCAGCACACCGACGCCCCCACCGACCGCCTCATCGAAATCCGCTTCTCCCTCACCCCCGACCACCGCCTCCGACTCGAAGTCCACGACGCCGGCACCGGCCGCCCCTCCCTCCACACCCCCACCCCCGACGACGAACACGGACGCGGCGTCCTCCTCGTCAACGAACTCGCCGAGAAGTGGGGCTGCTGCCCCCGCGCCGGCGGCATCGGCAAATTCGTCTGGGCCCTGATCGCCCCCACGCCCTCCCCCGCACCCACCGCCCTCACCCTCCTCACCGTCTGAACAGGCACCCACCATGCGACTCCCCCTCACCGCCCGGCACCTGTTCGACACCGGCTCCACCCCCGCCGACGCCTACGCCACCCTCGCCCGCCGCACCCGCCAGCCCCTGCGCTCCGCCCGCGCCGTCTGCATCGCCCTCGGCATCCCCGCCGCCGACACCCAGCGCCGCCTCGACGACTGCTACGACGCCCTGCTCGCCAGCCCCCGACCGGGATCCGAGGCCGACACCGGCGAACTCCTCGAAGCCCTCGGCGTCTTCGACATCCCCAAGACCCCCGACGACCGCGACCTCGCCATCATCGACCTCTTCCTCACCGCCATCGACGCCCACGGCAGCATCCGCGCCGGCCACCAACACGGCCTCACCCGCTGGTTCACCACCGGCAACCTCACCACCGCCTACCTCTCCCTCACCGCCACCCAACCCCACCCCACCACCGGCGACCCCGCCCGCTACTGGACCACCCTCATCACCGCCGGCGAACTCCTCACAGCCCACCCCTCCCCCGACCCCCGCCTCAAACCCGCCCTCACCCACGCCCGCACCCAAGCCCAAGCCGCCCACGCAACCCACCACTGACCCGCACCAGAAGTCGACCCCACCGACTTCCTACGCAACGCAGAAAACACCGCCCCAGGCTCCCCACCTCCTCGCCGCCGGATCCGCCGCCTTTCCACCCTCCTCCGACGGCGGGCCCCTATCCGGGCCGCTGGCGCGCGGAAGTCCGCCGCCTGTTGCCGACGTCAGCGCCGAGGCGCTGCCGGAGCACGCCGAAGAGTGGCTGGAACCCGAACTCTCCCAGGCCCGCCGCCGCGCCGACCTCGCCCACATCGACACCACAGGGGCCCTCCAACGCCTCCTCCCCTGGGCCACCGGCGAGGCAGGCCGCCTGGACGAACTCGCGCCGGAGCGGATCACCGTCCCCAGCGGGTCGACGATCCGCGTCGACCACACCACCGAACACCCCGTGTTGGCCGTCAAGTTGCAAGAACTCTTCGGCTGGGCAGCGGCCCCCGCCCTGGCCGGCGGCCGCATACCGCTCACCATCCACCTACTCCCCCGCCGACCGCCCCGCCGCCGTCGCCGGCGATCTGGAGAGCTTCTGGCACAACGGCTACCGCGCCGTCCGCGCAGAGCCGAGAGGCCGCTACCCCCGCCACCCCTGGCCCGAAGACCCGACGACGGCGGAACCCACCCGCCGCCTCAACGCCCGGAAGTAGCCGGCGCGACTGACGACACCGCCGCCGCTGCCCGACTGCGTCGTCGTCAGTCGCGCCGGTTCGTCCGGATCGCGGAGTAGAGGACGAGCGCCAGGATCACAGAGGTGAAGAGGATCAGGAACTTCCGGAAACCCTCGGAACTGGCGGGCAGCCATCCCTGGAGCAACCCGACCAACAGCACGATGTCGAGCACGATCGCTATCGCGTACCCTGGCCGCTTCATGCGCTCCCCCCTCCCGGATCCCGTTCGCACCACACCCGTCGTCTTCCGTTAGATCAAGCGGGATTTTACGAAACGGAAGCCGGCTGCGGCCGAGACCTCGGGTACCCCGTGATCCGCCAGATGAATCCGAGGTCACGCGGATACGAGCTCGGAAACCCGCTGAGCAAGCTCGGGAGCGCCGGGAATTCCTCGTGTGCGATAGAAGGCAATGGTCGCGCGCACCATCTTGAGCTCTTTCTTGTTCCGGTCGGATGCCACGCCATCTGGACCTGACCACGCTGGGCCGGCCGTCAGAACACCGGTGGTCGGCCCAGCTTCGCCATCCGCCACACCGTGCTCCACCGCATAGGCCGACGCGGCGGGCACGGTGTGCGCACGCCCTCGAAGAAGCCTGACCACCACGCCTTGAGACCGGACAGCGGCGGCCGGCGGACCAGCGTGTACAGCGCCCAGGAGGTGAGGTAGACCGGCACCAGCACCGCAGGCAGGTGGCGCTTGGCCAGCCAGACCCGGTTGCGGGCCGTCAGCCGGTAGTAGGTGGCATGCCGGGCCGGGTCGGTGCGGGGGTGCTGAAGCACCACGTCGGCGCGGTAGTCGATGCGCCAGCCCGCGTCCAGGGCACGCCAGGCGAAGTCGGTCTCCTCGTGGGCGTAGAAGAAAGCAGCGGGGAACAACCCAACCTGGTCGATCACGCTCATCCGGATGGCATGGCCGCCGCCCAGGAAGGTGGTGACCGGCCCGGACTGCATCGGGTCGCTGGCGCCGAGACGGGGGACGTGCCGACGCTGGGTGAACCCGGTCTCATCCGCGATACGGAAGGACATGATCCCCAACTGCGGGTCCTGCTCGAAGGCTGCCCGGACCAGGCGGAAGGTGTCGGTGCGGGGCAGCAAGCCGTCGTCGTCCAGGACGACCAGTACATCCACGCCGCCCAGTTCGCGCAGCCGCTCGACGCCCACATTGCGGCCTCCGGGAATCCCGAGGTTCTCCGGCAGCTCCACGGCGTCCGCCCAGTCCGGCAGTTCGGGCAGCTCCACGCCCTGCCCGAGCACCACGGTCCGCACGCCGCTGTCGCCGCCGTCCTGGGCCCGTACCGAGTCCAGCAGCGCCGTCAGCTCCGCAGGCCGGTCTCCCATCGTCAGCACCACCACGCCCAGCGTGACGCCCATCGCACCCGACCCCAAGTTGAGGAACCCTTCATGATCCCGCCGACACCGCATCCCGGGAACGCGCCGCTGCGTGTACTGGCTGAGACCGGCCATCTCCCGGACCACCAGTACATGGACCGGACCACACTGGCCTGGATCGCCGGCAACCGTCCCACCGGTCCGGGTGTCCGGGCCACCATCCCATACCGTCCGCTCCTGCTGGTACCCGAAGGCCCCTGGTTCGCCCGTAGGGAGGCTGCCGGCTGCGGGCGAAGACGTTTGTGCGCCAGTAGACCGCGAGGAGGAGGGTGCAGCCGTCCAGCAGCAGCGACCAGGGGCGCGCCGGGCACGTCGTACGTCATCGAGTCGAACGTGAAGTCCCCTCTCCCACCATCCGAAAGACGCAGCCAGAGCGAGAGGGCGCGGGCCAGTTCCGCTACCGGGGACCTGTTCTCGCTCCACACCGTGCGGCCGCCGTCGCCGATTGTCGCCGCCGGTTAGGAGTGCGGGTCAGTAACCAACGCGGTTCCTGATTTCAGGAGAGAGCCCTTCCTGTGACTCCAGCCATAAATTGCATTCTCCTATGATCCTAATCGTGCAACTAATTTCCCGCCTATTCTCTCCCTGGGGAGTCCTGGGCAAATAAAGAGTCGACTGCCATATTCTTCAGCGGGCGAGGAATGTTCTCGGCCTGACATCGACGGTTCCAACGAACAGAGGATGGCGATGACCAGCATGCGCAGCGCCCGCGAGCAGTTTGACGAGATCGACACCGATCACAACGGCTACATCAGCCCCGATGAGCTGAAGACGTACCTCATGCAGAACCCCAAGGTCAGCGAAGCCAACGCGAAGGCGACGATCCAATACGCCGACGAGAACAACGACGGCCAGATCGGCTTCAAGGAGTTCTCCGACCTCATTCGGTAGGCGGGGCCGTCCCCGACTCGACCGCTCCAAGGCACCTGCCGTGACCGCACGGCAGGTGCCTTGGCGGTTGGCTACGAATCCGGCCTTGCGGCGTACTGAACTTCAATGCGTGATGCCGGGTTGGTTATCCGAGCACCTGCCCCTCCGCCGTCACGACGAGAGCCGCCGCATCAACCGAACCCGCTCTTTCGAGATCGAGCAGATCTGGTCCTTGAGCCCGATCGGCGCGTTGGCAGCGTCCACCCGTGTTCCGATCGGGAACCTGGCCAGCGACCAGGCGACCACCTCCATCGCGGAGACCAGCCCTCCGCATCAAGGGTTGGCAAAGGCGCCACCCGCAACAATGCCCGCCGCACCCGCCTGGTCAGCCCTGTGATCTGATCGTCCTCTTGACGGACCGCCACCAGGAGCTGACCCATGTCGACACCCCAGCCCACCGCCCTCCGCCTGACCGTCGGCCGGCACACCTTCGACGCGCTGGCCGCCGGGCCCGCCGACGGGGAACTCGTCCTGCTGCTGCACGGGTTCCCCGAGTTCGCCGACTGCTGGAGCGCCGAGCTGACGGCGCTGGCCGCGGCCGGCTACCGCGCGGTGGCGGTGGACCAGCGCGGCTACTCCCCCGACGCCCGCCCCTCCGACATCGCGGACTACTCCGTCGAGCTGCTGGTCGCGGACGCGCTGGGCTTCGCCGACGCCCTGGACGCGCCGCGCTTCCACCTGGTCGCCCACGACTGGGGCGGCCTCGTCGCCTGGGCGCTGGCCTCCACCCACCCGGAGCGGCTGCACAGCCTGACCGTGCTCTCCACCCCGCACCCCGAGGCGCTCTACGAGGCCCTGAACAACGACAGCGACCAGCGCCAACGCTCTCAGTACATCAGGGAGTTCCGCCTGCCGGGGCACGTGGCCGAACAGGCCATGCTGGCCGACGACGCGGCCAGGCTGCGCGCGATCTACCGGGGCGCGCTGCCGACGGACCAGGCCGAGTCCAACGTCCGACGGCTGACCGAGCCGGGCGTGCTGACGGCCGGGCTCAACTGGTACCGGGCGATCAACGAGGAACTCCGGGTGCCGGCCGGTGAGATCACCGTCCGCACGCTCTTCGTCTGGGGTACCGAGGACCGCGCCCTGGGCCGCGAAGCAGCCGACCTGACGGCCAAGCACGTCAGCGCCCCGTACCGGTTCGTTGCGCTGGAGGGTGCCACCCACTGGCTGCCGGAGGCCGACGCCGAGCGGATCGTGCCGCTGCTCCTGGAGCACCTCGCGGGCTGACCCGGAGGTGTTCCCGGCGTGCCGCCCCACCGGCGCGCCGGCTTCGCCGCCCTCAGGCCGCCCTCAACCCGTACTCAGCCCGGCCCCAGCCCGGCCTCAGCGCGTCTTCGGCGCGTTCCGGGATCGCGCCCAGCTCTCCGCCTGCTCCTGGTCCCACAGGAGGCGGGCCCCGAAATCCTTCTCCTCGCCGGGTTCCGCCTCCGTCAACGCGCGCACCAGCGCCGGGCTGTAGACGGCATGGACCCGGAAGTTCACCAGGAACCGACTCTTGATCACGATCCGCACGTAGCGGCGGCTGTTGCCCCGGTGGCGTCCGGCCACGATGACGCAGTCACCGCCATCACCCCAGGCCGGCGGCGCGATCCACACCTTCGCCCCCGGCGCGAAGTGCCTCAGCCCCTTGCGGATCTCCGACCCGCCTTCGCCGTGGCCGGTCTCCTGGGCGACATTGGCCACGAGGCACACGCCCAGCGGCTCCGGTCCGGTTGCATCCGTCATGGCAGCCATGATCGCCTGACCGGACGCAGTGGCGCGCGTCCTTTTTCCCTGGGCATCCGTGAGTTGCCCACGCGTCACGACCAGTGTCGTACCGGACTACCCCCACGAAGAACGCGGTACCCGCACCTGATCACGACGCCACACGGGTCTACAGGCGGCAGCTGATCTCCATTCCGTCCTCCACGGGGAACGTGACGCTCTGGTAGCCGTTGCGGGGGTCGCGGACGTAGTCGAGGTAGGGCGCGAGGGCCTCCAGGTCGACGTCGTCGGCGACGACGAGGGTGCCGGGCGCGAGGCGTGGTTCGAGGAGTCGCAGGACGGGCAGGCACAGGTCCTTCCAGCCGTCGAGGAGGACGAAGTCCGCGGAGCCGTCGACTGCGGCGAGGGTGTCGCGGGCGTCTCCTTCGAGGACGGTGATCAGGTCGTCCAGCCCCGTCTCGGCGAACGTCCGGCGGGCGGCCGCGGCCTTGGCGGCGCTCAGTTCCGTACTGATCACCCGCCCCGTCCCGTTGTCGCGCACCGCGGCGGCGAGATGGAGCGTGGAGATGCCGAAGGACGTGCCGAACTCGACGACGGTGGCGGGGCGGGTGGCCCGGATCAGGTTGTAGAGGAGGCGGCCGCCCTGGGCGGAGATCGGCATGTACACCTCGGCGTTGGCGTCAGCCTGCTCCTGCGGGCCGAGGGGCGCGGAGCCCTGGGGCCACGCCGCCCGGATCCGCTTGCTGGTCGCCTCGTCCTGCTCGGCGTGCCGGAACATCCGGTCGAGGGCGGTGGCGACGCGGGGGTCTTCGAGGGTGTTGGTCGGTGTCATGGACCTAGACTAGACGCACCGTTGCGTTGCGTCTAGCGGTTCTGGCCTACCCTGGCCCCAGGAGGCAGACATGGAACGAGGAAGTACGGCCGCCGCGGCGGCCGGGTCGCAACCGGCGGCACGCCACCACGGCAACCGGCACGGCCGCAGCGAACAGGCCCGGCAGGCAGTGCTGGAGGCGGCCGACGACCTCCTGGTCGAGAAGGGCTTCACCGGCGTCACCATCGAGGGCATCGCCGCCCGGGCGGGCGTCGCCAAGCAGACCGTCTACCGCTGGTGGAAGACCAAGACCGACATCCTCCTGGACGCCTTCCTCCAGGACGCGGCCGAAGCCCTGACCCCGCCGGACCACGGCGACCTGGCCCCGGACCTACGCGCCCACCTGCGCCAACTGGCCCTGTTCCTCACCCGGTCCGACGCCGGCGCCGTCTTCAGGGCCCTCATCGGGCACGCCCAGCACGATCCCGCGTTCGCCGCCGCCCTGCGGTCCGGGTACCTCGACGAACAGCGCCGACGCGACCGGCTCCCGCTGGAACGCGCGGTGGAACGCGGCCAGCTCGCCGCCGGACTCGACATGGCGGCGGAGATCGACCAACTCGTGGGGCCGCTCTACCACCGCGTCCTGGTGACGGCGGAACCCGTGGACCAGGCTTTCACCGACCGCCTCGTCGAGGCGTTCCTGCACCGCGTGAACGTAGCGGACGTAGCGCACGCAGCGGACGCAGCGCACGCGGCGCACGCGGCGGAGTAGCCGACGCAGGGGAGACGGTGAGCAGTTGACTCCGAGGCACCGGCGGGACCGCCGATCGGATGGCCGAGCTCAGTGCCGAGTGGTCGTTGCGGCGTACTGGTCCGACGACAACGCGAACACCCGCACTCGCCGACCGCCGGCGGGACTGACGGTCTCACGGGTCAGCTGCATCCCCAGTTTGGTCATGATCCGTTCGGAGGCGTCGTTGCCCACCTGAGTGATGCTGACGATCCGCTCCAGCCCTCGCTCCTCGAACGCGAACCACACAGCGGCCGCAGCGGCCTCGGTGGCCAAGCCCTGCCCCCAGTGGGAGCGCCCCAACCGCCAGCCGACCTCGACCGCCGGCAGTACCTCCGGCAGGAAGCCGGGGACCGAGAGACCGGTGAACCCGGCCAGCTCGCCAGTGGAGCGGATCTCCACCGCGAACAGGCCGAAGCCCTGCGCATCCCACTCGCTCTCCCACGCCTGGATCCCGCCGCGGGTCTGCTGCTCGTCACGGACGCTGCCGTCCCGGATCCACCGCATCACCTCGGGGTCGGCATTGACGGCAGCCATGGGCGCAACGTCCTCCTCGCGCCAGCGGCGCAGGATCAGACGCGGAGTCTCAAGCGTGGCCATCGGATCATTCTGGACAGCCAAGGGGCTCTCCGCCATCCCCCGCTGCGCGACGGCCCGCGGAAACCTGGCAGCGGGCTCGGACACCAGCCGTGTCCGAGCCCGCCGAGAACCGCGCCGCCAGATCAGTGCGCGGCGGCCTCCCAGTTGGCGCCGACGCCCACCGAGACGTCCAGCGGGGCGCGCAGCGGGTAGGCGCCGGCCATCTGCTCGCGGACGATCGCCTCGACCTGCTCGCGCTCGCCCGGCGTCAGCTCCAGCACGATTTCGTCGTGCACCTGGAGCAGCATCCGGGAGGTGAGGCCGGCGGCGCGCAGCGCCTCGTCCACCCGCAGCATGGCGATCTTGACGATGTCGGCGGCCGAGCCCTGGATCGGGGCGTTGAGGGCCATCCGCTCCGCCATCTCGCGGCGCTGGCGGTTGTCGCTGTTGAGGTCCGGCAGGTAGCGGCGGCGGCCGAGCAGCGTCTCGGTGTAGCCGGTGGCGCGGGCCTCGTCGACGACCCGGCGCAGGTAGTCGCGGACGCCGCCGAAGCGCTCGAAGTAGGTGTCCATCAGGCCCTGGGCCTCGCCGGGCTTGATGCCGAGCTGCTGCGAGAGCCCGTACGCGGACAGCCCGTAGGCGAGGCCGTAGGACATCGCCTTGATCTTGCGGCGCATCTCGGCGTCCACCGCGCTGCCCGGGACCTCGAAGACCTGGGAGGCGACGGTGGTGTGCAGGTCCTCGCCGGTGGCGAAGGCCTCCAACAGCGCCTCGTCCTCGGAGAGGTGGGCCATGATGCGCAGTTCGATCTGCGAGTAGTCGGCGGTGAGCAGCGACTCGTAGTCCTCGCCGACGACGAAGGCGCGGCGGATGGCGCGGCCCTCCTCGGTGCGGACGGGGATGTTCTGCAGGTTCGGGTCCTGCGAGGAGAGCCGGCCGGTGGCGGCGACCATCTGGTTGAAGGTGGTGTGGATGCGGCCCTTGGGCGAGACCGTCTTCAGCAGGCCCTCGACGGTGGTGCGCAGCTTGGCCTGGTCGCGGTGGCGCAGCAGGATGACCGGCAGTTCGTTGTCGGTCTGGGTGGCGAGCCAGGTGAGCGCGTCGGCGTCGGTGGTGTAGCCGGTCTTGATCTTCTTGGTCTTGGGGAGGGCGAGCTCGCCGAAGAGGATCTCCTGGAGCTGCTTGGGCGAGCCGAGGTTGAACTCGCGCCCGGCGGCGGCGTGCGCCTCCTCGACCACGCGCTGGATCTCGGTGGCGAACTGCGCCTCCAGGCTGGTGAGCCAGGGGCGGTCGGCGGCGATGCCGGTGCGCTCCATCCGGGCCAGCAGGGCGGCGATCGGCAGTTCCATGTCGCGCAGCAGCCCGGTGGCGCCGACCTCGGCGAGGCGGGTGTCGAAGAGCGCGGCGAGGTCGAGGACGGCACGGGCCTGGAGCATGAGCGCCTGGGCGCCGGCCGCCGGGTCCTCCTCCGGGGCGTCGAAGGCGAGTTGGCCGTCCTCGGTGGCGGGGGCGGGGGTGAGCGAGCGGGCCAGGTACTCCTCGGCGAGCACCTCCAGGGTGAAGGTGCGGCGGCCGGGCTTCTCCAGGTAGGCGGCGAGGGCGGTGTCGGCGACGACGCCCTCGATGGCCCAGCCGCGCTCGGCGAAGGCCCGCATGACCTGCTTGGCGATGTGCAGGGCCTTGGGGGCGGCCGGGTCGGCGAGCCAGGCGGCGAAGGCCCGCTCGTCCTCCTCGGCGAGCTGCGCCGGGTCGAACCAGGCGGCGGCTTCTCCTGCGGCCAGGGCGACTTCGGTGACCTCGCCGGTGCCGAGCGCCCACTGGTAGACGGCGGCGAGGGCGACCGGGGCCTTGGTGTCGGCGGCGTGCTCGCGCAGCCAGCCGGCCAGTGTGCCCGGGTCGGTGAGGAGTTCGCCGTCGACCTCGACGCCGGGGGCGAGTTCGGCCGCGGCCTCCTCCTCGCCGGCGGCCGGGTCGATGCCGTGGACGCGGTCGCGGAAGTTGGCGTTGCGGAACTCCAGCGACTCCATCAGCGTGCCGACGGCGGCCTTGTCGAACGGCGCGCGGGCCAGGTCGCCGACGCCGAGCGGGAGTTCGACGTCGCGGACGAGCTCGGTGAGGACGCGGTTGCGCTTGACCGAGTCGAGGTGTTCGCGCAGCTTCTCGCCGATCTTGCCCTTCACCTCGTCGGCGCGGGTGACGAGTTCGTCGAAGGAGCCGAACTGGTTGACCCACTTGGCGGCGGTCTTCTCGCCGACGCCGGGGATGCCGGGCAGGTTGTCGGACGGGTCACCGCGCAGGGCGGCGAGGTCCGGGTACTGGCGCGGGGTGACGCCGTACTTCTCGGCGACCTTCTCCGGGGTGTAGCGGGTGAGCTCGGAGACGCCCTTGGTCGGGTAGAGGACGGTGATGTGTTCGGTGACCAGTTGGAGGGAGTCGCGGTCGCCGGTGACGATGTCGACGTCGTAGCCGGCCGCCTCGGCGGCGGTGGCCAGGGTGGCGATGATGTCGTCGGCCTCGAAGCCCTCGGCCGTCAGCCGGGGGACGTTCATCGCGTCGAGCAGTTCGCCGATCAGGCCGATCTGGCTGCGGAACTCGTCCGGCGTCTTGGCGCGGTTGGCCTTGTAGTCGGGGAACTCGACGGAGCGGAAGGTCTGCCGGGAGAGGTCGAAGGCGACGGCGAGGTGGGTGGGCTGCTCGTCCCGGACGGTGTTGGCGAGCATCGAGGCGAAGCCGTAGACCGCGTTGGTGGGCTGGCCGGTGGAGGTGTTGAAGTTCTCCACGGGCAGGGCGTAGAAGGCCCGGTAGGCCATCGAGTGCCCGTCGAGCAGCATCAGCCGGGGCCGCGGGCCGGCCCCGCCGCCACCCGTCGCGCCCTTGTCCGTACTCTGCGTAGCCACGTCAACGTCCCGTTCCTGCCGATTCCACTACCGGCCACCGATCCTATGGCCCGGCACCGACAAAAGGGGCGCCGTGCCCGTCGAGCGCCGCGCCCGGGGCGCCCGTTGACACGCCCCGGCCCCGGACACGACCGCTACCGCCGAGTAGGACGGTCGTACGATCACAGGCAGCACGATGACGATCCCCGAGCGGCAGGAGTTCCCCATGACCGACGCGGCCCCCGACGCGGCCCCCGTCCTGAAGGTCCCGCAGGACGTGCTGGACCACTTCGCCAAGCTCGGCGTCGACCCGCAGACCTTCTCCGGCGGCGCCCTCGGCGAGAAGCTCGGCCTCCGGATCGTCGAGGCCTCCGGCGACCGGGTGGTCGGCACCATGCCGGTGGAGGGCAACCAGCAGCCGTACGGGCTGCTGCACGGCGGCGCGTCGGCGGCGCTGGCCGAGACGCTGGGCTCGATCGGCGCGATGCTGCACGCGGGCCCCGGCCGGTACGCGGTCGGGGTGGACCTCAACGCCACCCACCACCGCTCGGCCACCTCCGGGCTGGTCACCGGGGTGGCGACGGCGGTGTTCAAGGGCCGCACCGCCGCCACGTACGAGATCGCGATCACCGACGACACCGGCAAGCGGGTCACCAGCTGCCGGCTGACCTGCATGCTGCGCGACCTCTGACCCCGCGCCGGGACGCTTCCCGGTGCCGACGGATCATCAAATCCCTTGGCCGCCCCCTTGTTTGACCTCACGCCCCCCTGGGCAGGCGTTGGTCTGGACAAGGGGGCGGCGGCATGTCCGGGCAGCTCCGGGCGCGGCCGAAGCGGCAGCATGTCCGAAATCCGCACAAGTAACGCTGCGTAACCAGTAGGAAATCCGAGCAATGGCCCGCTCCGAGGCCCGCAGGCAGCCCGGAGTTCCTTCGCCATGCCCTCATTGTCCGAAATCCGGACGAGCATGACCGGAACAAGTGAATCGGACACGAGTGTCCGAGTATCGACCAGGCCAGCTGCAACCCCCATTTCTGGCCCTTACATCGCCCCAACAGCCCCTAAACGCCCTACATCGGCGGATCGGTCGCGCCAAAACGACCACATGCTGAGACAACTGCTCTGTGTGCTCATAACAAGAGAATCACAGCCTCGCCACACCACTGCCCGAGTCGCCCAGAGGCATCTAGAGTCACGGCCAGTCACCGCGCCAACGGATTGGGCCCGGCCCTCCGCGCATCCCGGCTCCCGCCAACTCAGGCGCGGCGCCTCCCGAACCGAAGGGGACCCTCGTGCGTCACCGTTCCGCAATTGTCGTGAGCATTGCCGTGATCGGCGCCCTGAGCCTCAGCGCGTGCGGCTCCCGCGACGACAAGAAGTCCGCCGACGGAGGCAGCGGCAACAGCGGCTCCACCACCACCGTCACCATCGGCATCGACGCCCCGCTCACCGGCGACCTCTCCGCCATCGGCATCGGCATCCGCAACTCCGTCGACCTCGCGGTCAAGAAGGCCAACGAGCAGAACGAGGTCCCCGGCGTCAAGTTCCAGGTCAAGGCCCTGGACGACACCGCCAAGCCCGGCCCCGGCCAGCAGAACGCCACCCAGCTCGTCGCCGACAACAGCGTCCTCGGCGTCGTCGGCCCGCTCAACTCCAGCGTCGCCCAGTCGATGCAGCAGATCTTCAACGAC
Organism: Kitasatospora sp. NPDC098663; assembly: GCF_044760075.1. Classification (NCBI taxonomy): domain Bacteria; kingdom Bacillati; phylum Actinomycetota; class Actinomycetes; order Kitasatosporales; family Streptomycetaceae; genus Kitasatospora; species Kitasatospora sp. NPDC098663. The sequence goes on along the minus strand of NZ_JBIWAP010000014.1, from coordinate 154,449 downwards.
GCCAACCTCGTCGAGATCTCCCCCGCCAACACCGGCGTCGCCCTCAGCCAGGGCGAGAAGTGGGTCACCGGCGAGAAGAAGCGCCCCTTCAAGACCTACTTCCGCACCGCCACCACCGACGCCGTCCAGGGCCCCTTCGCCGCCCAGTTCCTCGCCAAGGACGCCAAGAAGTCCAAGGTCTTCCTCATCGACGACCAGAAGACCTACGGCGCCGGCCTCGCCGCCACCTTCAAGGCCGAGTTCACCAAGCAGGGCGGCAGCATCGTCGGCGAGGAACACGTCAACCCCGACGACCGCGACTTCTCCGCCATCGTCACCAAGGTCAAGACCTCCGGCGCCGAAGCCGTCTACTACGGCGGCGAGTACCCCGCCGCCGGCCCGCTCTCCCTCCAGCTCAAGGACGCCGGCGTCAACATCCCGCTGATGGGCGGCGACGGCATGCAGAGCGCCGACTTCATCAAGCTCAACCCCAAGAGCGCCGGCGACTACGCCACCGCCGTCGGCGGCGCCGTCGAACAACTCCCCACCGCCGCCAAGTTCATCGCCGACTACAAGGCCGCCGGATACAAGGACCCCTACGAGACCTACGGCGGCTACTCCTACGACAGCGGCTGGGCCATCATCCAGGCCGTCAAGGCCGTCACCGCCGCCAACAACGGCAAGCTGCCCGCCAACCCGCGCGCCGCCGTCGTCGACGCCGTCCAGAAGGTCTCCTTCGACGGCGTCACCGGCAAGGTCTCCTTCGACGAGTTCGGCGACACCACCAACAAGCAACTCACCGTCTACACCGTCAAGGACGGCAAGTGGACCGTGGAGAAGACCGGCACCTTCAACGGCTGAACCTCCAGCGGCTCAGCCTTCGGCGGCTGAACCCCAGCGGCCGAGCCGGCCCGCACCACCTTCCAGCAGCACAGCGCGCGGGGGCGCCACGAGTGCCCCCGCGCGCCCCCACATCCACCACCCACGCGGACACCCCGAACGCACTACGGAGGCCCAGCGGTGCACGACCTACCGCAGCAGCTGGCCAACGGCCTGATCCTCGGCGCCCTCTACGGACTCGTCGCGATCGGCTACACGATGGTCTACGGCATCGTCCAGCTCATCAACTTCGCCCACGGCGAGATCGTCATGGTCGGCGGCTTCGGCGCCCTGACCGCCTACCTCGCCCTCCCCGGCGGCACCACCCTGTGGCTGGCCCTGCCGCTCATGCTGATCGCCGGCATCCTGGTCTCCACCCTCACCGCCGTCGCCGCCGAGCGCTTCGCCTACCGGCCCCTGCGCAACGCCCCCCGACTCGCCCCCCTCATCACCGCGATCGGGCTGTCCATCTTCCTCCAGCAACTCGTCTTCTCCTTCTACCCCGACGCCAAGAAGGCCCGGGTCTTCCCCAAGATCCCCGGCGACCCCTTCAACCTCGGCTCCGTCACCATCCAGCGCAGCGACCTCTTCCTGCTCGTCGCCGCCCCGCTGTGCATGCTCGCCCTCGGCTGGTTCGTCACCCGCACCCGCTCCGGCCGCGCCATGCAGGCCACCAGCCAGGACCCCGACACCGCCAAGCTCATGGGCATCGACACCGACCGCATCATCGTCATGGCCTTCGCCATCGGCGCCGCGTTCGCCGCCGTCGCCGCCGTCGCCTACGGACTGCGCAGCGGCCAGGTCGACTTCCGCATGGGCTTCATCCTCGGCCTCAAGGCCTTCACCGCCGCCGTCCTCGGCGGCATCGGCAACATCTACGGAGCCATGCTCGGCGGCATCGCCCTCGGCCTCGCCGAAAGCCTCGCCACCGGCTACATCCAGCACCTCCCCGGCATGCATCTCTTCGGAGGCGGCGCCTGGAAGGACGTCTGGGCCTTCGTACTCCTCATCCTCGTGCTCCTCGTCCGGCCCCAGGGCCTGCTCGGCGAGCGCGTCGCGGACAGGGCGTGACCACCATGACCACCACCACCGAAACCACCCCGGTCATCCCCCTGCCGGCCCGCGCCGCCACCGCCCTCACCGGCCTCGGCGCCCTCACCACCGCCGCCTCCGCCGCCCTCCCCTGGACCTGGACCTCCGACTTCCCCGGCGACCTCACCTACACCGGCTCCCCCGCCGGCCTCCAATGGCTCGCCCTCGCCGCCGGACTCCTCACCCTCCTCCTGCTCCTCGCCACCCACGGCACCCCCGGCCTGCGCTGGGCCGCCCCCACCCGCAGCCACAACGCCGTCCTCTACACCGCCACCGGCACCCTCGCCGTCAGCGTCTTCTCCGTCGCCGCCATCGCCACCGAACTCGGCGGCCTCGCCAACCTCGAAGCCGGCGGCTGGATCCTCGCCGCCGGCGGCCTCCTCACCGTCCTCGGCGCCCTCGGCCTGCCCCTCGACCGCCGCACCAGCGTCCCGCTGCGCATCCTCGACAGGCGCCTCTTCCTGCTCGTCCCCGTCGCCCCCGCCGGCTGGTTCGCCGCCCACGCCATCCCCGGCGACCAGCCCGTCGCCCCCGTGATGACCGCCCTCGCGGGCGCCCTCGCCATCGCCGCCGGCGTCGTCCTGCTGCTCCAGCTCGGCCACCTCGCCCACACCTGGCTGCGCCTGGGCACCGTCGAGCGGCCCCTGCCCGCGCCGCGCCAACTCCCCTCCTGGGCCGAAGTCCTGATCATCGTCCTGGCCTTCGGCCTCGGACTGTTCACGATCACCTTCGGCATCGACACCGAGTACGGCGAACTCTTCATCGGCTACCTGCTGCTCGCCGCCCTCGTCGTCCCCGCCCTCACCCGGTCCGGCCTGCTCGCCCGGCTGCGCGCCCTGACCGTCAAGCACCGCCCCGTCACCACCGGCGCCGCCTTCGCCGCCGCCGCCAGCTTCCCCTTCACCCAGACCAGCGACCAGTACACCTCCGTCGCCACCAACATCCTGATCTTCGCCACCGTCGCCCTCGGCCTCAACATCGTCGTCGGCCTCGCCGGCCTGCTCGACCTCGGCTACGTCGCCTTCCTCGGCGTCGGCGCCTACGCGGCGGCCCTGGTCTCCGGCTCCCCCGCCTCCCCCATCCACGTCCAGTTCCCGTTCTGGGCCGCGATGCTCACCGGCGCCGCCGTCTCCATGGTCTTCGGCGTCCTCATCGGCGCCCCCACGCTGCGCCTGCGCGGCGACTACCTCGCCATCGTCACCCTCGGCTTCGGCGAGATCTTCCGCATCACCATGCTCAACCTCAACGGCACCACCGGCCCCAAGGTCACCAACGGCTCCAACGGCATCCCCCGGATCCCCGACCTGGAGATCCTCGGCTTCGACCTCGGCAAGCCGCACACCGTCGCCGGCATCGAACTCGGCCGCTTCTCCAACTACTACCTGCTGATGCTCCTCGTCACCGCCCTGGTCGTGCTCGTCTTCGCCCGGGTCGGCAACTCCCGCATCGGCCGCGCCTGGGTCGCCATCCGCGAGGACGAGACCGCCGCCGAAGCCATGGGCATCAACGGCTTCCGCCTCAAGCTCCTCGCCTTCGCCCTCGGCGCCTGCCTCGCCGGCCTCGCCGGCACCGTCCAGGCCCACGTCAGCTACACCGTCACCCCCGACCAGTACACCTTCGCCGAGGCCCTGCCGCCCAACTCCGCGTTCCTGCTCGCCGCCGTCATCCTCGGCGGCATGGGCACCATCAGCGGGCCCCTCGCCGGCGCCACCCTCCTCTTCCTCATCCCCAAGAAGCTCGAATTCCTCTCCGACTACCAGCTGCTCGCCTTCGGCGCCGCCCTCATCATCCTGATGCGCGTCCGCCCCGAGGGCCTCATCCCCAACCGGCGCCGCCAACTGGAGTTCCACGAGGCCGCCATCCCGGCCCAGCCCGCCGGCGACGGCGCCGCACTCACCAAGGCAGGGGCGTGACCACCCAGATGACCACCACCGCCACACCCCTGCTCGAAGTCACCGGCGTCACCATGCGCTTCGGCGGCCTCACCGCCGTCAACGACGTCAGCCTCACCGTCGGCGAAGGCGAGATCATCGGCCTCATCGGCCCCAACGGCGCCGGCAAGACCACCTTCTTCAACTGCCTCACCGGCCTCTACGTCCCCACCGAGGGCGCCGTCCGCTACCGCGGCACCCTCCTGCCGCCCAAACCCCACCTCGTCACCCAGGCCGGCATCGCCCGCACCTTCCAGAACATCCGGCTCTTCGCCAACATGACCGTCCTGGAGAACGTCCTCGTCGGCCGCCACACCCGCACCAGGGAAGGCATCTTCTCCGCCATCCTCCGCGGCCCCGGCTACCACCGCGCCGAGAACGAGAGCCGCGAGAAGGCCATGGAACTCCTGGCCTTCACCGGCCTCGCCGACAAGGCCGACCACCTCGCCCGCAACCTCCCCTACGGCGAACAGCGCAAGCTGGAGATCGCCCGCGCCCTCGCCTCCGACCCCGGCCTCCTGCTGCTCGACGAACCCACCGCCGGCATGAACCCGCAGGAGACCCGCGCCGCCGAGGAACTCGTCTTCGCCATCCGCGACCAGGGCGTCTCGATCCTCGTCATCGAGCACGACATGCGCTTCATCTTCAACCTCTGCGACCGCACCGCCGTCCTCGTCCAGGGCCAGAAGATCGTCGAAGGCGACCGCGAAACCGTCCAGAACGACGACCGCGTCATCACCGCCTACCTCGGCGCCCCGCTCGAAGGCACCACCCCCGCAGTCGCGGAGACCGTTACGGAGACCGACCAGTGACCGCACTCCTCGAGGTCGAGGACCTCCGCGTCGCCTACGGCAAGATCGAAGCCGTCAAGGGCATCAGCTTCACCGTCAACCAGGGCGAGGTCACCACCCTCATCGGCACCAACGGCGCCGGCAAGACCACCACCCTGCGCACCCTCTCCGGGCTCCTCAAACCCACCGCCGGACGCATCGCCTTCGACGGCCAGGACCTCACCACCGTCCCCGCGCACAAGATCGTCGCCCTCGGCCTCGCCCACTCCCCCGAAGGCCGGCACATCTTCCCCCGCATGACCATCGAGGAGAACCTCCTCCTCGGCGCCTTCCTGCGCACCGACACCGCCGGCATCACCGCCGACGTCGACCGCGCCTACGACCTCTTCCCCATCCTCGGCGAACGCCGCCGCCAGGCCGCCGGCACCCTCTCCGGCGGCGAGCAGCAGATGCTCGCCATGGGGCGGGCCCTGATGTCCCAGCCCAAACTGCTCATGCTCGACGAGCCGTCCATGGGCCTGTCGCCGCTGATGATGCAGAAGATCATGGCGACCATCATCGAGCTCAAGGCCGCCGGCACGACCATCCTGCTCGTCGAACAGAACGCCCAGGCCGCCCTCTCCCTCTCCGACCGCGGCTACGTCATGGAGACCGGCCGCATCGTCCTCTCCGGGACGGGCGCCGACCTCCTGCACGACGAGTCCGTCCGCAAGGCCTACCTCGGCGAGGACTGACACCCCCACGCGTCCACGCACGAAGGGCCCGGCGGATCCCATCCGCCGGGCCCTCCTCGCATCCGTCTACTCGGAGACGTCCCCGTCCGCCTTCTTGCGGTCCTGGGCCTCGCCCTCCTCGATGACCGCCTCGGCCACCGCGGCCATCGTCATCCGCCGGTCCATCGACGTCTTCTGGATCCACCGGAACGCCGCCGGCTCGTTCAGCCCGAACTTCGTCTGCAGCACGCCCTTCGCCCGGTCCACCAGCTTCCGGGTCTCCAGCCGCTGGGTGAGATCCGCGATCTCCTCCTCCAGCGTCCGCATCTCGGTGTACCGCGACACCGCCATCTCGATCGCCGGCACCAGATCCGCCTTGCTGAACGGCTTCACGATGTACGCCATCGCCCCGGCGTCCCGCGCCCGGTCCACCAGCTCCCGCTGCGAGAACGCCGTCAGCATCAGGACCGGCGCCAGGTGCTTCTCGTGGATCTGCTCGGCGGCGGAGAGCCCGTCCAGCACCGGCATCTTCACATCGAAGATCGCGAGGTCCGGCCGGAGCTCCTCCACCAGCTTCACCGCCGTGGCCCCGTCCCCGGCCTCACCGACGACGGTGTACCCCTCCTCTTCGAGCATCTCCTTGAGGTCGAGGCGGATCAGCGCCTCGTCCTCGGCGATCACAATCCGGGTGATCTGGGGCGAATCGGTCTCAAGCGGCTGTGCCTGCTCGTCGGCGGTGCTCACGGGGCTCCTAGTTCCGGCGGGGTACTGCATGCACGAGGGTACCCAGACACGGTATGTTTGAGTTAATCGATTGAGGCAGCCGCCTTCAAATCGTAGGCCCCGATAGCCCAATTGGCATGAGGCAATGGTCTCAAACACCATAAAGTGTGGGTTCGAGTCCCACTCGGGGCACCACGCCTTCGAATCGAAGGAAGTTCGATTCGGCCCAACGGTCGGAGGGCTTCACCCGCCAGGGTGAAGCCCTCCCTGTTTGTGCGCCAGCGTCCCCCCAGCCGTGCAATCTCGGTCACATGTACGACATGGCTACGCGGCAGCGGGCGCTCGACCTCCACGCGAACGGGCTGACCTTCAGCCAGGTCAGCCGTGCGACCGGAATATCCCGGTTCGCGATCCGCGCGTGGGCGTCCGGCACCGTGCCCAGTCCACGCATGACCGCCGAGTGCCCGGTCCGCAGCGGCCGGCTCGACCCCTCACGCCCGCGCGCCGGCTACTCCTACCTCCTCGGCCTCTACCTCGGCGACGGCTGCGTCAGCGAGGGCCGCCGCAAGGTCTACGCCCTCCGCATCGCCTGCTGCGACGCCTGGCCCGGCCTCATCGACGAATGTGAGCGAGCCGTCTCCGCCGTCATGCCGCTCAACAGGGTTCAGCGCGTCCGCGCGCCGGGCTGCACCAGTGTCGTGAGCACCAGCAAGCACTGGCCCTGCCTCTTCCCCCAGCACGGTCCCGGCCCGAAGCATCGACGGTCGATCTCCCTCGCACCCTGGCAGCAGGAGATCGTCGACGCCCACCCGTGGGAGTTCCTGCGCGGCCTGGTCCACTCCGACGGCTGCCGCATCACCAACTGGACGACACGGACGGTCGGCGGCGTCAAGAAGCGCTACGAGTACCCGCGTTACTTCTTCACCAACACCTCGACCGACATCATCGGCCTCTTCACCGCCACCCTCGACGCCGTCGGCGTCCAGTGGAAGGCCGCGGCCCGGCCGACCGGTGCCACCAACATCTCCGTCGCCCGCAAGGAGTCCGTCGCCCTCATGGACGCCCACATCGGCCCCAAGCACTGACAGCGGCGGCGCGGCCCCTCCGGAAGGGCCGCGCCGCACCCGGTCAGTTGTCCAGGGTCCCCACGTGGTGGACGCGGACGAGGTTGGTGGAGCCGGCGAGGCCGGGCGGGGAGCCGGCGGTGATGACGACGATGTCGCCCTTCTGGCAGCGGCCGAGCGACAGGAGGGCCGCGTCGACCTGTTCGACCATCTGGTCGGTGGTGGGGGCGAAGGGGCCGAGGAAGGTCTCGACGCCCCAGGTGAGGGCGAGTTGGCTGCGGACGGCGGGTTCGTAGGTGAAGGCGAGGACGGGGATGGGCGAGCGGTAGCGGGTCAGCCGGCGCGCGGTGTCGCCGGACTGGGTGAAGGCGATGAGGTACTTGGCGTGCAGGAAGTCGCCGATCTCGGCGGCCGCGCGGGCGACGGCGCCGCCCTGGGTGCGCGGCTTGTTGCCGGTGGTCAGGGGCGGCAGTCCGGCGGCGAGGATGTCGGTTTCGGCGGCCTCGATGATGCGGCTCATGGTCTTGACGGTCTCGACGGGGTACTTGCCGACGGAGGTCTCGCCGGAGAGCATCACGGCGTCGGTCCCGTCGAGGACGGCGTTGGCGACGTCGGAGGCCTCGGCCCGGGTGGGCCGGGAGGCGTTGATCATCGAGTCGAGCATCTGGGTGGCGACGATGACCGGCTTGGCGTTGCGCTTGGCGAGCTTGACGGCGCGCTTCTGGACGAGCGGGACCTGTTCGAGGGGCATCTCCACGCCCAGGTCGCCGCGGGCCACCATGATGCCGTCGAAGGCGTCGACGATGGATTCCAGGTTGTCGACCGCCTGCGGCTTCTCGATCTTGGCGATGACGGGGACGAGGCGCCCCTCCTCGGCCATGATCCGGTGGACGTCCTCGATGTCGCGGCCGCTGCGGACGAAGGAGAGCGCGACCAGGTCGGCGCCGGTGCGCAGGCCCCACCGCAGGTCGGCGACGTCCTTGTCGCTGAGTGCGGGGACGGAGACGGCGACGCCGGGGAGGTTGAGGCCCTTGTGGTCGGAGACGAGCCCGCCTTCGATGACGAGGCAGCGCACGCGCGGCCCGTCGACCTCGACGACCTCCAGGGTGACCCGGCCGTCGTCGACGAGGATGCGTTCGCCGCGGGTGACGTCGGCGGCGAGGCCGGGGTAGGTGGTGCCGCAGATGTCCTTGTCTCCGACGACGCCGTTGTCGGTGGAGATGGTGAACTCGTCGCCGCGTTCGAGAAGTACGGGGCCGTGGGCGAAGGTGTCGAGCCGGATCTTCGGGCCTTGAAGGTCGACGAGGATGCCGACGCTGCGGCCGCTCTCGTCGGCGGCCTTGCGGACGCGGCGGTAGCGTTCCTCGTGCTCGACGTGGGTTCCGTGGCTGAGGTTGAAACGGGCGATGTCCATTCCGGCGTCGACCAGGGATTTGATCTGGTCGTACGAGTCGGTGGCCGGCCCGAGGGTGCAGACGATTTTTGCTCGGCGCATACTGCTGAGGGTAGGCATTACCGGCGCGTAACCACGACGCGGGTCCGGACGGCGGGATGACCTTTGCCGTAAGGCGAGTTGAACAATCTGACACATCCTCGGACCGGTGTACGAGCACCTGCCCGGGTGTCGTCGCCGCCCGGCCTTCCGATGCGAACCCGTGAAGGGGTGTTCACCCTTGGTTCACCGTCGGTTCCGCCGCCGCTCCCCGCCCGGCGGGACGCTCGTCACCCCCGGGTGACCACCCGGACGACGTAGCGGACGAGGGGGAGGCGTTCGGCATGAGACGCACTCTGGGGGTGTTGGCGGCGTTGGCCCTGCTGGGCGGGGTGACGTACGCACTGATCCCGCAGGACGACCCGGGCGGCGACATCGTCACCGTCTCCGGCCTGATCGGTTCGGAGAAGCGCGACTTCTTCCAGGATCCGCAGGTCGTCGCCGAGTTGGCCAAGCAGGGCATGAAGGTGAACGCGGAGAGCATCGGCTCCTGGCTGATGGACGGCGACGCGAAGGACTTCGCGTTCCCGGCCAGTCAGCCGCCGGCCGACAAGCTGCGCGTGGACTGGAACATCAAGGAGGTCCCGGTCCAGCCGTTCTACTCGCCGCTGGTGATCCTCGCGCACCGCCCGGTGGCGGACGTCCTGATGGGCAACGGCCTGACCACCCTGGACCGTTCCACCGGGCTGTGGACGTTCCGGATGGACGCCTACCTGGCCGCGCTGAAGGCCGGCCGCACCTGGCCGGACCTCGCGGGCGCCACCGAGCACGCGGAGCTGAAGGGCCCGGTGTTCCTCACCACCACCGACCCGGAGACGTCCTCCTCGGGGGCGCTGCACATCGCCCTGCTGTCGTACCTGTTGAACAACCGCCAGGTGGTCTACGACCAGGCCGGGATCGACGCCACCAAGGACGTGCTGCGCACGGCGACGGCGATCCAGGGCGGCCAGAAGAGCAGCAGCGACGAGCCGTTCAAGGCCTTCCTGGCCGGGGTCGGCAATCCGCTGGTGCTCGCGTACGAGTCGCAGGCCGCCGCGATGGTGCTCAAGGGCGAGTCGACCGGCGACATGGTGGTGCTGTACCCGGACACCACCGTCTACACCGACCACACCATCGTCGGCCGCACGCCGAACGGCCGGCGGCTGGCCGCCCAGCTGCACGACAACGCCGAACTGCGCAGGCTGGAGGCGAAGTTCGGCTTCCGCCCGCAGGACGACCCGGACGCCTTCGCCGCGCTGGTGAAGGGCAGGACCCCGGTCCTGGCGCCCAATCTCGCGGCGGCGAAGGTCAACCAGCCGCAGATTCCCGTGCCCGACATCCTGACCAGGCTGATCAAGGCCGCCAAGGGGAAGGCTCAGTGAACTCCCGGATGAAGAAGCACAGTTGGCCGGTCGCCGCGCTGGCGACGCTGCTGGCGGCCGCCGCCTGCACCTCCACCCCGCCGGGCCCGAAGCCGTCCGACCCGCCGGCCACGACGGCGCAGGCGGGGGTGCTGCGGGTGCTGGCCGGCAGCGAGCTGCAGGACCTGGCGCCGATCCTGGAGGACGCCAGGAAGGCGACCGGGGTGACGGTGCAGTTCTCCTGGACGGGCTCGCTGGACGGCGCGGACGCGGTGTCCTCGGGCCGGGCGGACGGCAAGTACGACGCGGTGTGGTTCCCGTCCAACCAGTACCTGCGGCTGGACGACGCGGGGAAGTCGAAGGTGCTGTCGGAGACGCCGGTGATGGTGTCGCCGGTGGCGGTGGGGGTGCGGTCCTCGGTTCTCGACGAGCTCGGCTGGGGGGACGGTTCGAAGGTCTCCTGGGCGCAGATCGGGGATGCGGCGTCGGCCGGGAAGCTGGCGTACGGGATGGCGGACCCGTCCCGGTCGAACTCGGGCTTCTCGACGCTGGTGGCGGTGGCGTCGGCGTTCTCGGGCGCGGGGGCGGCGCTGACCGAGGGGGACGTGCAGAAGGCGGCGCCGCAGTTGAAGCAGTTCTTCACCGGCCAGAAGCTGACGTCGGGCTCCTCGGGCTGGCTGGCGCAGGCGTACACCCGGGCGGAGCCGGGCAAGGTCGGGGCGCTGGTGAACTACGAGTCGGTGCTGCTGTCGATGAACAAGTCGCTGGCGGCGGGCCAGCAGTTGACGGTGATCCGCCCGGTCGACGGGGTGGTGTCGGCGGACTATCCGCTGTCGCTGCTGTCCTCGTCCGCGCAGCGGGAGCGGGACTCCTTCCAGCGGTTGACGGCGTACCTGGTGAAGGAGGACGTGCAGAAACGGATCTCCGAGACGACGCTGCGCCGCCCGGTGGCGCCGGGGGTGTCGCCGGCGGCCGGGCTGCCGACGGACCGGCGGCGGGAGCTGCCGTTCCCGGGGAGCCGGGCGGTGGCGGACGGGCTGCTGGCCTCGTACCAGAACGAGCTGCGGCGGCCGTCGCGAACGGTGTACGTGCTGGACACCTCGGGGTCGATGGAGGGTTCGCGGATCTCGGCGCTGAAGTCGGCGCTGGGCCGGTTGACGGGGGCGGACGACACCCGGGCGGTGCGCCGGTTCCGGGACCGCGAGGAGGTGACGCTGATCTCCTTCGCGTCGAAGGTGAAGTGGGCGAGGACGCACGCGGTGCCGGCCTCGGGGAGCAAACCGGGCCCGGAGGCGGAGCTGGCGTCGATCGACGCGGACGTGCAGTCGCTGGCGGCGTCGGGGGGTACGGCGCTGTACGACTCGCTGGAGGAGGCGTACCGGGTGATCGACCGGCAGCAGTCGGCGGCGGGGGATGACCGGTTCACGTCGATCGTGCTGATGACCGACGGGGAGAGCAACGAGGGGGCTTCGGACGGGGACTTCAAGCGGTTCCACGACGGGCTGCCGGCCGGGCAGAAGTCGATCCCGGTGTTCCCGATCAAGTTCGGGGAGGCGGCGGTGAGCCAGCTGCAGGGGATCGCGGACGTGAGCGGCGGCAAGCTGTTCGACGGGTCGGGCTCGCTGGACGGGGTGTTCGAGGAGATCCGTGGCTACCAGTGACGGGTTCGGCCGGCGGGTGCTGCGGTACCTGGAGTCGGCCCGGAACCTGGTCGGCTGCGGGGGCGGCGCGGTGGGGCTGGGGCTGCACTTCGCCGGGCTGGGCGGGGCGTGGTGGCCGGCGGTGGTGGCGGGGCTGTACGGGGCTGGCGCGCTGCTGACGCCGGGCCCGCGGACGGAGCCGCCCGTCGTACCGCCCGTCGTCCTGCCCGTCGATCCGCTGGTGCCGCCGCCGTCGGGGCCCGGCCCGGAACCGGAGCCCGGGCCGGAGCCCGCACCGCGACCCGATCCCGAGCTCGCGGCGCTGTCCGACTACCTGGCCACGGTGCCGCTGCCGGATTCGGCGGGGGTGGCGGGCCTGCTGGCGGCGCTGCGCTCGGCGGGGCCGGGGCCGGTGCCCGAGGAGATCGTGCGGCACCGGCTGCCGGTGGCGGTGGCCGGCTACCTGCGGGCGCTGACCTGGCGGCCGTGGGCGGGGCCGGACGCCCCGGACCCGGAGGCGGAGCTCGGCCGCGAGGTGCGCCGGCTGGTCGCGGACCTGACCTGACGGTCCTGCCTGAGAAAGCCCCGGCAGGCCCAGGCCGGAGCCCCTTACCACCCCGCCCTCCGCGCACCCCCGTCACGAACGAGTCGCCAAGATCTCACCTGCTGGAAACGTCGGAGGGCTATCCACCGGCCGGGCCCGCACGGCACACTTCTACGCGCGTCCTTCTACGCGCGTCGATGCGCGTCGGCGCGCCACCCGAACACCAGTTGACGGACCATCGGCCCGTCAGTCCCCACCCGGGAGAGTCGTCCATGCCCCTGAACCGCCGTGACTTCGTCACCCGGTCCGCCGCCACCGCCGCCGGCGCCGCCCTGACCGGCGGAGCAGTCGTCGCCGCCGCCCCCGCCGCCGTGGCCGCCGAGCCGGCCGCGGCGGCCGCCAAGGGCAAGCGCAAGGGCCGCAAGCAGGCCTTCACCGTCATGGGCACCACCGACCTGCACGGCCGGGTGCTCAACTGGGACTACTTCACCGACGCCGTGTACGCCGACAAGGCGCACAACGACGTCGGCCTCGCCAAGATCTCCACCTTGGCCAACCAGGTCCGCGAGGAGAAGGGCTGGGACCGCTGCCTGCTGATCGACTCCGGCGACATCATCCAGGGCACCCAGCTGACCTACTACTACGCCCGGATCGAGCCGATCGCCACCGACGGCGACAACGTGCCCGACCACCCGATGGCCGTCGCCATGAACCTCATGGGCTACGACGCCGCCGCGCTCGGCAACCACGAGTTCAACTACGGCATCCCCACCGTGAAGGCCTTCGAGGACCAGCTGGAGTTCCCGCTGCTGGGCGCCAACGCGCTGCACGCGAAGAACGAGAAGCCGGCCTTCAAGCCGTACGTGATCAAGGAGGTGTGGCTGGACGAGGACACCCCGCTGAAGGTCGGCATCCTCGGCCTCACCAACCCGGGCATCGCGATCTGGGACAAGGCCAACGTCACCGGCAAGATGGTCTTCCCGGGCATCGTCGAGACGGCCGCCAAGTACGTGCCCCGGATGAAGGCCGCGGGCGCGGACGTCATCGTCGTCTCCGCCCACTCCGGCATCGACGAGCCGACCACCTACGGCGACCAGCTGCCCTGGCCCGAGGACGCCTCCGGCGAGATGGCCGAGACCGTTCCGGGCATCGACGCGGTGCTGGTGGGCCACACCCACAAGGAGGTGGCGCAGCGGCTGATCGTCAACAAGAAGACCGGCAAGACCGTGGTGCTCTCCGAGCCGCTGTGCTGGGGCCAGCGCCTGAGCTGCTTCGACTTCGACGTCGAGTTCGCCGACGGCGCGTGGAAGGTCCTCTCGGTGTCCTCGCGGGTGCTGAACTCCAACACCGTGCCGGAGAACCCGGAGATCGTGGACGCGCTGACCGAGCAGCACAAGAAGGTCGTGGCGTACGTCAACCAGCAGATCGGCACCTGCAAGACGGACCTGTCGATCGCCGAGGCGCGGTTCCGGGCGACCCCGATCATCGACCTGATCGGCCGGGTGCAGGCGGACGCGGTGAAGGCGGCGCTGGCGGGCGGGCAGTACGCCAACCTGCCGGTGCTGGCGCAGGCGGCGCCGTTCAACCGGACGGCGCTGATCCCGGCGGGCCAGGTGAAGCTGCGCGACGCGGCGGGCCTGTACATCTACGAGAACACGCTGGAAGCGCGCGTCCTGACGGGTGCGCAGCTGAAGGACTACCTGGAGTTCTCGGCCAAGTACTACAACCGGCTGGCTCCGGGCGCGCCGGTCGACAAGGACGCGCTGACCGGTGCGGAGACCACGCCGGACTACAACTACGACTCGGTGTACGGGCTGAGCTACGACATCGACATCGCGCAGCCGAAGGGTCAGCGGATCGTCAACCTGTCGTTCCAGGGCAAGCCGATCGACCCGGCCGCGCAGTTCGTCCTGGCGGTCAACAACTACCGTGCCAACGGCGGCGGCAACTTCCCGCACGTGGCGCAGGCCAAGCTGGTCTGGTCGAACTCGGACGAGATCCGCAACACGATGATCGCCTGGGTGAAGGCCAAGGGCGTCATCGACCCGGCCGACTTCTTCACCGACTCCTGGCGCCTGGTGCGTGCCGGCCAGCCGGTGTTCTGAGCACCTCATCCGAAGGCCGTCGGCGCGGGACGAACCGTCCCGCGCCGACGGCCTTCGTGCTGTTCGCAGTGGAAGAATGGGGCCATGAGCGAGTTCCAGATCCCAGAGCGCCACGCGCGGCTGCTGGCCTACGCGCGGAGCCTGACGCCTCCGGCCGGGTGGAAGATCGAGATCTCCGGCGACGAGATCATCATGATGGCCGGCCCATCGGTGATCCACCAGCGCAACCTGCTGCTCATCCGCGAGCAGTTCGACGCGCGCCGCCCGTCCGACCTGATGCCGAGCGAGAACACCGATCTGGCGTCGCCGAACGTGGGCAAGCTGCGCAACCCCGACCTGACCTACATCCCGATCTCGGTCGTCGAACTGGGCGGCAACGAGGTGCCGGCCGAGGAGGCGGCGATCGCGGTGGAGATCGTCTCGCCGTCGAACCCGGAGAACGACCTGGTCGGCAAGGTGCGCGACTACCCACAGATGGGGATCCCGCTGTACCTGCTGATCGATCCGCGCAAGGGCGACATCACCCTCTACTCCGAGCCCTCCGGCGGCGCATACCACCAACGCTGGACCGGCGGCTTCGGCGACCGGGTGCCGATCCCCGCCCCCTTCGGCTTCGAGCTCGCCACCGACGGTCTCATCCGTTACCCGGCCTGACCGATCAGGTCGCCCGGCGGCTGCCGCCGGGCGACCCGCACCGCCCGAGGCGGCACCGTCAGAACAGAAACACCCGGAACAAGAACGCTCAGAACGGGAAGGCCGTGCGCCCGTGCTGGACGGAGATCCACTTCACGGTGGTGAACGCGTCCACCGTGGACTCCCCGTTGAGCCGCCCGATGCCGGAGTTCTTCTCCCCGCCGAACGGCACCGCCGGCTCGTCGGCGATGGTCCCGCCGTTGACGTGGATCATGCCGGTCTCGATCCGGTGCGCGACCCGGACGCCGCGCTCGACGTCGCCGGTGTGCACCGCGCCGCTGAGCCCGAAGGGGCTGTCGTTGGCGAGCCGGACGGCCTCGTCCTCGCCGTCGAAGGGCACCACGAGCACGACCGGGCCGAAGAGTTCGCGCTGGAGGATCGGCGCGTCCTCGGCCAGGCCGGTGAGGACGACGGGCTCCATCAGGCTGCCGACCGTGGTGCCGCGCAGCAGCGCGGTGGCGCCGGCGGCGATGGCCTGGTCGACCTGGGCGGTGATGGTGTCGGCCTGGACGGGGTTGATCAGCGGGCCGATCTGGGTGGCCGGGTCCTTGGGGTCGCCGACGGTGAGCGAGGAGATCTTCGCGACGAACTTGGCGGTGAACTCGGCCTCGACGGAGCGGTC
This sequence comes from Kitasatospora sp. NPDC098663, assembly GCF_044760075.1. Taxonomy (NCBI): domain Bacteria; kingdom Bacillati; phylum Actinomycetota; class Actinomycetes; order Kitasatosporales; family Streptomycetaceae; genus Kitasatospora; species Kitasatospora sp. NPDC098663. The sequence goes on along the minus strand of NZ_JBIWAP010000014.1, from coordinate 138,841 downwards.
GACGAGGACGCGGTTGGCGGCCATGCAGACCTGGCCCTGGTGGGCGAAGCGGCTGAACACGGCGGCGTCCACGGCGTAGTCGAGGTCGGCGTCGTCGAGCACGATCAGCGCGCTGTTGCCGCCGAGTTCGAGCACGGTGCGCTTGAAGTTGGCGGCGGCGACGGTGGCGACGTGCCGGCCGATCCGGTCGGAGCCGGTGAAGGCGATGACCTTGGGCACCGGGTGCTCGATGAAGGCGTCGCCGATCTCGGCGATGTCGGTGACCACGACGTTGAACAGCCCGGCCGGCAGGCCCGCCTCCTCGAAGAGCCGGGCGATCAGGGTGCCGCCGACGATCGGGGTCTCCTGGTGCGGCTTGAGCACCACGCCGTTGCCGAGGGCGAGGGCGGGGGCGACGGCCTTGATCGAGAGGTACAGCGGGAAGTTGAACGGGCTGATCACGCCGACGACGCCGACCGGCAGCCGGTAGAGGCGGTTCTCCTGGCCCTGCGTGATCGAGGGCAGCAGCCGGCCTTCCAGGCCCAGGGCCACCCGCAGGCAGTCCCGCAGCATGTCCTTGACCAGGGAGAGCTCGAAGGCGGCCTTGAGCGCGGTGCCGCCGAGCTCGGCCATGATGGCGTGGGTGATCTCCTCCTCGCGCTCCTCGATCAGGCGCAGCACGCGTTCGAAGACGAGCCGGCGGGCGTAGGGGGTGGTGGCGGCCCACTGCTTCTGGGCCCGTTCGGCGGCCCGGTAGGCCCGGTCGACCTCGGCGATGGTGGCGACGGTGATGGTGGCGAGCTTGTCGCCGGTGTAGGGGTCGACGTCGACGATGTCCCAGGAGCCGCTGCCGCTGCACCATTCGCCGTCGATGTACTGCAGCGCCAACTCGGAGAAGTACGACATCTGATCCCTCTCGTGCCGGTTCGGGGAACGTCGGCGGGCGAGCCGCTACGGCCCGGTCTGATTGGGCATCATCGTACTGACGTCTCAGAGCTCTTGGCGTACGGAGTACAGGAGCTGCCGAGTCTGTTCGGGGTCGAGGCTGTCGGCGAGCAGTCCTTCCATGGCGTGGCGGTACTCGGCGACCTCGGCCGGCTTGTCGAGGTAGAGCGCGGTGGTGAACTGTTCGACGTAGACGACGTCGGCGAGTTCGGGTTCGGCGAAGCCGAGCACGGTGAAGGCGCCGCTCTCGGCGCTCAGTCCGGCGCAGCCCAGCGGCAGCACCCGGAGCCGGACGTTGGGCAGTTCGCCGAGTTCCAGCAGCCGGTCGATCTGGTTGCGCATCAGCTCGGGGCCGCCCCAGGGGCGGCGCAGCGCGGCCTCGTCGAGGATCGCGAGCAGGCGGGGGCCGCTCTCGGCGGTGAGCACGGCCTGGCGTTTGAGCCGGACCTCGACGCGGCGTTCGATCTCGCCGGGGTCGGTGACGTGGCCGCCGGCGGCGATGACGGCGCGGGCGTAGTCGGCGGTCTGGAGCAGCCCGTGGACGAACTGGACCTCGTAGCTGCGGATCTCGGCGACGGCTTCTTCCAGGCCGACGTAGTTCTGGAACCAGGCGGGCAGCACGTCGCCGTACTCGTGCCACCAGGAGGTGGCGTTGGCGTCCCGGACGAGTCCGAGGACGGTGGCGCGCTCCTGCTCGGCCTCCACGCCGTAGAGGGTGAGCAGGTCGGCGACGTCGCGTTCCTTGAAGCCGACCCGGCCGAGTTCCATCCGGCTGATCTTGGACTCGGAGGCGCGGATCGAGTAGCCGGCCTCCTCGCGACTGACTCCCCTGGCCTCGCGGAGCTTGCGCAGCTGGGTGCCGAGCAGCAGGCGCCGTACCGTGGCGCCTCCGCTTGTCTGAGTCGTGCTCATCGCGTCAACCTCCGCACTCGCGCAGCAGCCCCCCGGCCGTCGGCGGCAGTCTGCCACCTGGCACCGACGAACAACAGTCCGTCCGGCCAGGCCCTCCCGCACGGCGCCCGGAACGGGCCTACGGTAGACCCAAGTCCTGGGAAATGTCTGAGAGTTGACGCGACTCTTGACGGGCCGGCCAGCTTCGGGGTAACGCGGGGGAACGCGACGGCGCCCGCCCTCCAACTGGTCGGGGAAGAGGGCAGGCGCCAGGAGACCGCGTTGGCCCGGCGACGCTGGCGGGGGCAGCGGGTTGAGCTCCCGGCGATGCGGCACCGGGGGTTCGGGGGGCCGGTCGGCCCGTCAGACGACCAGCGGGCGGTCGGTGGGACGGATCGGGGCCGGCAGTGGGGTCTTGCCGCCGAGGTACTTGTCCACCGCGGCTGCGGCCGAGCGGCCTTCCGCGATGGCCCAGACGATCAGCGACTGACCGCGACCGGCGTCTCCGCAGACGTACACGCCATCGACATTGGTGGCGAACCGGCCGTCGCGGCCAATGTTACCGCGCGCGTCCAGGTCCACGCCGAGCTGCTCGACCAGGCCGTTGCGGACGTCGGTGCCGGTGAAGCCCATGGCCAGGGTGACGAGCTGCGCCGGGATGGCCCGCTCGGTGCCGGGGACGGGCTCGAAGCGGCCGTCCCTGAACTCGACCTCGACGAGGTGCAGCTCCTGGACGTCGCCGTGCTCGTCGCCGGTGAAGTGGGTGGTGTTCACGGAGTAGATCCGCTCGCCGCCCTCCTCGTGCGCGGAGGTGACCTTGTAGGTCATCGGCATGGTCGGCCAGGGCTGGTGGCCGGGGCGCTCCTCGGCGGGCCGCGGCATGATCTCCAGCTGGGTGACGGAGGCCGCGCCCTGGCGGTGGGCGGTGCCGACGCAGTCGGCGCCGGTGTCGCCGCCGCCGATGACGACGACGTGCTTGCCCTTGGCGCTGATCGGCGACTCGACGAAGTCGCCCTCCTGTACCTTGTTGGCCAGCGGCAGGTACTCCATGGCCTGGTGGACGCCCTTGAGCTCGCGCCCGGGCACCGGCAGGTCGCGCGCGGTGGTGGCGCCGGCGGCGACGACGACGGCGTCGAAGCGCTCGCGCAGCTGCTGGCCGGTGATGTCCTCGCCGACGTGCACGCCGGTGCGGAAGCGGGTGCCCTCCGCGCGCATCTGCTCGACGCGGCGGTTGATGTGGCGCTTCTCCATCTTGAACTCGGGGATGCCGTAGCGCAGCAGGCCGCCGACGCGGTCGGCGCGCTCGTACACGACGACGGTGTGCCCGGCCCTGGTGAGCTGCTGGGCGACGGCCAGGCCGGCCGGGCCGGAGCCGACGACGGCGACGGTCTTGCCGGACAGCCGCTCCGGGACCTGCGGCGTGACGCCGCCGCGGTCCCAGGCCTTGTCGATGATGGTGACCTCGACGTTCTTGATGGTCACCGCGTCCTGGTTGATGCCGAGCACGCAGGCCGACTCGCAGGGCGCCGGGCAGAGGCGGCCGGTGAACTCCGGGAAGTTGTTGGTCGCGTGCAGCCGCTCGATCGCGCCGACGAAGTCGTCCCGGTAGGCGAGGTCGTTCCACTCGGGGATGAGGTTCCCGAGCGGGCAGCCGTTGTGGCAGAACGGGATGCCGCAGTCCATGCAGCGGCCGGCCTGCTCGGTGATGATCGGCAGGAGGCTGCGCTCGACGTAGACCTCGTTCCAGTCCCGCAGGCGCACGTCGACGGGGCGCCGCTCGGCCAGCTGCTTGGGCGTGGTCAGGAAGCCCTTGGGGTCAGCCATTAGCCGCCTCCATCATCTTGCGAGTGGTCTCGGCCTCGGAGAGGCCATCGCGCTCAGCGGCGTCCTTGGCGGCGAGCACTGCCTTGTAGTCGGTCGGCATGATCGTGGAGAAGCGGGAGACCCCGCTGCCCCAGTCGGCCAGGAGTTCGGCGGCGACGGTGGAGCCGGTCTCCTCGTAGTGCTGCTGCACGGTCTCGCGCAGCCAGTCGCGGTCGGCGGCGGAGGGGGCCTCGATGCCCACCAGGCCGTCGTTGACGTTCGCGGGGCGCAGGTCCAGGACGTAGGCGATGCCGCCGGACATGCCGGCCGCCAGGTTGCGCCCGGTCTCGCCGAGGATGACGACCCGGCCGCCGGTCATGTACTCCAGGCCGTGGTCGCCCACGCCCTCGACGACGAGGGTGGCACCGGAGTTGCGGACGGCGAAGCGCTCGCCGGCCTTGCCGCGCAGGTGGATCCGGCCGGAGGTGGCGCCGTAGCCGATGGTGTTGCCGGCGATGACGTGGTTCTGCGCGTCGTTGCCGATGGCCGCGGCGTCGCGGGCCGGGCGGACGATCACGACACCGCCGGAGAGGCCCTTGCCGACGTAGTCGTTGGCGTCGCCCTCCAGCCGCAGGGTCACGCCGCGCGGCACGAAGGCGCCGAAGGACTGCCCGGCGGAGCCGGTGAAGGTGACGTCGATGGTGCCCTCGGGCAGGCCCTCGCCGCGGTAGCGCCTGGTCACCTCGTGGCCGAGCATGGTGCCGACGGTGCGGTTGACGTTGCGGATCGGCAGCTGGATGCGGACGGTCTCGCCGCGCTCCAGGGCGTCCTCGGCGAGCGTGATCAGCTGGTTGTCCAGGGCCTTGTCGAGCGCGTGGTCCTGGAAGGTGGTGCGGTGGCGGGCCGCGCCCTCGGGCAGCTGCGGGACGTGGAAGAGCGGGGCCAGGTCGAGCCCGGCGGCCTTCCAGTGGTCGATGGCGGCGGCCGCGTCGATGTGCTCGGCGTGGCCGACGGCCTCCTCGATCGTGCGGAAGCCCAGCTCGGCGAGGATCTCCCGGACCTCCTCGGCGATGAACTCGAAGAAGTTGACCACGAACTCGGGCTTGCCGGAGAAGCGCTCGCGCAGCACCGGGTTCTGGGTGGCGACGCCGACCGGGCAGGTGTCCAGGTGGCAGACGCGCATCATGATGCAGCCGGAGACGACCAGCGGCGCGGTGGCGAAACCGAACTCCTCGGCGCCGAGCAGCGCGGCGATGACGACGTCGCGGCCGGTCTTGAGCTGGCCGTCGGTCTGCACGACGATGCGGTCGCGCAGGCCGTTGAGCAGCAGGGTCTGCTGGGTCTCGGCGAGGCCGAGCTCCCAGGGGCCGCCCGCGTGCTTCAGCGAGGTCAGCGGGGAGGCGCCGGTGCCGCCGTCGTGCCCGGAGACCAGCACCACGTCGGCGTGCGCCTTGGAGACGCCCGCGGCGACCGTGCCGACGCCGACCTCGGAGACCAGCTTCACGTGGATGCGGGCGGCCGGGTTGGCGTTCTTGAGGTCGTGGATGAGCTGCGCCAGGTCCTCGATCGAGTAGATGTCGTGGTGCGGCGGCGGCGAGATCAGGCCGACACCCGGGGTGGAGTGCCGGGTCTTGGCGACCCACGGGTAGACCTTGTGGCCGGGCAGCTGGCCGCCCTCGCCGGGCTTGGCGCCCTGGGCCATCTTGATCTGGATGTCGTCGGCGTTGACCAGGTACTCGGAGGTGACGCCGAAGCGGCCGGAGGCGACCTGCTTGATGGCCGAGCGGCGCTCGGGGTCGTACAGGCGGTCCGGGTCCTCGCCGCCCTCGCCGGTGTTGGACTTGCCGCCGAGGCGGTTCATCGCGATGGCGAGGGTCTCGTGCGCCTCCAGGGAGATGGAGCCGTACGACATGGCGCCGGTGGAGAAGCGCTTGACGATCTCGGAGACCGGCTCGACCTCCTCGACCGGGATCGGGGTCCGGCCGAGGGCGTCCAGTTGGAACAGGCCGCGCAGTGTCATCAGGCGGGTGGACTGCTCGTTCACCCGGTCCGTGTACTGCTTGAAGATGTCGTACCGGCGGTTGCGGGTGGAGTGCTGGAGCCGGAAGACGGTGTCCGGGTCGAACAGGTGCGGCTCGCCCTCGCGGCGCCACTGGTACTCGCCGCCGATCTCCAGCGCGCGGTGCGCGGCCGGGATGCCGGAGGCCGGGTAGGCCTTGGCGTGGCGGGCGGCGGTCTCCTTGGCGATCTCCTCCAGGCCGATGCCGCCGAGCTTGGTGGTGGTGCCGGCGAAGTAGCCGTCGACCAGCTCCTGGGAGAGGCCGATGGCCTCGAAGACCTGGGCGCCGCGGTAGGAGGCGACGGTCGAGATGCCCATCTTGGACATGACCTTGAGCACGCCCTTGCCGAGCGCCTTGATCAGGTTCTTGATGGCCTTCTCGGCCTCGACGCCCTGGATGAACACCTTCTGGGCGACGAGGTCCTCGACGGACTCCATGGCCAGGTACGGGTTGACGGCGCCGGCGCCGTAGCCGATCAGCAGCGCGACGTGGTGCACCTCGCGGACGTCGCCGGCCTCGACCAGCAGCGACACCTGGGTGCGCTGCTTGGTGCGGATGAGGTGGTGGTGGATCGCGGAGGTGAGCAGCAGCGAGGGGATCGGGGCGTGCTCGGCGTCGGAGTGCCGGTCGGAGAGCACGATGATCCGGGCGCCGTCGGCGATCGCGGCGTCGGCCTCGGCGGCGATCTCGGCCAGCCGGGCGGCCAGGCCCCGGCCGCCGGCGGCGACCTTGTAGAGGCCGGAGAGCGTGACGGCCTTGAGGCCGGGCTGGTCGCCGTCGTGGTTGATGTGGACGAGCTTGGCCAGCTCGTCGTTGTCGATCACCGGGAAGGTGATGCCGACCGAGCGGCAGGCGGCGGCCTCGGCGGCCAGCAGGTTGCCCTCGGGGCCGAGGTTGCTGAGCAGCGAGGTGACGAGCTCCTCGCGGATGGCGTCCAGCGGCGGGTTGGTGACCTGCGCGAAGAGCTGGACGAAGTAGTCGAAGAGCAGGCGCGGCTTCTCGCTGAGCGCGGCGATCGGCGAGTCGGTGCCCATCGAGCCGAGCGCCTCGCCGCCGGTCTTGGCCATCGGGGCGAGGATGACCCGCAGCTCCTCCTCGGTGTAGCCGAAGGTCTGCTGGCGGCGGGTGACCGAGGCGTGGGTGTGGAAGATGTGCTCGCGCTCGGGCAGCTTGGCGAGCTGGATCTGCCCGGCGGCGACCCACTCCGCGTAGGGGTGCTCGGCGGCGAGGGAGGACTTGATCTCCTCGTCCCCGACGATGCGGCCCTCGGCGGTGTCGACGAGGAACATCCGGCCGGGCTGCAGGCGGCCCTTCTTGGCGACCTTCTCCTGGTCGATGTCGAGCACGCCGACCTCGGACGAGAGGACGACGAGGCCGTCCTCGGTGATCCAGTAGCGGGCCGGGCGCAGGCCGTTGCGGTCGAGCACGGCGCCGATCTGGGTGCCGTCGGTGAAGGTGACGCAGGCCGGGCCGTCCCAGGGCTCCATCAGGTTGGAGTGGTACTGGTAGAAGGCGCGGCGGGCCGGGTCCATGGTGGCGTGGTTCTCCCACGCCTCCGGGATCATCATCAGCACCGAGTGCGGCAGCGAGCGGCCGCCGAGGTGGAGCAGCTCCAGGACCTCGTCGAAGGAGGCGGAGTCGGAGTGGTCCGGGGTGCAGACCGGGAAGATCCGCTCCAGGCCCCGGCCGTTGCGGTTGGCGGGGATGAGGTCGGTGGCGAGCTGGGACTCGCGGGCGCTCATCCAGTTGCGGTTGCCCTTGACCGTGTTGATCTCGCCGTTGTGGGCGACGAACCGGTACGGGTGGGCGAGCGGCCAGCTCGGGAAGGTGTTGGTGGAGAAGCGCGAGTGCACCAGGCCGACGGCGGAGGCGTAGGAGCGGTCCGACAGGTCGGGGAAGAAGGGCTCCAGCTGGCCGGTGGTCAGCATGCCCTTGTAGACGATGGTGCGCGCGGACAGCGACGGGAAGTAGACCCCAACCTCGCGCTCGGAGCGCTTGCGGACGACGAAGGCGGTCCGGTCGAGCTCGATCCCGGCCAGGCCCTCCTTGGCGAGGAAGAGCTGCCGGAAGCGCGGCATGACGCTGCGGGCGGTGGCGCCGAGCAGGTCCGGGGTGACGGGGACGTCGCGCCAGCCGAGGACGGTGAGGTCCTCCTCGGCCGCGATGGCCTCGATCCGGGCGACGGCGTCCGCGTCGGCGGCGTCCTCGTCGGGCAGGAAGGCGATGCCGACCGCGTAGGAGCCGGCGGCGGGGAGCTCGAAGTCGACCTTGCCGCGCAGGAAGGCGTCCGGGATCTGGGTGAGGATGCCGGCGCCGTCACCGGAGTCCGGCTCGGCGCCGGTGGCGCCGCGGTGCTCCAGGTTGCGCAGGACGGTCAGCGCCTGTTCGACGATGGTGTGGTCGGCGATGCCGGTCAGCGTGGCGACGAAACCGACGCCGCAGGCGTCGTGCTCGTTCCGCGGGTCGTACAGGCCCTGAGCGGTAGGTCGCGCATCCGGAACGAGCGCGTACGGCTGGCGGGCTGCGCCGGCCTGGGGCTCGTTGGCGGAGTGCATGGATGCAGGCAGCATCGGCTCTCCCGTCGTCGTCTTTCGGCTGTGTGGTGCAAGGAGGGACGACGTTGGCCCTGATGCGATTTCGTGCAAGTTACATGATGCCCAAGATCCCGGGAAGTGGAATATCTCGTCCACATGGCGGACTGATCCGCAGGTCAAGGGGGGAATGAGAGGACGCGCCACAATGCGCGTCCCCTCGATTGTGCCCGGCGGTCGGCCGCCTGAAACAGGGGCGAAACCCGATCGCCACACGGGACGATCAAGGACGCCTGTGAATCGATCCCGAGGGCTCGGCCACGGATGCGAATCCTCGGCCCCGAGGCCCGAATGGTGAGACTAGGCCAGGCGCCACCCGGCAGCCATGTGCGGAACGTCACGCACTTCCCGGCATAGTCATGCACTCCACCGGGTCGTCACACACCCCGGCCGAACGAGCGCACCCGGGTCCTGTCCGGCCGATCTTGCCGGGCCCGCGACGCCGGGCAGGACCTAGCCGACGTGCCCGCCGATCAGCCACCCCAGCAGGTACGTCACCCCGGCCGCCGCCCCGCCCAGCACCAGCTGCCGAAGCCCGCTGAACCACCAGCTGCGCGCCGTCACCCGGGCCACCACCGCGCCGCACAGGAACAGCCCCACCACCGACAGCAGCAGCGCCGGCACCAGCGAGGTCGCCCCCAGCAGGTACGGCAGGAGCGGCAGCAGCGCGCCCACGGCGAAGCAGACGAAGGACGACCCGGCGGCCACCCACGGTGACGGCAGGTCGTTCGGGTCGATGCCCAGTTCCTCCCGGGCGTGGATCTCCAGGGCCTGGTCCGGGTTGGCGGACAGCTGCCGGGCCACCTCGTGGGCGAGGTCCGGTTCCACCCCGCGGGCGATGTACAGCTGCGCCAGCTCGGCCAGCTCTCCGTGCGGGTTGCGGCTCAGCTCCAGCCGCTCGGCCTCGATCTCGGCCTGCACCAGCTCGGCCTGCGAGGCCACCGAGGTGTACTCCCCCGCCGCCATCGAGCAGGCGCCGGCCACCAGCCCGGCGAGCCCGGTCAGCACCACCGTGCCGCTGGACGCCGAGCCGCCGACCACGCCGGTCATCAGCGCGAAGTTGGAGACCAGGCCGTCCATCGCCCCGAACACGGCGGGCCGCAGCCAGCCTCCGTTCACGTCCCGGTGGTGCCCGGCAGCGGGTATGCGGGGGTGGTTCCCGGCCTCGGGCTCCAGGGTGGTCGCGCTCACGGCAGTTCCCCTCCGTTCGATTCGTCTGCCCCGACCGTAGACCGCCTGACCTGCGCATTTCCAGCAAAGTAAGGCTGTCCGAACAGCGCTTCGGCCGCCCTGCGCGAGCATCGCGCGGGCGGCCGAAGCGGGGGTAACTCCCAGGTCAGGTCAGGTTCTTGGCATTCTTGTCGGCGCTCTCGACGGCTTCGGAGACCGCCTCCGCGTCCGCCTTTTCGTCCGTGGGCTGAGACAGTTCGGCGGTCTCACCGGCCCCGGCGACCTTCTCGGACGGCGCGGGCCTCCCGGCGGCCTTCTCCGCCGAAGCGGCCTTGCCGGCCTTCTCGGCCTTGCCGGACTTCTCGGACGGCGCGGCCTTGCCGGACACCGCGGCCTTCTCGGACGCCGCCGCCTTGTCGGACGGGCCCTGCGCCTCGCCCTCCTCGTCGGCCAGCGGGTCGATGCTCGCCGGGTCCTCCCGGCCGGGCCGCTTCTTGCCGACGACCACCAGGTAGACCACGGCACCGATGAACACCACGATCGACGTCCAGTCGTTCAGCCGCAGGCCGAAGTAGACGTGCGCCTCGTCGATCCGCAGCCACTCGGTCCAGAACCGGCCCACCGTGTACGCGGCCACGTACAGCGCGAAGGCCCGGCCGTGCCCCAGCTTGAAGCGGCGGTCGGCCCAGATGACCAGCAGCGCGACCCCGACGCACCAGATCGACTCGTACAGGAAGGTCGGGTGGTAGACGCCCTTGACGACCTCGCCGCCCGGCAGCGTCTTGTCGATCTCCAGGCCCCACGGCAGCGTGGTCGGCCGGCCGTACAGCTCCTGGTTGAAGTAGTTGCCCCAGCGGCCCATCGCCTGCGCGAGCGCGATGCCCGGCGCGATGGCGTCCGCGTACGCGGGCAGCGGCACGCCCCGGCGGCGGCAGCCGATCCAGGCCCCGACCGCGCCGAGCGCGACGGCGCCCCAGATGCCGAGGCCGCCCTCCCAGATCTTGAAGGCGTTCCAGGGGTTCCTGCCGGCCCCGAAGTACAGCTGGTGGTCGGTGATCACGTGGTACAGCCGGCCGCCGACCAGGCCGAAGGGCACGGCCCAGACGGCGATGTCGCCGACCGTGTGCTTGGCACCGCCCCGGGCGACCCAGCGCTTGCTGCCGAGCCAGACGGCCACGACGACACCGAGGATGATGCAGAAGGCGTAGGCGCGCAGCGGGATCGGTCCGAGGTACAGGACGCCCCGCGACGGGCTGGGAATGTAGGCGATATCCATGGCGGTTCCGACGCTACAGGGTCTGCGGCCCCCGCTGGGCACCCCCGGGGTCACAGATACCGAACAACGGGCACCGGGAACGGCGCCGCCGCCCCCTCCGGACGGGGAGGAGGAGGCGGCGGTCACCCGGCGGTGTGCGGGGCTCAGCCCGCGGTCGGCGACGGGTTGTTGGCCTCCGAGGCGGTGCTGGTGGGCGCCGGGGTCTGCCCGTTGGAGCCCGCGGTGCCCAGCTGCTTGCCCTGGTTGGCGGCGTCGACCCACTTCACCAGGTTCGCCGGGGTGATCTCCTCGGCGCCGTTCTTGGGGTAGATCGGCTGGCCGTTGAGCAGCACGGTCGGGGTGGACTTGTAGCTGGACTTGTCGAAGTCCTGCTGCACGGACGACACCCATCCGCCGTACTTGTTGTCGTTGACGCAGGCCTCGAACGTGGGCGTGTCGAGGCCGTTGACCTGTTTGGCGAGGTTGATCAGGACGGCCTTGTCGCCGAAGGCGTCGCTGGTCTCGTCCGGCTGGTTGCGGTACAGCACGTCGTGGAAGTCCCGGAAGTGCCCGGCGTCCTGGGCGCAGGCCAGCGCGTTGGCGCCGGCCTTGGAGCCCTTGCCCGGGACGGCCCGGTCGATGAACGACACGATGTGGTAGTTGGTGTAGATCTTGCCGGCGTCTTCCAGCTGGTCGACGGTCGAGGAGAACTCGCGCTCGAAGATCCCGCAGGCCGGGCAGCGCGGGTCCTCGTAGACGGTGAGGACGGCCGGGGCGTTGGCCGATCCGGCCGGGATGACCAGGTTCTTGTCGCCGATCGTCCCGGCGGGGGCGGCGACCGGGGTCTCCGGCTTGGAGCGCTGGTTCTGCACCACGACGCCGGTGACCACGGCGGCGGCGATCACCACGAGCACCGCGCCGCCCACCAACAGCTTCTTCCTGCGCCTGGACGTGGCCTCGTCGGCCGCCCGCTGCTCCAGCATCCGCTCGCGGGCGGTGCGCTTGCCTTCTCGGTTCTTCTCGCTCATTGCCTTGACATCCACAATCGGGGAGGGCCTTCGTGGGGTGGGGTGGGGGTGCGGCGGGGCCGGCCGGTCAGCTCGCCAGCCAGCCGTCCGCCGAGATCCTGGTGCGGGGCCGCCACAGCAGCCACCCGGCCAGCAGGAGGAACCCGGTGTCGCGCAGGATCTCCTGGAGGTACTCGGTCTGCGAGGCGTCGACGTGCCCGCCGCCGCCGAAGCAGCCGCAGTCGATCGAGATGCCGCGCGCCCAGGCGGCGGCGATCCCGGCGATGAAGGTGAGCAGCAGCAGCGCCGAGACGCCGGCGACGATCCGGACGCCGAGGCCGATCACCAGCAGCAGGGCGAGCGCCAGCTCCAGGAAGGGCAGGGCGTAGCCGACCGGCTTGACCAGGCCCTCGGGCAGGATCTCGTAGGCGCGGACGGCCTGGGCGGCCTCCGCCGGGTCGGCGATCTTGGCCAGGCCGGCCCAGCCCCAGACCACCGCGAGGCCGAGCCGGACGACGGTGCCCAGCCACGGACTCCAGGCCGGCACCGGCCGCCGGGCGGGCGGCGCGGGCGCCGGGTCACCGGGCTGCGCTGCCGGGCCGGCCATCAGGGAACCCCCCTCGGGAAACTCGTTCACTTCCTGATGAACCGTAAGGGATGAAGGACGGTTCCTCCATATTCAGGAATTAAGCCGGATGGGTGACGTCTGGTGATGGTGTGTCCGAATCCGGCGAACGTCCGTTCAGGGGTGGGTGGCCGTGGTCGATCAGGTCCGCCCGGCTCTCAGGAACGGCAGCCGGGCGGGCGGCCGGGGTCGAACAGGTCGGCGCGGCCCTCGTGGTGCGGGTGGGCGGCCCGTTCGGCGGCGTCCCAGCGGGCCGCCTCGGCGCAGGCGTACGCGTCCCGCACGGCCCGCTCGGCACCGCGCTTGGCCAGCGCCTGCCCCACCTCGGTGTGCGCTCCGACGGCGGCGCCGAGCGCCAGTGCGGCGGCGGCCGCCCGCAGCAGAACGGCCCGATGGAGACCCGGCACCGGCTCACTCCTTCGCTCGCTCGGCAACCCCCGTGCACCTCGTTCGTGCACTCGTCCCTCCACTCAACGCCGGTCAACCCCGGCTGATGCGTGTGCCCGTCGCTGTTCACCCGTTCGGGGCCGCGCGAGCGCCGCCGCCCGGCGAGCCGGGCGCACGCAAGCGCGACGGCCCGCCACCCACGAAGGGTGGCGGGCCGTCACGTGGTACCGGGTCAGCGCCGGCGGACGCCCGCCGCCAGCTCGCCGGCCAGGGCGCGCACCGCGTCCAGCGCGGCCGCCTCGTCGTCGCCGGCCTCCAGGATCCGCTTGACGAACGCGGAGCCCACGATCACGCCGTCGGCGAAGCCCGCCACCTCGGCGGCCTGCTCGGGGGTGGAGACGCCGAGGCCGACGCAGACCGGCAGGTCGGTGGTCGCCCGGGTGCGGGCGACCAGGTCCTCGGCGAGCGAGCCGACCTGGGCGCGGGTCCCGGTCACGCCCATCACGGCGGCCGCGTAGACGAAGCCGCTGCCGGCCGCGGTGACCTCGGCCAGGCGCGGGTCCTTGCTGCTGGGGGCGACCACGAACACGGTGTCCAGACCGTGCTCGTCCGCCGCCTTGCGCCACTCCTCGGACTCCTCGACCGGCAGGTCCGGCAGGATGCAGCCGGCGCCGCCCGCGGCGGCGAGGTCGGCGGCGAAGCGCACGGTGCCGTAGCGGTCGACCGGGTTCCAGTACGTCATCACCAGCACCGCCGCCTCGGGGTGCGCGGCGGCGACCTCCTGGACGGTGCGCAGCACGTCCTTGATCCGCACGCCGCCGCGCAGCGCGATGTCGTCGGCGGTCTGGATGACGGCGCCGTCCAGCACCGGGTCGGAGTGCGGCAGGCCGACCTCGACGATGTCGCAGCCGCCCTCGATCAGGGCGTTGATCGCCCGGATGCCGCCGTCGACGGTCGGGAAGCCGCCCGGCAGGTAGCCGATCAGCGCGGCGCGGTCCTCGGCCTTGGCGGCCGCCAGGATGCCACTGAGCTTCGATGCCATGGTCACTTACCCCCGTGGGCCGCGTCGTGGGCCGAACCGCCGGCCGGCTCGTCGTACAGGCCGAAGTACTCGGCCGCGGTGTGCATGTCCTTGTCGCCGCGCCCGGAGAGCGAGACCAGGATGGTGGCCTCGGGCCCGAGCTCGCGGCCCAGTTCCAGGGCGCCGGCCAGCGCGTGGGCGCTCTCGATGGCCGGGATGATGCCCTCGGTGCGGGACAGCAGCCGCAGCGCCTGCATGGCGGCGTCGTCGGTGACGGGGCGGTACTCGGCCCGTCCGGTGTCCTTCAGCCAGGCGTGCTCCGGGCCGACGCCCGGGTAGTCGAGGCCGGCGGAGATGGAGTGCGACTCGATGGTCTGGCCGTCCTCGTCCTGGAGGACGTAGGTGCGCGAGCCGTGCAGCACGCCGGGGTCGCCCTTGGTGAGGGTGGCGGCGTGCTTGGGGGTGTCGGCGCCCTCGCCGGCGGCCTCGCAGCCGATCAGGCGCACGCCGGCGTCGGGGATGAACTCGTGGAAGATGCCCATCGCGTTGGAGCCGCCGCCGACGCAGGCGACGACGGCGTCGGGCAGCCGCCCGGTGCGGTCGAGCACCTGCTGGCGGGCCTCGACGCCGATGACCCGGTGGAAGTCGCGGACCATCATCGGGAAGGGGTGCGGGCCGGCCACGGTGCCGAACAGGTAGTGGGTGGAGTCCACGTTGGCGACCCAGTCGCGGAACGCCTCGTTGATGGCGTCCTTGAGGGTGCGGCTGCCGGAGGTGACGGACACCACCTCGGCGCCGAGCATCCGCATCCGGGCGACGTTCAGCGCCTGGCGCTGGGTGTCGACCTCGCCCATGTAGATGGTGCAGTCGAAGCCGAACAGGGCGCAGGCGGTGGCGGTGGCCACGCCGTGCTGGCCGGCGCCGGTCTCGGCGATGATCCGGGTCTTGCCCATCCGCCGGGTGAGCAGGGCCTGGCCCAGCACGTTGTTGATCTTGTGCGAGCCGGTGTGGTTGAGGTCCTCGCGCTTGAGCAGGACGCGCGCGCCGCCCGCCTCGGCGGAGAAGCGGTGCACGTCGGTCAGCGGGCTCGGGCGGCCGGTGTAGTCCTTGAGCAGGCCGTCGAGTTCGGCGGCGAAGGCCGGATCGGCCTTGGCCTTCTCGTACTCCTCGGCGACCTGCTCGACGGCGGCGACCAGCGCCTCGGGGATGAAGCGGCCGCCATAGGCACCGAAGTAGCCTCGGGCGTCCGGCACCTGGGCGCCGGGCAGGTAGTCCTTCGCGGACTTGTCGGACATGGTGGAGTCCTTTGGGAGATGACGACAGGGACGTCTCGTGGCTGGGCTCAGCCGGATGTCCGTCGCCATCGGCGGCCCGGCACCTGCCCGGGCTCGCAGCCGATCACGTACCGCACCCGCCGCCCCAGCACCCGGCGTGCGGGCGCGCGGCAGCCGCGCGGGCGGCAACCGGGGGCGAGGCGGGTGGCGATCTTCATGTCGGCGGGTCAGTCCTTGTGCCGGACGGCGGGGTGGGCGCCGGCCGCGACCAGGTCGGCGACCGCGGCGCGCGGGTCCCTGCCGGTCACCAGGGACTCGCCGACCAGGACTGCGTCGGCGCCCAGGTTGGCGTAGGAGATCACGTCCAGCGGGCCTCGCACGCCGGACTCGGCGATCTTGACGACGCTGTCCGGGATGGCGTGGACGACGTTGCCGAAGGTGTTGCGGTCCACCTCAAGGGTCTTGAGGTTGCGGGCGTTGACGCCGATGATCCGCGCCCCGGCGTCCACCGCGCGCTTGATCTCCTCCTCGTCGTGCACCTCGACCAGCGGGGTGAGGCCGATCGACTCGGCCCGCTCGATCAGCGACACCAGGGCCGACTGGTCGAGGGCGGCGACGATCAGCAGCGCGAGGTCGGCGCCGTGCGCGCGGGCCTCCCACAGCTGGTAGGCGGTGACGATGAAGTCCTTGCGCAGCAGCGGGGTGTCCACCGCCGCGCGGACGGCGTCCAGGTCGGCCAGCGAGCCGCCGAAGCGGCGCTGCTCGGTGAGCACGCTGATCGCGGCGGCGCCGCCGGCCGCGTAGTCGCTCGCCAGGGCGGCCGGGTCGGCGATCGCGGCCAGCGCGCCCTTGGACGGGCTGGAGCGCTTCACCTCGCAGATCACCCGGACCCCGTCGCCCTTGAGCGCGGCGACGCCGTCCTTGGCCTCGGGGGCCTTGGCGGCGAGTTCCTTCAGCTGGTCCAGGGAGACCCGGGCCTGCCGTTCGGCGAGGTCCTCGCGGACCCCGTCGATGATCGTGTCGAGCACACTCATGCGCACACCTCGCTTCGCTCAGCAGGCGCTGCGCGCAACACGCACCTGTCAATGGTTCGCTCGCTCACGCGAAGTGCCCCCAACATTTCTGTTCGTTCGCCGGCGACGAGCCGTCCGGGCGGTGGCCCGGCGGCACTTCGATGGTATCGGCACCCGGGGGCGCGGGGCGCATCCGCCCGGTGTGCGTCTCGCGTGCCGGACGCCCCCCTGGGCGGCTCCCAACTGCGGTTTCACCGGTTCTCCGGCACCGCCCGGACGTGCGGCGCGGACCAAGTGGACCGATGTACGGGCCCCGCTGTGGACCGGTGCGCCGGCCCGCGCGGGTCGCTACCCGTCGGCGCGGGCGATCAAACCAGCAGGGGCGCCAGCCCCGCCCCGACGGGCAGGTTGCGCACCACCGTGAACACCAGCAGCAGCAGGAGGACCAGCACCCAGCGCCGGGCCCCGAGCGGGGCCCTGGGCCGCGGCCCGCCGCCGGTCAGCGCGACCCAGGCCCAGCGCAGCCACAGCAGCGCCAGGACGCCGAACAGCAGGACGGCCGCGGCGTTGTCGTGCAGCGCGCCGGTGAAGTCCCCGTGGGCCAGCGCGTGGACGCAGCGCAGCCCCCCGCAGCCGGGGCACCACCAGCCGGTGGCGGCCAGGAAGGGGCAGTCGGGGTAGTGCCCGGGGGTGTTCGGGTCCACCGCGGCGACGTAGACGGCGGGGACGGCCACCGCCGCCAGCGCGGCCAGCGGCGGGCCGAGCCGGCGCAGGACGGGCGGCAGGGCGGAGGTGGTGGAGGCGGAGGTCACGCCCCAATTCTGCCCGGGCCGGGCCCGGACAGAACGAAACGGCGGGCGTGGCGCGCCCGCCGTTCGGTACTGCTACGACGTCGGTACTGCTACGAGTCGGTACTGCCACGAGTCGGTACTGCCGCGAGTCGTACTCCTGCGGGTCGTACTGCTGCGAGGAGTCCGTCGTCAGGCGGCGACGGCGGCCCGGGCCGCGCGCTGCTCCTCGTGCGAGGTGTACACGTTGGCGCTCGGCTGCTTGCCCATGCCCGCCATCGACATGGCCTTGCCGACCACACCGCCGGCCAGGATGACCGCGATGCCGGCCCAGACCAGCATCACCGACGGGAGGATCATCGCGACCCCCGCGATCCCGAAACCGATGAACGTGATGGTCACGCCGGTCCAGGCGGCGGTGGTGTGACCGTGTGCTGCTGCTGCCATCTGAGTGGTGCTCCTAGCCTCTCGGGGCCCGGCCGGGCCTGCGGGGCCGCCGGCGGGTTGACGGGTTCCATTGTGCCGGGCCACACACCGGCGACCCAAAGCGGGTGGCGGGTCTATCGCGTCACACCGGCGTCGGGGCCCACCGAGGGCCGCTCAGGGCCTCTCAGGGCCGCTCAGGCCTGCTCAGGCCGGAAGCCCCGGCCCGGCGCTCAGACCGTGGTCGGGTCCTCGCCCCGGTCCAGCGCCTTCCACAGGTCTGCCGGGGTCTCGCTCTTCGCCGGGGCCTTGCGGGTGGGCGCCTCGTAGCGGCTGCCCATGGCCGGCCAGCTCCGGCCGTAGCGGAGGGTGAGCAGCCCGGCGACGGCCAGCAGCAGTCCACCGGCCAGCGCCACCCAGGGCCAGCCGGTGTGGCCGACCTCGGTGGCCGCCGAGCCGGACAGCGCCAGCTTGCGGGCCGCCTCGGCGTCCAGCGCGGCGGTGTCCCCGGCGCCGGCGGCCGAGGCGACGGCCGCGCCGAGGCCCGCCAGCAGGGTCAGCGCGCCGACCGCGAGCCGGCCCGCGCCGCGCACCGCGAACACCGCGACGGCCGCCGCGAGCCCCACCAGGGCCAGCCCGCCCGGGAGTTCGGAGATCGTGCCGCCGGAGACGGACACCGCCAGGGTGCCGGCCCGGCCCTCGGCCCAGACCCGGCCGACGGCGGTCAGCACCAGCACGGCGCTCAGCACGGTCAGCAGGAGCATCACGCCGAGCGTCCGGCGCCCCGACGCGGGGGCCGGCGGGGCGGGTACGGGGGTCTGGTCAGGTGCGCTCACCCGTCCACTATCCCCCGACCGGCGTCCGGCCCCGCACCCGGGGTGGGCGGCCCGGCCGGGAACTCGTCCGTCCGCAGCACCAGCGTCCGCCCGGCGAGCGGCAGGAAGAGATCATTGCCGAACGGCACCCGCTCCGCCTCCCGGTACCCGCCGTCGGCGGACGGCGCGGTGTGCACGGTGCAGGCCGCCGCCACCGGATCCACCACCACGTACAGCGGGATCCCGCTGCGCGCGTACGCCGGCGCCGCCTCGGCGAGGTGCGGCCGGGCCACCTCCAGGACGGCCTCGACATCGCCCCCGGCGTACCGGCCCCGGCCGTCGGGCTCCGCCCCCGGAGCGGTCACCACCAGGTCGGAGATCAGGTCGGGGATCAGGTCGGGCACCCCGGCCGGAGCACCGATCCCGGCGTCGACCACCGCGCCGGCCAGCGCCCGTCCGTGCCCGCCCAGCTGGTCCTCGATCTGGGCGGCCGCATCGAGCACGACCACCCGCCGCAGTTCGTCGGGCGACACCTCGGACATCCCGGCCGCCTCCCTCGACGACTTACGGCTCACAGCTCACGACTGCCGACTCACGACTGGCGACTCACGACAGTTCCGGCGTCCGCAGCGTATTGGCGGTGGCGACGGCCCGCAGCACGGCGGCCGCCTTGTTGCGGCACTCGGTGTCCTCCCCGTGCGGGTCGGAGTCCGCGACCACGCCCGCGCCGGCCTGCACGAAGGCGGTGCCGTCGCGCAGCACGGCGGTGCGGATCGCGATCGCGGTGTCGGAGTCCCCGGCGAAGTCCAGATAGCCGACGCAGCCGCCGTACAGGCCGCGGCGGGTGGGCTCCAGCTCCTCGATGATCCGCATCGCGCGGGGCTTGGGCGCGCCGGACAGGGTGCCGGCCGGGAAGCAGGCGGTCAGCACGTCGAAGGCGGTCCGCCCGGGCGCCACCCGGCCGGTGACGGTGGAGACGATGTGCATCACGTGGCTGTAGCGCTCGATGTGCATGAAGTCGATCACCTCCACGCTGCCCGGCTCGCAGACCCGGCCCAGGTCGTTGCGGCCCAGGTCGACCAGCATCAGGTGCTCGGCCCGCTCCTTGGGGTCCGCGAGCAGCTCGGCGGCCAGCGCCGCGTCCTCGTGCGGGGTGGCGCCGCGGTGCCTCGTCCCGGCGATCGGGTGCACCATCGCCTCGCCGCCGGTCACCTTGACCAGCGCCTCCGGGCTGGAGCCGACCACGTCGAAGCCGCCCTCGGCGGTGCCGTCCGGCCCCGGGAAGCGGAACAGGTACATGTACGGGCTGGGGTTGGTGGTGCGCAGCACGCGGTAGACGTCCAGCGCCGAGGCCGGGCAGGGCGCCTCGAAACGCTGCGAGGGGACGACCTGGAAGGCCTCGCCCGCTCGGATCCGCTCCTTGACCACCTCCACCGCCGCCCGGTACAGCGCGCCGCCGAACGGGGAGCGGGCCTCGCCCGGCCCGGCCGGGGTGAAGGTGGCCAGGCCCGGGTCGACCGGCTTGAGCAGGTCGGCCTCCATGGCGTCCAGCCGGGCCACCGCGTCCGCGTACGCCTCGTCCACGCCGCTGGCGAGGTCGTTGTGGTTGACGGCGTTGGCGATCAGCAGCACCGTGCCGTCGACGTGGTCGAGCACGGCGAGGTCGGTGGCGAGCAGCATGGTCAGCTCGGGCAGCCGCAGGTCGTCCGGGTTGAGGTCGGGCAGCTTCTCCAGCCGGCGGACGACGTCGTAGCCCAGGTAGCCGACCAGGCCGCCGGTGAGCGGCGGCAGGCCGTCGTCGTCGCGGCGCGGGGTGTGCAGCGCCTCCAGCGCGGCGCGCAGCACCTGCAAGGGGTCGCCGCCGGTCGGGATGCCGACCGGCGGGGTGCCCAGCCAGCGGGCCTCGCCGTCCTCCCCGACGGTGAGGACGGCGGCGCTGCGGACGCCGACGAACGAGTAGCGCGACCAGCTGCGGCCCTGCTCGGCGGACTCCAGCAGGAAGGTGCCGGGCCGCTCCTCGGCGAGGCTGCGGTAGAGGCCGATCGGGGTGAGACCGTCCGCGAGGAGCCTGCGGGTGACCGGGATGACCCGGGTGTCGACGGCGAGCTTGCGGAAGGCTTCGAGATCCATGGCGAGCGGCACCTTCTGGAGTTCCGGCAGGAGGAGTGGGGGGAGAGGTCAGGCGAGCGGGAGCACGTCGGCGTCGAAGCAGGTGCGGTCGCCGGTGTGGCAGGCGGCACCGGTCTGGTCGACCTTCACCAGCAGGGTGTCGCCGTCGCAGTCCAGCGCCACCGACTTGACCGCCTGGGCGTGGCCGGAGGTGTCGCCCTTCACCCAGTACTCGCGGCGGCTGCGGCTCCAGTAGGTGCAGCGGCCGGTGGTGAGCGTGCGGTGCAGCGCCTCGTCGTCCATCCAGCCCAGCATCAGCACCTCGCCGGTGTCGTACTGCTGCGCGATCGCCGGGAGCAGGCCGTCCTCGGTGCGCTTGAGGCGCGCGGCGATCTCGGGGGCCAGGGCGGTGGTGCCGGGGGTGGCGGGTGTGGTGGACATGGGGCCATTGTTGCAGTCCGGCCCACCGCCCCGGATGCGCCCTGCGCCCCCGTGCCGTGTGCCCCTACTCGGTGCGCTCACCACCTCCGGGCCGGATCCGCGCCGCCCGGGAGTCTGCCGCACCCCACCCCGAACATCGCCGTAAAGGGGCGATTTCGGCCAACCGCCTGCCGTGCGGGCCCCGCGTGGGCCATCCTCATGCCCATGACCTCCGAGCAGCAGCCGCCTGCAGCCGCCGACTCCCGCCCGTCCCGGGGCCTGGTCCTCGCCGTCGTGGCCGTTCTGGCCGTGCTGCTCGCGGTGGTGGCCACCGTCCTGCTCTGGCCCGAGGAGCGCAAGCCCGCCGCAGCGCCGCCCCCGCCCACCCCCACGGCCACCCCGACGCCCACGCCCACTCCGACACCCACCCCGACCAAGGCCCCGCCGTACGCCTTCTTCCCGGTCGGCGCCTGCTTCGACCACCCCCAGCTCAGCCCGGTGATCACCAAGGCCGAGGAGCGCCCCTGCACCGGCGAGCACGACGGCCAGGTGATCGCCGACCTGAAACTGGCCGACGGCCTCACCGGCGAGATCCCGATCGCACTCGCCATGCGCGAGGGCTGCAAGGAGGCCGAGGCCGCCGCCAAGGCCCGCCAGAACGACGGGAAGACGTACTACGGCCGCCAGTTCGGCCCCGCCCAGGCCAACTACCAGCAGGGCTGGCGGGACTACACCTGCACCCTGACGGCCTCCAACAAGCAGGGCGGCCCCAAGCTCACCGGCAACCTGCGCTGACAGCCTCTATCGTGGCGCCATGTCGAACCACGCCCTCGCCGAGCGTCACCGTCTCGCCGAACTCCTGGCCGCCGCCGGGCCGGACGCCCCCACCCTCTGCGCCGGGTGGACCACCCGCGACCTCGCCGCCCACCTGGTGATCCGCGAGCGCCGCGCCGACGCGGCGGCCGGCATCCGGGTCGGCGCCCTCGCCGACTGGACCCACCGGGTGCAGTCGGCGTACGCCGAGCGCCCGTACGAGGAACTGCTGAAGCTCTTCCGCTCCGGCCCGCCGGTGTTCTCGCTGTTCGCCCTGCCCGGCGCGGACGAGGCCGCGAACACCGTCGAGTACTACGTGCACGCCGAGGACGTCCTGCGGGCCGCCGACGACTGGACGCCCTCCCCGGTGCCCGCCGGCCGCGCCGAAGCCCTGTGGCGCCGACTGCCGCTGCTGGCCCGCCTGGAAGCCGGCCGCCGCTCCCCCGTCCGCCTGACCCTGAACCGCCCCGACGGCCAGTCCCTCACCATCGGCCCCGCCGGCTCCCCCACCGTCCACCTCACCGGCGAACCGGGCGACCTGGTCCTCTTCACCTACGGCCGCGGCGCCCACACCACCCTCACCGTGGACGGCTCCCCCGACGCCCTCGAAGCCCTCCGCCACGTCCTGCCGCTGCCTTAAAGAGAGAAAAAAAATGATGCGCTGCCCCTCGGAACACCGAGGGGCAGCGCTCGACGACCCAAGACCAAGAGGAATGGGAGGAGATCGGAAACTCCCCGCGGCTATCAGCTCCGCCACGAGTCGAGGGAGACGCTCGGTCCATTGGTCAGATAACTGATCAGGGCATCCCTGGTAGTGGAGACGAATTCCTCCGGTACGGCACCGACGTCGACCCAGGCAACGTCCGAGTGCTTGGCGGGTTCCCCGTTCGCGAGTTCACCGGACCACCGGTGGGCGGCGAAAACTACGGTCAGGAAGCCGTTGGGAGCCTCGACGCCGCGAGCACCGTGGATGACGTGGGCGAGTTGCAAGTCCGCGGCAGCGACGACGAGCCCGGTCTCCTCCCTGAGTTCGCGAACCGCCGTCTCCGTGATCGGCTCGCCTGGTTCGTTCTTGCCGACCGGCAGATCCCACAGGCCCTGCGCGAACTTGGCCCGGGGCCCCCGCCGGAGAAGAACGACACGTTGAGCTTCAAGGTCATGGACGATGACGGCGGCGACCAACAGGGTCATCGACTCCGTGGCGGGCTTGAGAGCAGTCGTCTGATCAGCGGTCGGCTGGGCCACTCGGTCGGGTCCTTCCTGCGGTGCGGCTGTCATGTCAGTGCCTCACGTGTTCGGCGTTCCAGATCTACGGCTCCAGGAACACCACGTCTACGGTAGATCGCCAAGCAAGGGCGGATTGAGGAAATCGCCTTTCTCGTCCGATCCGAGGTCATGCCAGCCATGAGGCCGAGCGCACATCCCCAGGCTGCGACCGCCTCGTCCGCTCGGGCTTGAACAGCCAAGCTGTCACCCAGGTCTGCGTAGGTGAGGGCGTGAACCCGCTTGTACTTCTCGGCATCCCAACGAATCAGCGCGGCACGGTGCTGCTGTTCGGTTCCTGCGTGGTCCCCGAGGTCGGTGAGGGTTCGGGCAGTGTGGCTGGCGACAGTACCGACCGCAGGGCCACTGACGAACGAGAAACTGGGCTGCGGGTCGCCGTCTCGGACGAGGGCGTTCTCTGCGGCGAGGAGTGCCTTGGCTGCAGCGGGCTTGTCACGGGTGGCGGCGAAAGCACGAGCGTGAGTGATGTGAAGAAGCGCCTCGGTCTTTCCATCAACCCGACCAACGCTCCGAGCGAGTGCATTCTCGATCAGCGCCGCACAGTGGTGGGGCTGCTTGAGACTGAGCGCCTGATGGGCCAGGGTGCGCATCATCCATCCGGCGTGACCATGCGGATCCGACTCCACAGCGAGTTGGTAACCGACCTGGTAGTAGCGCTGGGCGGCGCCTTCTTGGCCGAGGTCGTGGTGTTTCCATCCAGCAAGGTAGGCAAGTTCGGCCACGGCTCCGAAGGCGTGCCGCCGCACACTTTCGTTGGGGAAGCGGCCGTTGAGCATCGGGGCTGCCGTGTCGGCCAGGTAGGCGGTCACGGTGGTCAGCCCATGCCCGCCGCCGAGTCGTTCGTCTGCCGCGCTGAACGCGGCAGTGATCTGCCGAACGACCTCAACTTCTTCAACACCGATGCGAGCCAAGCCGGTCCGGGCCCTCATCAGACGCGAGATGGGCTCAGGATCGTAGAGCAGCGGCATGGCTACACCGGCAGTTGTGAATGCAGCGACAGCCAGAAAGGTGCGGCGCTCGACATCTGCACGGCCGAGGTTGGCAACCGCCTCGACCGGATCACTACTCACCGCCAAGGACTCTTCCGGGGTGGCGAAGCCGAGTTCGGCAAGGGTGACCCGGCGCCCGGACCGGCGGGAGAGCGCCTCTGCGATGTAGTGGCCGACTTGCCCGGCCGGCTGCGCGCCGTTGATCCAGTGGGCCACGGCGGACTTGTTGGTGAGGAGCATCTCTCCGTTCTCCGCACCGATGCACCGCACAACACGGGCTAACGCCTCATAGGTCCATCCGCCCGCTGAAATCGTCTCCCTGAGGCGGTGATTGGGTTCCCTGCGTGTGGCCACGATCGATCCCCTGAGGTCGAGCTGTAAACCGCGTAAACCACTCTACGTGTCGACAGGCATACCGATCGTGTTGTTGGGCCGGTTCACTGGATTCGAGCCTGCCAGGGCCATCGAGTCCTGTCGCTCCGAAGGTCGAACCACCGTGCGGTTGCTCATCGCCGCGCCGATCAACGCCCCAGTCCGGGAGGGCTGATGAACACCGACGACTGCGCTGTACTCCCGATGCCGAAGTCCCAAGAGGTGCAACCGACCACGGCTGCGGTGAGATTCGCCCGACTGTGGGTGGTGCATGTGGCTCGGTCCTGGCCGGAACTCCTCTCCGAGAAGTCGCTGCGGGACGTGGAGTTGTGCGCCGACGAGTTGCTGGCCAACGCCGTTGAGCACACCGGAAAGCGCTGCCGCGTCACGGTCCGGTGGACCGGAGTCCGCCTCCGGGTCGAGGTCGCGGACAGGAGTCCGCAGCCGCCAGTGAGGAGCGCGGCGGACGACATGGCCACCGGCGGCCGCGGCCTGCTCCTGGTGGAGGCGCTGGCCCACTCCTGGGGCTGGTACCCCTCGGAGGAGGGCAAGGTGGTCTGGTTCGAGGCGGCGCCCGACCAGGTCGTGACGGTCGACTCGCGGCTCGCCGCATCAATCCTTCCGGCTCACGTTCATGCCCGGCCGGGAGTCGCGGTGAGCGCTCCTTCCGCCTTGTCTCGGTACGAGATCCGCCTGATCGACTCCCGAAGCCCCCATTTCTTCCTGCTGGAGTGCTGGGGGATCTACGACCGCGAACAGCACGGGTACGTACGCGTTCCTGGCTCCTCGGACCGGATCAGACGCTTCTACACCAAGTCGGCTGCCCAGTCCCAGCTGCGCCACTCAGACACCTGACGGTCGAGGAGGAAAAGTGCACAGCCTGATCGCAAGTCCGTTCCTCAAAAGCTTCGTTGTGCTGCAACCGGGTCGGCTGGAGGGCATCAAGCTGCCCGAACAACGGTTCCGGGAGCTGGAGCGCGCCCACGGCTCCGGGGCCGATCTCCCGTTCTGGCTCGCGAGCGCCGCCCGCGCCCGCTGGGGCACCGAGCTGGCGATCCGACCAACGAGTGAAGCCGTTCTGATCCGTGACTCCCCGATGTACGGACACAGTCGCGCGAGTTGGGAGATCAACCTCGGCTGCGATCTCGACTGTGAGCACTGCTACCTCGGAGAAAAGCGGTTCGCCGGCCTGGACTGGAAGGGCAAGCGCCGCCTGCTGCTGACCCTGCGGGACGCCGGGATCCTGTGGCTCCAGATCACAGGTGGCGAGGCGCTGATCGACCCGCATTTCACCCCTTCGTGTCAGCTCGCGCACGATCTCGGGATGATGATCGAGGTCCTGACGAACGGCACCCGACTATCGAGCCCCGCCACCGTGGAGGCGCTCGCCGCCGGCAGGCCATACAGAGTCACCGTCTCCCTCTACGGGGCGACCGTGGAGACGTACGACTCGTTCACCCGTCGGCGGGGCGCCTTCAAACGGGTCACACGGGGGCTGGCCGCCGGAATCGAGGCCGGCCTTCCCTTGCAACTGGCGTTGATCGTCACCGCGCAGAACGCGCACGAGCACGACCGGATGCGCGAAATGGCGGACGAACTCGGGCTTCCCTACCGGGAGTACACCCACATGTCGCCGACGATCTACGGCGGCGCCGAATCGCTTGCGAGCCAGTCACCGGCTCACCTGAAGCCGCTTGAACGGTTCGCGGGCTGCAACGCAGGACACACCTTCCTGCACGTCGACCCGCACGGGCAGGCCTCAATGTGCAAGGTCGGCCGAGACGAGCAGATCGATCTCATGGCCGAGGGCGTTCGCGGCCTCGGCCGGCTCGGCGGAATCGCCGACCGCCTCATGCTTCGCACCGGTGGATGCTCCGGCTGCCAGCTCTCCGAGAAGTGTTCGGTGTGCCGGCCGCTGGCCAAGCGCTACCAGGAGGCGAAGGCACCACTGAACACCTACTGCCAGCACGGACAGAAGGGAAACGCAGGATGACCGCTGTCATGGTCGAGATGACCGCCACCCGTACGGAGAGGGACGAGGACGAGATCTCGTTCATCGACGACATGGAGGACTTCGGCGCCGGCGCCCTCCCCGGGTGCAGCGACGACAATCCGTACCGCTAAGGCGCAACCCCGGAGGCCGACGGCTGTGGCGCCGTTGGCCTCCGGGCTGACTCTGGGAGCCTGTAAGCCGTGACCACCACCCGCATCCACTGGGCAGACCTACCCGAATCCGTTCGCCTGGCCGTCGCCGCCCGTCTCGGAGCACGAGTCCTCACCGCGGAGACCATCTCGGCGGGCTTCAACTCCGAGATCGCCGTCGAGCTCACCACCACAGAGGGTCGCGCGTTCATCAAGGGCATGCAGCTGAGCCACCCGCGTGTGTGGACCCAACGGCGGGAGGCGGCTGTCAACCCCTACCTTCAAGGCCTCGCCCCCAGGGTGCTGTGGCACGCGGAGGTCGACGGCTGGAGTCTGCTCGCTTTCGAATACATCGAGGGGCGCCACGCCGACTACCGGGACGCCGGAGACCTGGAGCTGATGGTCGACACCCTCAGCCGGCTCGGCCGTACACCGTGCCCCCCGATCGAGCTACGCCGGGCCGAGCAGCGATGGGCAGCCTACGTGGACGAACCCAGGATGCTGTCCCGGTTCCGGGGGGACGCCCTGTTGCACACCGATCTGAACACCGAGAACGTTCTCGTTCACGGAGGCGGGGTTCTCCTGGTCGATTGGGCGTGGGCGACCTGTGGGGCTTCCTGGATTGACCCCGCTCTGTGGGTGATCTGGTTGATTGCGGCCGGGGGCCACCGTCCAGCTGCGGCGGAAGCGTGGGCGGCCAGGGTTCCGAGTTGGTCGACCGCCGATCCGACGGTGGTGGACGTCTTCGCGCAGGCTCAGGCCCGGATGTGGGCCGAGATCGCCGGAGACGATCCGGACCCGTGGACCGATGGTCTGAACCGGGCGGCTCAGCTGTGGGCCCGTTTCCGGGGGCGCGGCTGAGGTCTCCCGGCCGCGCTCCCCGGCTGCGGATGTCAGTGGGCGGGTGCAGACTCGCAGAGGGTCGGGGAGGGTGCGTGTGCGCGCCCGACGGGACCCGTCCTGGTCACGTCTTCCGTCGAAGGGGCACCACCTCATGCTCACCACCGACTTTCCGGCCGGCGCGCCCTGCTGGATCGATCTCGGCAGCCCGGACATCCCCGCCACGGCCGAGTTCTACGGCAAGGTCTTCGGCTGGACGTTCCGGTCCGGCGGCCCGGAGGCGGGCGGCTACGGCTTCTTCCAGTCGGACGGCAGGACGGTCGGCGCCGTCGGCCCGCTCGACGAGGGTGACGAGCCGACCTGGACGACGTACTTCCGTACGGCCGATGTGAACGCCACCGCGCAGGCCGCCGAGCAGGCGGGCGGTTCGGTCCTGGTCCCGCCGATGGACGTCATGGGCGAGGGGTGGTTCGCCCAGTTCGCCGACCCGCAGGGGGCCAGGTTCGCGGTCTGGCAGCCGGGCCGGACCACCGGCCTGGACGTGGTGTCGGAGGACGGCACCCTGGTCTGGGCCGAGTTGCACACCGCTGACCCGGGCGCCGGGTTCGGCTTCTACCAGGCGCTGTTCGGCTGGCGGGTGGAGAACTTCGAGCCGGCCCCGGGCATGAGCTACCGGGTGGTCTCGACCTCCGAGGGCGACCAGCGGGCCACGGCCTTCGGTGGCATCGCCCCGACCATGCAGCCGGGCCAGCCCTCCGCCTGGACGCCGTACTTCGCCGCCGGCGACGTGGACGCGGTGATCGCGAAGGCGACGGCGGCCGGCGGCTCGGTGCTGATGCCCGCGGAGAGCGTGCCGAACGTCGGCCGGCTGGCCTGGCTGGCGGACCCGCACGGCACGCCGTTCGCGCTGATCAAGGGCGAGCCGCCGCAGGCCTGAGAACGCGGGAGGGCCCGCCGTTCCGAAGCCGGGACGGCGGGCCCTCAAGCCGTACGGACGGTCACCGCACCGGGTGCCCGGCCTCCCGCAGCGCGTCCTTGACCTGCCCGATCCGCAGGTCCCCGAAGTGGAAGACGCTCGCGGCGAGCACCGCGTCCGCCCCCGCCTCGACGGCCGGCGCGAAGTCGGCGAGCTTGCCGGCGCCGCCGGAGGCGATGACGGGCACGGAGACGGTCTTGCGGACGGCCCGGATCATCTCCAGGTCGTAGCCGTCCTTGGTGCCGTCGGCGTCCATCGAGTTGAGCAGGATCTCGCCGGCCCCGAGTTCGGCCGCGCGCCCGGCCCATTCGACGGCGTCGAGGCCGGTGCCCTTGCGCCCGCCGTGGGTGGTGACCTCGTAGCCGGACGCGGTCTCGGTGCCGGGGGGGCAGCGCCGGGCGTCCACGGACAGCACCAGGACCTGCCGCCCGAACCGCTGGGCGATCTCGCGGACCAGCTCCGGCCGGGCGATGGCGGCGGTGTTGACGCCGACCTTGTCGGCGCCGGCCCGCAGCAGCTTGTCGACGTCCTCGACGGCGCGGATGCCGCCGCCGACGGTGAGCGGGATGAAGACCTGTTCGGCGGTGCGGCGGACCACGTCGTAGGTGGTTTCCCGGTCGCCGGAGGAGGCGGTGATGTCGAGGAAGGTCAATTCGTCGGCGCCCTCGGCGTCGTAGAGCTTGGCCATCTCGACCGGGTCGCCGGCGTCGCGCAGGTTCTGGAAGTTGACGCCCTTGACCACCCGCCCGGCGTCGACGTCCAGGCAGGGGATGACACGTACGGCGAGGGTCACGGCTGGTTGCCTTCCAGGGTCTTTGCCAGCCCGGCACGATAGGCGTCGAGCTCGACCTCGACCATCATCCGGGAGTCGATCAGCCCGTCGACCACCACCATGGTGGCCACCGGGCGGGCGGCGTCGAAGAGTTGGTGGTGGGCGCGGCCCACCTCCTCGGCGTCGCGGGCGTGGGTGATGTACATCCGGGTGCGGACCACGTCGTCCGCCGTCAGACCGTACGCGGCGAGGGCGTTGAGCCCGACGCCGAACGCGGCGAGGGTCTGCCGGTAGGGGTCGCCCTCGTGCTCGATCCGGCCGTCCACCCAGGCGGTGGAGCCGGCCACGTGCACGTGGTCTCCCGCGGCGACCGCCCGCGAGTAGCCGAACTGGTCCTCCCAGGGGGAGAATCCGCCGACCCTGCCACGTACGATCCGACGTTCCGTCATCCTGAAACCGCCTCCAGGGCCTCTTCGAGGGTGAACTTCTGCTCGTAGAGTGCCTTGCCCACGATGGCGCCCTCGACACCCGCACCGACCAGGCCGGCGATGGCACGCAGGTCGTCGAGCGAGGAGACGCCGCCGGAGGCGACGACGGGGCGGTCGGTGGCGGCGCAGACGTCGCGCAGCAGCTGCAGGTTGGGGCCGGTCAGGGTGCCGTCCCGGTTGACGTCGGTGACGACGTAGCGGGCGCAGCCCTCCTGGTTGAGCCGCTCCAGCACCTCGAAGAGCTGGCCGCCGTCGCGGGTCCAGCCGCGGCCGCGCAGGGTGGTGCCGACGACGTCCAGGCCGACGGCGATCTTGTCGCCGTGCTCGGCGATGGCCTTGGCGACCCACTCGGGGGCTTCCAGGGCGGCGGTGCCGAGGTTGACCCGGGTGCAGCCGGTGGCGAGCGCGTTGGCGAGCGACTCGTCGTCGCGGATGCCGCCGGACAGCTCGACCTTGATGTCGAGGCGGCCGGTGACCTCGCGCAGCAGCTCGTAGTTGGTGCCGGTGCCGAAGGCGGCGTCGAGGTCGACCAGGTGCAGCCATTCGGCGCCGGCGTTCTGCCAGGCGAGGGCGGCGGCGAGGGGTTCGCCGAAGGAGGTCTCGGTGCCGGAGGCGCCCTTGACCAGGCGGACGGCCTGGCCGTCCCGGACGTCGACGGCGGGAAGCAGTTCGAGGCGGCTCATAGTCACAACTCTTCCAAGCTCAGAGGGTGTTGACCCAGTTGGTCAGGAGGGCGGCGCCGGCGTCGCCGGACTTCTCGGGGTGGAACTGGGTGGCCCAGAGCGGGCCGTTCTCGATGGCGGCGACGAAGGGCTGCCCGTGGGTGGCCCAGGTGACGAGCGGGGCGTGGATCCGTGCGCTGTGGGTCTCCAGCTCCCAGTGCCGCACACCGTAGGAGTGCACGAAGTAGAAGCGGGTCTGCGGGTCGAGGCCGGCGAACATCCGGCTGCCCTCGGGCACGTCCACGGTGTTCCAGCCCATGTGCGGGATGACGGGGGCGTCCAGCGGCTCGACGACGCCGGGCCACTCGTCGCAGCCGGCCGTCTCCACCCCGTGCTCGACCCCCTTCTCGAAGAGGATCTGCATGCCGACGCAGATGCCCATGACGGGGCGGCCCCCGGCGAGCCGGCGGCCGATGATCCAGTCGCCCCGGACGGACTTCAGGCCGCGCATGCAGGCCTCGAAGGCGCCGACGCCGGGGACGAGCAGGCCGTCCGCGTTCATCGCGGTGTCGTAGTCGGAGGTGACGGTGACGTCCGCCCCGGTCCGTTCGAGCGCGCGCTGCGCGGAGCGGAGGTTGCCCGACCCGTAGTCGAGGACGACGACGTTCTTGCCCATGTTCAGGTGTCCAGTCTCTCTGCTGCGGGTCTACAGACGCATGATGCCGGAGGCCAGGCACATGACCGAGCCGAACGCGAGCACCAGGATGACGCCCTTGGGCAGCTTCTGCTTCCAGAACGAGATCACGCCGCCGGCCAGGAAGAGGCCGACGAAGATGAGGGCGAGGGCCGCCTTGCTCACAGTGCACCCTTGGTCGAGGGGAGGATTCCGGCCGCGCGCGGGTCGCGCTCGGCGGCGTAGCGCAGGGCTCGGGCGAGCGCCTTGAACTGGCATTCCACGATGTGGTGGGCGTTGCGCCCGTACGGCACGTGGACGTGCAGGGCGATCTGCGCCTGGGCCACGAAGGACTCCAGGATGTGCCGGGTCATCGTGGTGTCGTACGAGCCGATCATCGGCGCCATGCGCTCGGGCTCGGTGTGCACCAGGTACGGCCGGCCGGAGAGGTCGACGGTGACCTGGGCGAGCGACTCGTCCAGCGGCACCGTGCAGTTGCCGAAGCGGTAGATGCCGACCTTGTCGCCGAGCGCCTGCTTGAAGGCGGCGCCGAGCGCGAGGGCGGTGTCCTCGATGGTGTGGTGGGTGTCGATGTGCAGGTCGCCGTCGGTCTTGACGGTGAGGTCGAAGAGACCGTGGCGGCCGAGCTGGTCGAGCATGTGGTCGTAGAACCCGACGCCCGTGGAGATGTCGGTCTTCCCGGTGCCGTCGAGGTCGATCTCGACCAGGACCGCGGTCTCCTTGGTGGTGCGTTCGACGCGTCCGATGCGGGACATACGGGTTACAGCTCCTTGATCACGGTTCGAACGGCGTCCAGGAAGGCGTCGTTCTCTGCGGGCGTGCCGGCGGTGACGCGCAGCCACCCGGGGACGCCGTTGTCACGGACCAGGACGCCCTGGTCGAGGATGGCCTGCCAGACGGCGTGGGTGTCGGCGAAGCGGCCGAACTGGACGAAGTTGGCGTCCGAGTCGGTGACCTCCAGGCCGAGCCCGCGCAGCGCGTCGACCAGCCGGTCGCGCTCCTCCTTGAGCCGGCCGACGTACCCGAGCAGGGTGTCGGTGTGCTCCAGGCAGGCCAGCGCGGTGGCCTGGGTGACGGACGACAGGTGGTACGGCAGGCGGACCAGCTGCACCGCGTCCACCACGGCCGGGTCGGCGGCCAGGTAGCCCAGGCGCAGTCCGGCCGCGCCGAAGGCCTTGGACATGGTGCGGGAGACCACCAGGTTGGGGCGGCCCTCGATGAGCGGCAGCAGCGAGGCCCGGTGCGAGAACTCGACGTAGGCCTCGTCGACGACGACCAGGCTGGGCCCGGCGGCCTGCGCGGCCTCGTAGAGCCGCAGCACGGTGTCGGCGGCGACGGCGGTGCCGGTCGGGTTGTTCGGCGAGCAGATGAAGACCACGTTCGGCCGGTGCTCGGCGATCGCGCCGAGGGCGGCGTCCAGGTCGATGGTGAAGTCGTCGCGCCGCGGGCCGGAGATCCACTCGGTGCCGGTGCCCCGGGAGATCAGCGCGTGCATCGAGTAGGAGGGCTCGAAGCCGAGCGCGCTGCGGCCGGGGCCGCCGAAGGTCTGCAGCAGCTGCTGGAGCACCTCGTTGGAGCCGTTGGCGGCCCAGACCTGCTGCCGGGTGACGGCGAAGCCGGTGGTCCGGCCGAGGTACGCGGCGAGGCCTTCGCGCAGTTCGACGGCGTCCCGGTCGGGGTAGCGGTTGAGGTTGCGGGCGGCCTCGGCGACGCGCTCGGCGATCCGGGCGACCAGCTCCTCGGGGAGCGGGTACGGGTTCTCGTTGGTGTTCAGCTGGACGGGCACGTCCAGCTGCGGCGCGCCGTACGGGGACTGGCCGCGCAGCTCGTCGCGGATGGGGAGGTCGTCGATCCGGGTCACCCGAGTCGCACCAGCCACCGGAGTCGCACCAGCCTCAGAAGTAACAGGAGTCACAGGATTCACAGCAGTCACGATCCCGGCACCGTCCAGTCGAAGCGCGCCTTGATCGCGTCGCCGTGCCCGGGCAGGTCCTCCGCGTTGGCGAGGTTGACCACGTGCGCGGCGACGTCCGCGAGCGCGTCCCGGTCGTACTCGACGACCTGGACGCCGCGCAGGAAGGTCTGCACGGACAGGCCGGAGGAGTGGCAGGCGCAGCCGCCGGTGGGCAGCACGTGGTTGGAGCCGGCCGCGTAGTCGCCCAGCGAGACCGGCGTCCAGCGGCCGATGAAGACGGCGCCCGCGTTGACGACCCTGGCGGCCGCCGCGTGCGGGTCCCGGGTCTGGATCTCCAGGTGCTCGGCCGCGTAGGCGTTGACCACGGCGAGGCCCTGCTCCAGGTCGTCGACCAGGATGATCCCGGACTGCCGGCCGCCCAGCGCCTCGGCGACCCGCTCGCTGTGCTTGGTCCTGGCGACCTGGACGGCGAGTTCCGCCTCGACCGCGTCGGCCAGCGCCGGCGAGTCGGTGACGAGCACCGAGCCGGAGGTCGGTCCGTGCTCGGCCTGGCTGATCAGGTCGGCGGCCACGTCGGAGGGCAGCGCGCTGTCGTCGGCGAGGACGGCGATCTCGGTCGGACCGGCCTCCGAGTCGATGCCGATCCGGCCGGCGAAGAAGCGCTTGGCGGCGGCCACGTAGATGTTGCCGGGGCCGGTGACCATGGTGACCGGCGCGCACTCCTCGGTGCCCAGCGCGAACATCGCCACGGCCTGGGCGCCCCCGACGGAGTACACCTCGTCCACGCCGAGCAGCGCGCAGGCCGCCAGGATGGTCGGGTGGACGCGGCCGTCGAACTCCTTCTGCGGCGGCGAGGTCACCGCGATGCCCTGGACGCCCGCCTCCTGGGCCGGCACCACGTTCATCACCACGGAGGACGGGTAGACCGCCAGCCCGCCCGGCACGTACAGGCCGACGCGCTCCACGGGCACCCAGCGCTGGGTGACGGTGCCGCCCGGCACCACCCGGGTGGTGTGCTCGGTGCGGCGCTGGTCGGCGTGCACGGCGCGGGCCCGGCGGATCGACTCCTCCAGCGCGGCCCGCACCTTCGGGTCCAGCGTCTCCAGGGCCTCGGTCAGCTGCTCGGCCGGGACGCGGGTCGACTCCAGCCGGACGCCGTCGAAGCGCTCGGTGATCTCGATCACGGCCGCGACCCCGCGATGGCGTACGTCCTCGGCGATCGGCCGCACCTTCTCCAGGGCGGCCGCCACGTCGAACTCGGCACGGGGCAGCAGGTCACGCGGGTCGTCCAGCGAGCCGCGGAGGTCGATTCGAGAGATCACGCCACCCAGTGTAAGGAGTGGCCGGAACCCCTGGTCCCGCATTTCAGTCCGTGATACGAAAGGCGAGACGACCGGGGGGACGGGGAAAACCATGCTGGAGCACGCCCCGGAGGGCTGGACCGACACGGAGCGTGAGCTCTGGGAGGCCTTCCGTCGCGGCAACGTCTTCGACCGGCGCAGTGGCGACGCCGCCTCCGACGACCCCTTCGGGGACGCCGTCTGGGGCCCCGGGCGGACCGTCCGGGCCCGGGTCCTCGCCCATCTGCTGCTGGCCGGCCCGGCCGCCACCACCGGGCGGGTCGCCTCGCTGCGGCTCAACGGCGTGCTGGTCACCGGCGCGCTCAACCTGGCCGGCGGCGCCATCGGCCACTACGTCGAGCTCCGCGAGTGCCGTTTCGAGCGCAAGATCCTCATCTCGGAGGCCTCGGCCTCGACGCTGCGCTTCGTCACCTGCCTGATCCCCCGCCTGGAGGCCTCCCGGCTCACCACCACCGGCGACCTCCACCTGGCCCGCTGCCGGATACCCGAGGGCGTACGGCTCACCGACGCCAAGGTCGGCACCGACCTGCTGCTCAACCAGACCGTCCTGGGCGGCGACCGCTACGGCCGCGCGCTGTCCGCCGACGGCCTGGCCGTCCACCAGGACTTCGAGGCCGAACGCGTGGACGTGGAAGGCGAGTTGAGCCTCCGTACGGCCCGGATAGGCGGGCGGCTGTCGCTGCGCGGCGCCCAGCTGCGCGCCGTCCCGCAGAACCGCACCTGCCTCAACGCCGTCCGGCTCACCGTCGGCCACACCCTCTACCTGACCAGCTCCGCCGACGGCGGCTGGTTCGGCTCCCGCAGCTACTACGGCTCCGGCTACGGCCAGAACCCGCCGCCCGGCGCCCCCAGCACCCCGTTCCGCGCCTTCGGCCGGGTCCGGCTCTCCGACGCCCGCTTCGAGAGCGCCTGCCTGATCTCCGGCGAGTTCCACCTGGAGGGCGACGACGAGCTCTCGCTGCGCCGCATCCACACCCCCGAGCTGCGGTTCACCTGCCGGGTCCGCCCCACCGGCACCGTCTCGCTCTCCCGCGCCCGGGTCGGCAACCTCGTCGACAGCCCGGACGCCTGGCCGCGCGGCCGCCACCTGGGCCTGACCGGCTTCGTCTACGAGGTGCTGCGCCCGGTCGGGCCCTTCAGCGTCCAGCAGCGGATCGCCTGGCTGGAGGGCTCCTCGGTGGACTTCCAGCCCGAGTCCTACGAGCAGCTCGCCGCCGCCCTGCGCCGCGACGGCGCCGACGACGACGCCCGCGAGGTGCTGTACGCCAAGCAGCGCCGCCGCCACCGGACCCTCCCGCTGCCCGCCCGGATCTGGGGCCGGGTCCAGGACGCCACCGTCGGCTACGGCTACCGCCCCGGCCGGGCCGGCCTGTGGCTGCTGCTCGCCTGGGCCCTGGGGAGCGTGTGGTTCGCCACCCACCCGCTGGAGCCGCTGAAGGCCGACGAGCACCCGCACTGGAACCCGGTGCTGTACACGTTCAGCCAGCTCGTCCCGGTCGTCGAGCTCGGCCAGCAGGGCTGGAACCCCGGGGGCCTCAGCCAGTACGTCTCCGCCGGGCTGGTGATCGTCGGCTGGCTGCTCGCCACCACCGTCGTGGCCGGCGCCACCCGCATGCTGCAACGGGGCTGACCGCCCCCAGGGCCGCCCCGAGGACCGCCCTGGGGCCCGCCCTGGGGCCCGCCCTCGGGCACAACCCCGACGCGCCGCGACCGCGCGGGGAACTACGCTGTCCGCCGTGACAGAACGGCTGCCGCTCTTCCCGCTGAACAACGTGCTCTACCCGGGCCTCGTGCTGCCCCTGAACGTCTTCGAGGAGCGTTACCGCCGTCTCGTCGCCGACCTGCTCCAGCTACCGGCCGACACACCGCGCCGCTTCGGCGTGCTCGCCATCAAGGACGGCCGCGAGGTCTCCCCGGTCCGCCCCGACGAGGGCCCGGCCGGGCCGCTCGACGGCCTCGGCACCGCCACCGGGGACCCGCTGGAGGCGATGTTCCACATCGGCTGCGTCGCCGACGTCGCCTCCGTCCAGGAGCAGCCCGACGGCCGCTACGAGCTGCTGGTCACCGGCACCACGCGGTTCCGGCTCCGCTCGGCGGACGTCTCCGGCCCGTACCTGACCGGCGAGGCCGAACTCGTCGAGGAACAGCCCGGCGAGGGCTCCGGCGCCCTCGCCGCCGAGGTCGAGCGGGCCTTCCGGGTCTACCAGAAGCGCCTCGCCGGGGCCCGCGAGGCCAGCACCGTCGGGCGCCAGGAGCTCCCGGACGACCCGCAGGTGCTCTCCTACCTGGTCGCCGCCGCCTCGGTGTTCGAGACCCCGGTCAAGCAGCAGCTGCTGGCCTGCCCCGACACCGCCGAGCGGCTGCGCACCGAACTCGACCTGCTGCGCCGCGAGAGCTCCGTGCTCAGCTGGCTGCCGTCGCTGCCCGCCGTCGACCTCACCCGCCAGTCGTTCAGCCCCAACTAATCCGGCCGATCCGGAAGACCCGCACGGCGAAGAAGGAGCCGCACATGGCGAAGAAGCCGAAGAAGGGCGGGCAGGGCACCCCCGCCACCGTCGCCCTGGAGACCGCCGCCGTCCCGTTCACCGTGCACGCCTACGAGCACGACCCGGCCGCCGCCTCCTACGGCGGCGAGGCCGCCGAGGTCCTGGGCGTCGCCGCCGAGCGGGTCTTCAAGACCCTGGTCGCCGACGTGGACGGCGTGCTCACCGTCGGCGTGGTCCCGGTCGCCGGGCAGCTCGACCTCAAGGCCCTCGCCGCCGCCGTCGGCGGCAAGCGCGCCGCCATGGCCGACCCGGCGGCCGCCGAGCGAAGCAGCGGCTACGTCCTCGGCGGCATCTCCCCGCTCGGCCAGCGCCGCCCGCTGCGGACCGTGGTCGACGCGAGCGCGCTCGCCCACCCCACCGTCTACGTCTCCGGCGGGCGCCGCGGCCTGGAGGTCGAACTCGCCCCGGCCGACCTGGTCACCCTGACCGGCGCCCGCACCGCACCGATCGCCCGCTGACCCCGG
The DNA here is from genome assembly GCF_044760075.1 of Kitasatospora sp. NPDC098663. NCBI lineage: Bacteria > Bacillati > Actinomycetota > Actinomycetes > Kitasatosporales > Streptomycetaceae > Kitasatospora > Kitasatospora sp. NPDC098663. The sequence goes on along the minus strand of NZ_JBIWAP010000014.1, from coordinate 101,947 downwards.
CCGACGGGCCCACCCGCGGGTGGGCCCGGGCCTGGGCGGTCAGCCCTGCCCGCGCTCCCCCGGCCGCGCGGCGTCCTCCGGCCTCGCACCGTCGTTCGGCCGCGCGACGCCGTCCGCCCGAGCACCGTCGTTCGGCCACGCGACGCCGTCCGCCCGAGCACCCCCGTCCGCCCGCACGGCGTCCTCCGGCCGCGCAGCGCCCTCCGCAGGGGCCTGCGGCGCAGCCGCCCCGTACGGCCCGGCCCAGTACGGCGGCGGGTCCTCCTCGCGCTTGCCGAACGCCGCCGACAGCGCCAGCAGCACCACCATCGCCGCCATCGGCCACACCAGCAGCGCCCCCAGCGCGCCGAGGTCGATGCTCGCGTCGAAGTGCCCACCGTTGCCGACCCGCCGGGCTTCGGCGATCAGGTCGTTGCTGGGGCCGAGCCAGCGCCCGAGCCGCCAGGCGCCGAGCGAGCCGAGCAGCCCGCCGACCATCAGTCCGAGCGCGACCGCGATGCCGCCGCCGCGCTGCCGGGTGGCCAGGAAGGCCCCGAGCGCGGTCAGCAGGCCGGCGCCGAGCGCGATCAGGGCGAAGACCGCGTCGGCCCCCGCCCGCTGTTCGCCTTCGGGGTCGGCGTAGAGGATGCGGTCGCCGTCGACGACCAGCGGCACCTTGGGCGCGAGCCAGACCCACAGCCCCGCCATCACCAGTCCGACCGCGATGCAGGCCAGTACCGTGCCCGCGCCGAGCCGCAGCTCGGGCAGCAGCCGCTCCTTGAGCGTGGGGCCCGGCGACTGGGCGACCGCGAGGCCCGCCGGCGGCGGGGTCCCGGCGTCGGGGGCGGGCGGCGGCGCGTACGGATCGGGGGTGATGTCCGGCACCGCGTCCGCGTCGGCGCGGGTGGGGTCCGGAGGCGTGTTCGGTACGGTCACGGACCCCATCGTTTCACGATCGCGGCCGGGACGAGCCGTCGCCCGTGCCTCCCGGAATCCGAACCCCGTGCCTCGCGGAACCCGAACCCCGTGCCTCCCGGAGCCGGCACGTCAGGACGCCCCCTACCGGGAGACGGCCCGCCGGTAGGCCCAGGTGGCGATCGCCAGCGACACCACGCCGACGCCCGCGCAGACGGCGAGGTCGCCCGCGATCAGCGCCCAGTCCGGGTCGGGTTCGAAGGTCCGGGCGAAGGCCTCGACGCCGTACGTGGAGGGCAGCAGGTCGCGCAGCCACAGGACGGGCTGCGGGAGGTGGTCGACGGGCAGCACGCCGAGCAGCAGCGCCGCCGACATGCCGAGCTGCCCGAGCATGGTGGCGATCTCCTGGCGGGGCGCGAGCAGTCCGCAGGCGGCCCCGAGCCCGGACAGGGCGGCTCCGGCCAGCGGGACGACGGCCAGCAGCACCCACAGCTGCCCGAGCGGCAGCCCGAACATCACGGCGCCGAAGGCCGCGGTGAGGACCGTCCCGGGCAGCGTGAACGAGGCGTAGGCGGCGGCCGCCCCGAGCACCACGGAGGCGGCGGGTACGGGCAGCGTCGCGTAGTGGTCGAGTCCGCCGGTGGCCCGCAGCTTCCCGAAGTACTGGGCGAGCAGGTTGAGGGCGACGAACGCCACCACCAGGACGCTGGACCCGGCGACCACGGACCGCGCGGCCGAGGTCTGCCCGGCGTCCACCACGCCCCGCATCATCACGAGGATGCCGACGGACTGGAAGGTGGCGACGAACAGCAGCGGGATCCGCGCCACCCGGGCCCGGGCGAGCTGCGCCCGGTAGACGGCGGCGAGGGCGGGCAGCAGCCGGGCCGCGGGGGCGAGCGGGGCGGGGGTGCCGCCGGTCGCGGGGGCGGTGGCCTGCGGCGGCACCGAGAGCAGCGTCACTTGGCCAGTCCTCCGTGGCGGCCCCCGAGCTTGAGGTAGGCGTCCTCAAGGCTCGGGGTGGCGAGGGTGAAGTCGTCGAGGGCGGCGAAGGCCGGGCCGGTGGTGACGGCGGCGACCAGTTCGCGGGCCTGTTCGGGGGTGGTGCGGACGGTCCAGCGGCGGCCGGTGCGTTCGGCCCGTTCGGCGAGTGCGGCGACGGCGGGGACGGCGAGCGGCGCCTCGTCCCGCCAGACCAGGTCGAGCCGGACGTCGCCGTCGACGAGGGCCTTGAGCCCGCCGGGGGTGTCGCAGGCGATGACCCGCCCCTCGTCGATGACGGCGACCCGGTCGAGCACGGTCTCGGCCTCGATGACGTTGTGGGTGACGAGCAGGACGGTGGCGCCGCGTTCGGTGCGGCGCCGGTCGACGGCGGTCCAGACGGCCCGCCGGGCGACGGGGTCCATGCCGGTGGTGGGTTCGTCGAGGACGAGCAGCGGCCGTTCCCCGACGAGGGCGGCGGCGACGCAGGCGAGTCGGCGCTGGCCGCCGGAGAGCTTGGCGAGCGGCCGCTGGGCGAGGGGTTCGAGCCCGAGTTCGGTGAGGACGTCGGCGGCTTCGGCGCGGGCCCGGGCCCGGGTGAGGCCGCGCAGCCGTCCGGTGGTCTCGGCGGCGAGCGCGACGGTCAGTTCGTCGAGGGCGCTGGATTCCTGGCCGAGGTAGCCGAGCAGCCGGGCGGCCCGTTCGGGGTGGCGGACGATGTCGTGGCCGAGGAGTTCGACGGATCCGGAGTCCGGGCGCAGCAGGCCGGTGAGCTGGCGGACGAGGGTGGACTTGCCGGCTCCGTTGGGTCCGAGCAGCCCGAAGATCTCGCCCTGGCGGACGGTGAGGCTGATCCCGTCGTTGGCCCGGATCTCGCCCGCGGCGGCTCCGCGCCCGGTGCGGTAGGTCCTGACGAGGTCGCGCACGGCGACGCACGGCGGGGTGTTCTGGGGTACTCGCCCTGCCGACTCGGTCACGACCGAAGACTTTACGCGTTCGCACGGGCGAACCGGACAAGGGGGCCTGATCACCGAAAACCGGCGCGCGGTACGCCGGGTCCAACCCGGCCCGTTCGCCCGTCAGTCGTCCACGACCACCATCGATCCGCCGGGCACCCGCACCGCCAGTTCCTTCCAGAATCCGGCCCGGATGGCGTAGCGGTCGTGTTCGTCGATCTGGTCGTCCTTGTGCGCGAGCAGTCCGAAGCGGGCGGCGTAGCGGAGGAGTTCGCCGTCGACCCGGTGCGGGATGCGGGGGTAGTCGGGCCAGAGCACGGTGAGCCGTTCGACGTCGCCCAGCCGGTCGCTCCAGCGGCGGGCGAAGACCTGGCCGACTTCGTGGGCGTCGCCGCCGATGGAGGTGATGTCCTCCTCGCGGTCGGCCCAGCGCTGTTCGGCGGTGGTGAGCTGGGCGAGGGTGGGGAGGGTGTCGCCGGCGGTGACGGCGGGTTCGGGGGCGGGGCGGTCGACCCAGCCGCGGTCGGAGGACCAGCGCAGGACGGGGCCGGCCTGTCCGGCGGCGCCCGTCGAGCCGACGGCCTGCCCGTTGGTGCCGTGCCCGTTCGCCTGCCCGTTCGCCTGCCCGTTCAGGAGCCCGTTGGCGCCGTGTCCGTTGGCGCCGTGCCCGTTGACGAGCCCGTTGCCGCCGTGCCCGTTCGCGAGTCCGGTGCCGCCGTGGCCGTTGACCGCCGGGGTGACGGCGGGGGTGCGCCCGGCGAGGTCCTTGGGGGTGGGGACGACCTTGAGCGCGGCGGCGGGCTGGGGCCGCCCCGCCGCTGGAACCGCCCCTGGGACAGCGCCCGGGACGGCGCCGAGGGCGGAGGCCCCGACGGCGGCGGGGACGGTGGCCGGGGCGACGGCGGCCGGCCGGACGACCGGGGGCGCCACGACCGGCGCCGCGGCGGGTGCCACCGCGGGCGGGCCGACGGGCGGGGCGGCGAGGATCTTGGCGATCTCCTGGCGGGCGCCGGGCGCCGGGAAGACGTTGGCGTTGTCCCGGAGGCTGAAGGAGCCCTCGATCCACTCGCGGTCGAGCACTCTTCGCTCGTCGGCCTCGCCGACCAGGTCCTCGGACTGGTTGAAGTCGCCGTCGGCGGCCTGGAGCGCCCACAGGTGGACGGCCACGCCGTGTTCCTTGGCGGTCATCATGCCGGGCAGCAGGTCGCCGTCGCCGGTGATCAGGACGACGTCGGCGCAGGCCCGGTTGCGGGCGAGCTCGGAGAGTTCGGCGTGCATGGCGGCGTCCACGCCCTTCTGCACCCAGCGCCCTTCGGCGCGGGTGAGGGCGCCGAGCCGCACGGTGACGCGGGGCAGGACGCGCAGCCGGCGGTGTTCGGGCATCGGGCGCCGGTCGGGGGCGGCGTCGAACCAGTAGATGCGCAGCAGCGGCAGTCCGGTCTCGGCTTCGGCGCGTTCGCGCAGCGCGGTGATCAGCGCGGTGTGGTCGACGGTGACTCTGGAACGGGATGGGTCACCGGCGAGCAGGCTGGCGGCGGCGCCCAGCAGGTATCCGGCATCCACCAGGACGACACAGCGGTCCATCGCGCACCTCTTTCCACTCGCCCTCGTGTGGGGGGTCGGGCCGGGTGGGCGCGGATCCGCCCGTCGTCCGGGCGTGGTGGGGTGAGGGGCCCCCGTGGCCGCCCGAGCGTTGGGTCACCTTTTCCCCCTGGTTCGCGCGCCGAACCTCGACGGATGTCGCGGTACCGCAACGGCAAGCCCAACGGAACGCAAAGGCGGGCCCCGTTCAACGACGGGGCCCGCCCTTGGTCACGCCGGGTGGTGCGAGCGGGCGCACGCCCTGCGTGCGAGCGCCTGCGGCCCGGCGGGGCCGGGTGTCAGCCCTTGAGCTCGGCGGCGACCAGCTCGGCCAGCTGGACGGCGTTGAGCGCGGCGCCCTTGCGCAGGTTGTCGTTGGACACGAACAGCGACAGGCCGTGCTCGACGGTCTCGTCGGCCCGGATGCGGCCGACGTAGCTCGGGTCCCGGCCGGCGGCCTGGAGCGGGGTGGGGATGTCGGACAGCTCGACGCCGGGGGCGGCGGCGAGCAGTTCAGCGGCGCGCTCGGGGCTGATCGGGCGCTCGAAGCGGGCGTTGATCTGGAGCGAGTGGCCGGAGAAGACCGGGACGCGCACGCAGGTGCCGGCGACCTTGAGGTCCGGGATGCCGAGGATCTTGCGGCTCTCGTGGCGGAGCTTCTGCTCCTCGTCGGTCTCGTTGGAGCCGTCCTCGACGATGGAGCCGGCCAGCGGCACCACGTTGAAGGCGATCGGGCGCTGGTAGACCTTGGGCTCGGGGAACTCGACGGCGGAGCCGTCGTGGGCGAGCGCGGCGGCGCCGTCGACGACCTTGGCGGCCTGGTCCTGGAGTTCGGCCACGCCGGCCACGCCGCTGCCGGAGACGGCCTGGTAGGTGGAGACGACGAGCGCGGCGAGGCCGGCCTCCTCGTGCAGCGGGCGCAGCACGGGCATGGCGGCCATGGTGGTGCAGTTCGGGTTGGCGATGATGCCCTTGGGCCGGTCGGCGATGGCGCCGGGGTTGACCTCGGAGACGACCAGCGGGACGTCGGGGTCGCGGCGCCAGGCGGAGGAGTTGTCGATGACGACGGCGCCGGCCGCGGCGGCCTTGGGGGCGAGGGCCTTGGAGGTGGAGCCGCCGGCCGAGAAGATCACGATGTCCAGGCCCGTGTAGTCGGCCGTGGCCGCGTCCTCGACGGTGACCTCGGTGCCCTGCCAGGGCAGGGTGCGTCCGGCCGAGCGGGCCGAGGCGAACAGCCGCAGCTGCTCGACCGGGCCCAGTCCGCCTTCACGGCCGGCGCGCTCCGCCAGGATCTCGCGGACCACTGTGCCGACCTGGCCGGTGGCCCCGACAATGCCGATCTTCATTCCGACTACTCCTCTGGATGGTGCTGTCTACAGCCGCACTCTGCCCATCATGCCTTGTCACGAGGGTGCGGCGGCCTGGTGTTCCACGGTGTGAGAGCGACTAGTGGTCCAGACCACTCACCAGCTTCAGTGCCGCCTCGACCTCCGCCCCGCCGGCCGGCAGCAGCGGCAGCCGGACGTCCGGGGTGGGGATCCGGCCCTGGGCGTGCAGCACGCCCTTGATCACCGTCGGGTTCGGCGCGGCGAAGGCGGCCAGCGCCAGCCCGGTGAGCCGGTGCCCGAGCGCCCGGGCCCGGGCGGCGTCCCCGGCCTGCCAGGCCTGCGTCAGCTCGACGAACCGGGCGGTGGCCAGATGGGCGGAGGCCAGGATGCCGCCGGCCGCGCCGAGCGCCAGCAGCGGCGACAGGAAGGCGTCCTCCCCGGTCAGCACCGCGAAGTCGGCGGGGGCGGCGGCGAGCAGTTCCACCGCCGTCTGGTCCACTCCCCCGGTCGCGTACTTGACGCCCACCACGCCGTCCAGCGCGGCGAGTTCGAGCAGCGCGGCGGCGGACAGCTGCTGCCCGGTGCGGTACGGGATGTGGTAGGCGACCAGCGGCAGCGGGCTGCTCGCGGCGATCGCCCGGAAGTGCGCGACCGTCCCGGCCTCGCCCGGCCGCAGGAACGCCGGGACGGTGACCAGCGCGGCCGCGGCCTGCGGCACCCGCTTGCCGAGCGCGGCCAGCGACTCGGCGGTGGAGCGGGTGTCGCCGCCGTGCGCGCCGACGGTCAGGAGGGCCCCGCGGCCGGCGCAGGCGGCCGCGGCGGTCTCGACCACGGCCCAGCGCTCGTCCTCGCTCAGCGCTGCGGGCTCGCCGGTGGTCCCGAGGGCGACCAGCCCGGCCGCGCCGGCCTCCAGCAGTTCGGCGGCGAGCACGGCGAGGGCGTCCAGCGCGACCGTGCCGTCCGCGGCGAAGGGCGTGATCAGGGGGACGTGGATGCCGGTGAGTTCCATGGCCACGATCCTGCGGCCCGCCGATCACCCAGGTCCAGTTCACATTCGTGATGCTTCTCGTAAGCTGAGCCGATGCTCGACGTCCGACGCCTGCGCCTGCTGCGCGAACTCGCCCACCTCGGGACCATCGCCGCCGTCGCCGAGGCGCTCTCCTTCAGCCCTTCGGCGGTGTCCCAGCAGCTGTCCGTCCTGGAGAAGGAGGCGGGCGTCCCGCTGCTGGAGCGCACCGGGCGGCGGGTCGCGCTCACCCCGGCCGGGCGCAACCTCGTCCGGCACGCCGAGGCGGTGCTCGCCCTGCTGGAGCAGGCGGGCGCCGAACTCGCCCACGCCCGGCGGGGCCTGGCCGGCCCGTTGCGGATCGGCACCTATCCGTCGGCGGCCCGCGCGATCATCCCGGCGGTGCTGGGCGAGCTGGCCGCGTGGCATCCGGGCCTGGAGCCGATGGTGACGGAGGTGGATCCGGCGGGCGTCGCGGCGGCGCTGCGCGCGGGCGAGCTGGACGTCGCGCTGGTCCACGAGTACGACCTGGTCCCGGCCGATCCGGAGCCGGGCCTGGCGGTGACCCGTCCGGTGTTCACCGAGCCGATGTACCTGGCGGCCCGCGCCCCGGGCACCGTCGCCGAGCAGCGCGGCGCGCCGTGGATCATGGCCCCGCCGGGCACGCTCTGCCACAGCATGGCCGTCCGGGCCTGCGAGTCCGCCGGGTTCGCGCCCCGGATCCGGCACCAGATCGACGACTTCGCGACCGTCCTGGCCCTGGTGGCGGCCGGCCAGGGCGTGGCCCTGGTCCCGCAGCTGGGCGCCGCGCAGCCGCCGCCCGGCGTGGTCCTCACCCGGCTGCCGATGTACCGCCGCACCCGGGCCGCCTTCCGCGCGGGCGCCGGCTCCCACCCGGCCATCTCGGCCTTCGTCTCCGCCCTGCACACGGCCGTCCCCCCGGGCCTGGGCGGGCACGGCTGATCCCCCCCCCGGGCCTGGGCGGGCACGGCTGATCCCCCGGGGCGCACCCCGGGGGATCGGTCACCGGCTCAGCCCGCCAGGCAGCTCGGCCCGAGCAGCTGCTTGAGGTCCCCGAACAGCGCCGGGTCCGACTTCACCCGGTGCCGGTCCAGCCGCAGCACGGTCGTCTTGTTGCGGCCCTCCAGCCGCACCCGGACCTCCGTGGTGCCCCGGTGGCTGCCCAGCACCTCGCCGAGCCGGGCGATCAGCGGCGGGGTGATCTTCACGCTCGGGATGTTGATGATGATCGGCGCCTCGGCGTGCGCGTTCGACAGGTCCGGGACGGACAGCTCCATCCCCATCAGTCGCGGCACGTCCTCCCGCTTGTCCAGCTTGCCGCGCACGAACACCACGGCGTCCTCGACGAGTTGGGCCGAGACCAGCTGGTAGCTGGCGGGGAAGAACATGCAGTCGATCGAGCCCGCGAGGTCCTCGACGGTCGCGATCGCCCAGGCGTTGCCCTGCTTGGTCATCTTGCGCTGGAGGCCCGAGATGATGCCGCCGATGGTGACGATGGTGCCGTCGGGCCGTTCGGCGAGGTCGGCCACCGCGCAGTCCGCCTTGTCGGCGAGCACGTGCTCGATGCCGTGCAGCGGGTGCGAGGAGACGTACAGGCCGAGCATCTCGCGCTCCTGGGTGAGCAGGAAGGACTTCTCCCACTCCTCCTCGGAGAAGACGACGTCGAGGCCGAAGCTGGGCTCGTCGGAGACGGCGTCGCCGCCGAACAGGTCGAACTGGCCCTCGGCCTCCTTGCGCTTGACCCCGACGACGTTGTCGATCATCGGCTCGAACTGCGCGCTGAGGCCCTTGCGGGTGTGCCCGAGCGAGTCGAAGGAGCCCGCCTTGATCAGCGATTCGACGGTCCGCTTGTTGCAGACCACCGACTCCACCTTGTCGAGGAAGTCCGGGAAGGAGCTGAACTTCCCCTTCGACTTGCGGGTGCGGATCATCGAGTCGACGACGGGGCCGCCGACGTTGCGGATCGCGGTGAGGCCGAACCGGACGAGCGTGTCACCGTGCGGGGTGAAGTCCGAGTCCGACTCGTTGACGTCCGGCGGCAGCACCTGGATGCCCATCTTGCGGCACTCGTTGAGGTAGATCGCCGACTTGTCCTTGTCGTCCTTGACGGACGTCAGCAGGCCGGACATGTACTCGGCCGGGTAGTTCGCCTTGAGGTAGGCCGTCCAGTACGAGACCAGCCCGTACCCGGCGGTGTGCGCCTTGTTGAACGCGTAGCCGGAGAAGGGCACCAGGACGTCCCACACCGCCTGGATCGCCGCGTCCGAGTAGCCGTGGTCCCGGCAGCCCTTCTGGAAGGGCACGAACTCGGCCTCCAGGATCTCCTTCTTCTTCTTGCCCATGGCCCGGCGCAGCAGGTCGGCCTGGCCGAGCGAGTAGCCGGCGAGGATCTGGGCGGCCTTCTGCACCTGCTCCTGGTAGACGATCAGGCCGTACGTCGGCTTGAGGATCTCCTCCAGGGGCTTCTCCAGCTCCGGGTGGATCGGGGTGATGTCCTGCTGGCCGTTCTTGCGCAGCGCGTAGTTGGTGTGCGAGTTGACGCCCATCGGGCCCGGTCGGTACAGCGCGAGGACGGCGGAGATGTCTTCGAAGTTGTCGGGCTTCATCAGCCGCAGCAGCGAGCGCATGGGGCCGCCGTCGAGCTGGAAGACGCCGAGCGTGTCGCCGCGCGCCAGCAGTTCGTAGGTCGGCTTGTCGTCCAGGGGCAGATCAAGCAGGTTGATCTTGATGCCCTTGTTCTTCTCGATCGCCTTGACGGCGTCGTCCATGATCGTCAGGTTGCGCAGGCCGAGGAAGTCCATCTTGAGAAGGCCGAGGCCCTCGCAGGTGGGGTAGTCGAACTGCGTGATGGTGACGCCGTCGGTGTGCCGGGTCCAGACCGGGATGTGGTCGGTCAGCGGCTCGGCGGACATGATGACACCGGCCGCGTGCACGCCGGGCTGGCGGATCAGGCCCTCGATGCCGCGCGCGGTGTCGATGACCTTCTTCACGTCCGGGTCGGTCTCGTACAGCCCCCGGATCTCGCCGGCCTCGCTGTAGCGCGGGTGGCTGTTGTCCGTGATGCCGGACAGCGGGATGCCCTTGCCCATCACGTCCGGCGGCATCGCCTTGGTGATCCGGTCGCCCATCGCGTACGGGTAGCCGAGGACGCGCGAGGAGTCCTTGATGGCGGCCTTCGCCTTGATGGTGCCGTACGTGACGATCATGGCGACCTTGTCGGATCCCCACTTCTCGGTCACGTACCGGATCACGTCACCGCGCCGGCGCTCGTCGAAGTCGATGTCGACATCGGGCATGGAGATGCGCTCGGGGTTGAGGAAGCGCTCGAAGATCAGGCCGTGCGGGATGGGGTCGAGGTCGGTGATGCCCATCGCGTACGCGACCAGCGAGCCCGCCGCCGAACCACGGCCGGGGCCCACCGCGATGCCCTGCTCCTTGGCCCACATGATGAAGTCGGCGACCACGAGGAAGTACGCCGGGAACCCCATCTGGATGATGGTGTCCATCTCGTACTCGGCGAGCTTCTTGTGCTCCTCGTCGTACCCGCCCGGGAAGCGCCAGTCCATGCCCTTCCACACCTGGGACTTGAAGAAGTCCGCCTCGGACTCGAAGCCCTCCGGGATCGGGAAGCGCGGCATGAGGTTCTTGAACTTGAACATGCCCTCGGTGTCGACCCGGGAGGCGACGAGGAGCTGGCTGTTGCGGCAGCCCTCCTGCCAGGCGTCCGAGGAGTCCAGGGCGTACATCTCGGCGGCCGACTTGATGTAGTAGCCGGTGCCGTCGAAGCGGAAGCGGTCCGGATCGGAGAGGTTCTTGCCGGTCTGCACGCAGAGCAGCAGGTCGTGCGCCCCGGCGTCGGCCTCGGTGGTGTAGTGCGAGTCGTTGGTGACGACCGGGGGGATGTTCAGCTTCTTGCTGATCTCCAGCAGCCCGTCGCGGACCCGCTTCTCGATGTCGAGGCCGTGGTCCATCAGCTCCAGGAAGTAGTTCTCCTTGCCGAAGATGTCCTGGTAGTCGGCGGCCGACTTCACCGCCTCGTCGAACTGGCCCAGCCGCAGCCTGGTCTGCACCTCGCCGGACGGGCAGCCGGTGGTGGCCATCAGGCCGCCGGACAGGTCGGAGATCAGCTCCTTGTCCATCCGGGGCCACTTCACCAGCCAGCCCTCGGCGTAGGAGCGCGAGGTCAGCTTGAAGAGGTTGTGCAGGCCCTCCTTGTTACGGGCCCAGATGGTCTTGTGGGTGTAGGCGCCGGAGGCGGAGACGTCGTCCCGCTTCTGGTGCGGCTGGCCCCACAGGATGCGCTTGGTGTTGGAGCGGGACTCCGGCGCGACGTACGCCTCGATGCCGATCACCGGGGTGATCCCGGCGGCGGTCGCCTGCTTGTGGAACTCGGCGGCGCCGTACATGTTCCCGTGGTCGGTCATCGCGACGTGGGTCTGGCCCAGCCGCTCGACCTCCTTGAACATCTGCTTCAGCCGGGCGGCACCGTCCAGCATCGAGTACTCGGTGTGGACGTGCAGATGCGCGAACGGCTGATCGCTCAAGGCGGGGCCTCCGGAGGCGGGTGCGGGTCTGGTGGGCCGGCGAACGCGCAGGTCACACAGGGTGCCTGGAAACAGATGTGGCCCGAACCACCTCACGGGGTCCGGACCATCACTCACGCGTTCACGCGTCTACTCTAGCTCCCCTTCGCAGGCGCCCTCCTCCCGCTCGGAGCCTCCCGAGCTCAGCCCGGCGAGTCGCGTCCCGGCGGCCTCGCGAACCTCCGGTACCTCCATCGGGTCGTCCCGCAGGTGGGCGAGGCGTTCCCGGACGTGGGGGCGGTCGGGGGCGTGCGCGACGGCCAGGAGGCGGGCGTCGGCCTCGCAGTCCCACAGGCACTCGGTGTACACCTCGGCCAGCCCGGCGGGGGCTACGGCGGCCAGTGCCTCCAGGTAGGCGGGGCGCTCGGAGGAGTGCGGCGTCCACAGCCAGAAGCGGCGCAGCAGCGACGCGGCCCCGGCGGCGTCGGGGCCGAACCGGGCCAGGCCCCGGGCGGTGTGCATCGGGCCGGACCACTCCTGGGACGTCCACTGCCGTTCCAGCTCGCCCGTCGCCGTGGGCAGATCGAGATCACTCGCGTCGCCGCCGTGCTCCGGCAGCAGGGCGTGCGGGCTCGCGCTGTGCCGCTCGGGAGCCGGGTCCGTCGAGCCGCGAGGGCCACGCCGCCGGCGTACGTCCTGCCCGGCCACCGGGTGCTCGTCCTCGCGGACGTGGGCACGGAGTGCTTCCCGGGCCTCGGCGGAGCCGGCGAGCGCCAGCAGCTCCAGGACTCCGGTGGCCCGCAGGCAGGTGTCCTCGTCCCCGGACAGCAGTTCGACGATCGGTCCGACCGGCAGTTCCAGGTCCCGGACGAGCCGCGCCAGGTAGAGGTGCCGGTCGTCCACCTGCCGGTCCCAGCGCCAGTCCCAGCGGATGCAGCCGTAGACCAGCTCGGCGGCCGAGGCCGGATCCTCCGCCGCCATCTGCGCGCCCAGGCCCCGGCCGCGCTGCAACAGCCCGGGCAGGGTGCCTGCCGGGGCGTACTCGTATCTCCGCTGTGCCACGTGCTCCATCGTCCCTCAGCCCCCGACGGCTGAGCGGCGGGGGCTGGGGGGTGGGGGGTGGGGGGTGGGGGGTGGGGGTTAGGTGTCCTCGTCGGGCGGGGTCGCGCGGAGGGCGGTGATGACGCCCAGGACGACGGTGGCGATCGCCAGGGCGAGGAGGACCGCGAAAGCGGTGGCGATCAGGAAACGCACGAGTCGTCGCCTCGCTCGGCGGCGAGGAGGAGGGAGAGGAGGTTCAGGAGGGTGGAGGCGGGGGCCGCGTTGAAGCGGACGAGGATGCGGCCGTCGATGGTCTTGTCCGTGGTGGCGGAGGGCCAGATGAGGCCGAACTTGCGGCCGCGCTCGTCGACTTCGGCGAGCAGCGTACGGATGTGGTCGTCGGTGTAGAGCCGGATCCGGGGGTCGGTCGGCATCATGGGGCGACGGCGCGGGAGGGGGTAGGACATCAGGCGGCGTCCAGCTCGAACCACACCATTTTGCCGCGTTCCTGGGGGTCCACGCCCCAGCGGTGGGTGAGGCCTTCGATGAGCTGGAGGCCCCGGCCGGACTGGGCGAGGGGCGCCGGCTCCTGCTTTTGCGGGAGGCTCGGGCTCTCGTCACTGACGGACACCCGGAGGGTGGGGCCGACGGCGAGGATGAGGACGAGCGGCGCGGGGGTGCCGCCGTGCCGCCAGGCGTTCACGAGCAGTTCCACGAGCGCGAGTTCGGCGTCGTCGGTGACCGAGGTCGGGTACCCGCAACGACCCATCGCTTCCCGGAGCGACTGGCGGGCGATGGCGAGGGAGGGCGTGTTGAGGTGACGCATGGGAGTTCTCCCGAGGCGTGATGGTGAGGGAAGAACCGGCGGGCATGCCGCCGAGAGCCCTATGAGCGGGCGTTATTGACGATCCGTCGGATCGTCGTGACACCGAACATACAGCACCGGTATCACGTGTAGAACTAAAACGGGATAGGTTCACCCTCAAGTGCCACCCTCCGTCCCCAGGTGGACCCGCGCCCAAGCGGCGCGGCAGACTTGGGACACACCGGCAAGGAAGGACCCAATGCCGCCACGACTCAATCCGACGCTCCGTCAACGTCGAATCGGTGCCGAGCTTCGGAAGATGCGCGAGGCCGCCGGTCTTCAGACGGTAAACCTGAGCAGGGCCCTTGGCATCGACCGAACTCAGGTCAGCCAGATGGAGTCTGGCAAGATCGGCGTGAGCCCAGAACGGCTCCGCTCCTTCGCCGCAGCCTGCAAGTGCACGAACATGCCCTTGATCGAGGCTCTGGAGTCCATGGTCCAAGACCGCTCCAAGGGCTGGTGGGAGGAGTACCGAGGGTCCCTCCCTGACGGCATCCTTGAGAACGCGGAGCTGGAGAAGCGTTCGGACGGGCTCATGATGTGGCTCCTCACCCACATGCCGGGCCCCTGCCAGACCATCAACTACGCCTCGTCGGTCTTCGGGCGAGTATTTCCTCCGCTCCCTCGGCACGAGTTGGAGGCCCGCACTGCGTTCAGAATGCAGCGCAAGGCCGACCTGCGCCGCAATCCGAAGCCGCTGACCGCTTTCATCTACGAGTCGGTGCTGTGGACTCGGTTCGGCGGTACCCAGATCCTCAAGGAACAACTCGGCTCCCTGCTCGAAGACTCCGAACTGCCCTGGATGACCATTCGAGTCGTACCGTTCGACGTCGAGACCTTCCCCGGGGCTGCCGAGAACCTCGCCTATGCGTTCGGCTCAGTCCCTGAGCTCGACACTGTCGAGCGGGAACTCTCCCAGGGCCCCGAATACGTCGACGCCGTCAACGAGCTGGCCAGCTACCGGTACATCTTCGAGCGCACTGAATCGGTTGCGCTGAGCACGAGCAACTCTCGCGACCTGATCAGCAAAATCGCACGAGACCTATGAAAGGCCCATCATGACCGACACCAAGTGGCAGAAGTCTTCCTTCAGCGGCAGCGTCGAGAACTGCGTGGAGGTCCGCACGGTCGACGGGCTGGTCGAACTCCGCGAGTCCGACGAGGGCCACCTCACCCTCCCCACCACCCCCGCCCACTTCGCCGCCTTCCTCCAAGCCGCCAAAGCCGGCGAGTTCGACCACCACGCCTAGACACCCCACAGCGCAGGAAGTCGGCCAGCCCGACTTCCTGCGCCAAACAACCAACGGGGGACCCCAGATGACCGACACCACCTGGCAGAAGTCCAGCTACAGCGCCTCAAGCAACGAATGCGTGGAGATCCGCACCACCCACGGGCTGGTCGAACTCCGCGAGTCCGACGAGGGCCACCTCACCCTCCCCACCACCCCCGCCCACTTCGCCGCCTTCCTCCAGGCCGCCAAAGCCGGCGAGTTCGACCACCACGCCCAAGCGGCTGTTGTTCTGTCCCGAACTTGAGGAGTGCTGGTCGAACGGGAGCCACCCGAGCTCCCGACCCGGCCGGTCCTCCCCCGCCGTCGTGACCTCCGCGTCCATCACATCGAGCGGCAGCATGACCGCGCGCACCGGGCGGAGGTCACGTCGCCGAGGGGCCCGGCCGCACGACGGGCCAGAGCACCCACAGGCACGACGCCTGGCGTACCGCCACGACCAGCGTCCTCGCGGCAGTGCGCGGCTTGTCACCCGAGCGGTGGGAGGCGAGGACGTCCGCAATGGCCGACCGGCGGCGACTGTGAAAATCGCTGTCCGACCACCGGAGCACGGTGGTAGACATCCGGCGTGGAAAAGAATCTTGAATTCCCCGATCTGTTGCGACTGATCGATGAACGGTCGACCGCCTTCCGCGCCGCGGTCGCCGCCGCGCCCGGTCTCGACGCGCAGGTGCCGACCTGCCCCGGGTGGACGCTGTTCGATCTGGTGAAGCACCTGGGCGGGGGAGACCGGTTCTGGGCCGCCATCGTCGGCGCGGGGCCCGCCGACGCGCCCCCGGCCGAGGCCGTCGCCGCGCGCGCCGCGCTGGAAGTGCCGCAGGAGCGTGAGGCCCTGCTGGCCTGGCTGGACGCGTCGACGCAGCTTCTGCTGGGCGCCCTGAGCGCGGCGGGACCGGAGAGCGGTTGCTGGACGTGGTGGCCCGCGTCGCAGTCACCGCGGACCGCCGGCGGTGTCGCCCGGCACCGGGTCCAGGAGACCGCGGTGCACACCTACGACGCCCAGCTCGCCGGGGGCGCCCCGCAGCAGCTGCCGGTCGAGCTGGCACTCGACGGTGTGGAGGAGTTCCTGTTCACCGTCTGCGCAACGCCGAGTGCCTGGCCGCACAAGCCCACGGCCTTCGACTTCCACGCCGCCGAGGGCCGCTCCTGGCGCCTCACCGTCGACGGCGACGGCGCACGCACCACCCGCGTCCCCGCGCCCACCGCCGCGACCGGCGAGGACTCGGACGCGGCTGGCGCCTCCGTCCACGGCACGGCCGGTGAGCTGGTCCTCTACCTGTACGACCGGATCCAGGCCGACTCCTTGCACGTTGACGGAGACGCAGGGCTGCTCGACCTGCTCCGCGCCTGGGAGCCGGAGGAGAAGTAGCGCAGAGACATCTGTTCGCCGTCATTCGATCGAGGCGTTTGACAGCGAACCCGGTCGTTCAGGCTTCCTTGTCAGCGAACCTGGTCGCTCTTCGGCCCGATGCCTTCGGCCCTGGCCGGAGTTCCGTCCGGGGCGAACGCGTGGTGGAAGGTGAAGGCGTGCGGCGCGGAGCCGTGGTCGTGGAGGTGTTCCAGCCTGGAAACCCCGTCCTGCCAGACGGGTATCTCGCCGTCGGCGACCCACCAGAACACGTAACCCGGGCGTCCTGTCCTCTCGAACCAGTCGTAACGTGTTTCTAGCGGGGTGAAGTAGAGCCACTGGGGCGGTGGTTTCGGGAGCCGTTGCTTCGGCGGCGAGTTTGGGAGCCACCGGGTCTGAAGGTGTGTGACATGCCGTCTTTGGAGTAATGGGGGCTTTGGGCTGTTTGGCCGGGCAGGCTGTGCGAGTTGGTCACGGTCGTGTCAGGAGCCCGTGGGTGTACAGGTCGCGCGAGTGGATCTTTGAGCGGATCCGGCGGGACCGCCGGTTGGATCCGACGGTCTCGGGGCGGGCGTTGGCTCAGCGGTACAAGGTGTCGCGGAACACCGTGGCGATGGCGCTGGTGTGTCCGGTGCCAGCGAAGCGGAAGAAGCCTCCGCCGCGCACGAGCGTGCTGGAGCCGGTGAAGGGCTTCATCGACGCGATGCTGCGCGCGGACCTGGCCGCGCCGAAGAGCCTGGAGATTCTGCTGGTCAAACCCGGCGCGTTCGCCGGAGCCGCTGCCTTGGCGCAGGCCCGGGCGGAGGGCGGATTCACCAGGGTGCACGAGGCGTTCTGGGCCGCGGCCAAACAAAAGGCCGGGGACAGGGAGGGCACCCGGATGCTGATCGAGGTCCTGCTGCTGCACCGTCAGCTGCCCGCCGCCGCAGTCGTGGCGGGGATGGAGACGGTGCTCAAGGTCGGCTCGGTCAGCACGGACCTGGTCGCGATCGAGGCCCGCAAGGCGATCGAGAACAGCACGCTTGCGGTGGCCACCAACTCGCCGTTCGCCGAATGGGACAGGATCTTCGCCGACCCCCGGCTCTGCGCGGCCATCGCCGACCGGATCACCTTCCGCTGCACACTCATCCAGACCGGCACCGAGTCCTACCGTTTCCAGGCCACCGAGGCCGAACGCCAGGCCAAGCCGACGCGCTGACCGCACGTGTGCCGGGCTTGCCACCGCGCATGGTGGCAGGCCCGGCACATGTCGGCGCTGGTTCACGCCGGACGGCCAGAGCGGCGTCGGCACGGCTGCGGGGAGCAGCGTGGTCGCTCCGGCCCGACACTCACCAGGTGATCAGCGCGTAGCCCGGGCCGCCTGCGCTGCCCGCGCCGCCTGCGCCGTCGGCGCCGCCTGCGCCGTCGGCGCTGCCTGCGGTGAGGCTGCTGGCTCCGTTGCCGCCTCTGCCGCCCGTGGCGGCGTTGCCGCCGTTGCCGCCCGCGCCACCGACGCCGGTCCCGGCGGGCGGGGTGACCGCGCCGACGGGCGCGGCGACGGCGGGAGCACCCGCGCCGCCCGTGCCGCCGGCGCCTCCGGCCTCACCCGGGCCGGCGACAGCTCCGCGCCTGCCCTCGCCGCCGGTGACACCGGCATTGCCGGGGCTGCCGCCCTGGCCGGCGGATCCGCTCGCGCCGAGCACTTTCGCGACGGCCGTGCCATCGCAGATACCCGGACGAATGAAGGAGGCCGCGCCGCCTCCGCTGGACGCCCCACCCGGCGAGCCACCCGCGCCACCGGGCGCGGTCGCCGCGCCGATCTCGCCGCCGTCACCGCCGCTGCCGCCGCCACCGCCCGGACCTCCGCCACCCGGAAGCCCCGAGTCGCCATTGAACGCGACAGCCTCGTCGAACGTCCGCTGGTTCTCCACGCCAGTGGAGAACCTGCCGCCATCGGCGCCGGCGTCCACGCGTCCACCCTCGCCGCCCGGACGTCCGGTTCCCCCGCTCTTCCCGTCGGCGGTCACGATTCCACCGCCACCGCCACCGCCACCGGCCGCGCCGCCACCGCCGCCCGCCGAACGCATAGTGTCGATCGTGACCTTCAGGACATCTCCGGGGTCAACGGCGAGCGTGCACGCGACGTAGCTTCCGGCCTGGCCCGCGCCACCGCCACCACCACCGCTGCCGCCAGCCCCTCCACCGCCACCGCCACCGCCCAGCGTGTCCGGGATTCCCAGATTCGAACCGCCGCCACCACCTCCACCGCCGGCCCCGCCGGCCCCACCGCCTCCGCCACCGGGCGCCCCGGGCCCCCAGGCGTACACGGTCACCGACGTCACCCCCGCCGGCACCGTGAACGACCCGCTTCCGGTGAACGCCATCTGATGGGTCGGCTGAGCTGCCGGGGCGACGGCCTGCGGTACCCGGGTGTCGCTCGCGACCGCGGGGAACGGCGTGGCGAGGGCGCCCGTCGTGGCGGCCAGGGCTACGAAGGCCGCGGAGACGGCGGGCAGCCGTCGCGCTCGGCCCGGGCCGGTGACTATGAACGGTGTACGCACGGATTTCTCTCCTTCGATGAACCTGCTGCGGTCGTGCGGCCAGTGCTCTGGACACCTCAGGCGTCGTGTCAGGCCGGTGGTGTCACCGCCGCGAGTCAAGCGTGTACAGAGCGCCCTTGCCCCGATAGCCGTGAAGGCCGATCAGGTGGCGTCTGGTAGCTCGACACGGCGAACGGTGGGGAAGGGGCCGTGCTTGAGACGGCCAGTAGCACCGGCCTGCATCGTCGTCGTTGGCCGGGACTGATGCCCGATTGCCGGCCGCTCCTGGCCGTCCCTGCCGTCTGCTGCTCCTCGAAGGCGGCTGGGCCAACCGCGACAGCTTCCCGCTGGCCGCCGGCCCCAAGCCCGCCTGGCCGCCCTTGACGACTACCGGCTGACCGTTCACCGGCCCAGCGGGCTGCCCCGTTCGACGACGAGATCGCCCTGACCCGTGAGTGGCACCGGGCAGGTGTCCCTGTCGGTGAAGGTGGCCATGGCGGACGAGACGGTGTCTCCCGGGATCGCCGCCCTGCGACAACTAGGGAATGCCGATTACGACAGGGGCCAGTGCTCTCGTCGAGGACGGCCAGGCTGGGCTGTCCGGGGAGACGGCGCCGCGCCCTTCAACCGCACCTGTCAGGGACACGGGGCAGGAGGGCCCGGCGCCCTCAAGCTACCCAGGGCAGGGACCGCCACCGCGGTCGCCCCCCGATCAGAAGTCACCCGATAGGGGTGGCTCCCATTCTCGCCGACGATCATGAACCTGTGGCACAGTCCGACGCCTTCACAAATGGACCAACGTGGCTCCCGAAACCACCGTCCCAGTGGCTCTACTTCACCCCGCCGAAAACACGTAACGCCTGTTCAGCGCCTCACGGTGCAGACCGGTGTAGATGGCGTCGAAGGCGGAGTGCAGGTCGGTCCAGAGGGAGAGGGTCGCGGCCAGCGCGATGGTTTCCGCCGTACGGCCCTTGCCGTACCAGGCCGGGACGACGAACTCCCCCCATGCGCCCCAGTCCAAGTCGAAATGCGCGCCCTGGCCGTCGTCCGCCGCTTCGGCATGAGCGAGGTACCCGGGGTGCTGGCTGATCTTCTGGTAGACGGGCCCGCCGGTGTCCTGGAATTCGCGCGTGAGAGGTGCGGGATCGGCGACGGGTGACTTCAGGGCGCCGAACGTGTACAACGCGAGATGAGGCATGCGTCTCTCCCTGGTTGAGGGTGCCTGGTGTGGGCCCGGCCGCGGGCGGCTCGACCCGAGGCAACTTCCTTACGAGCGTGGGCGATCGCCGAGGACCAGGTGGAAGATAGCCGCCTCCGCACCCCCTGTCGAAGTTGCGTTTTCCCCGCCCGGATGGCCTCTTGCACCAGCCGTCGCGGGCGCCCCGGGCGCCCGGCCGGGTCTGCGCCAGCTTCTGGGCGGGGAGCACCCCGAGGGAGAAGCCCCCGTAGACGACCTGCCGAGGCAGGTCCCCGGCCGCGCGGACGCCGCGCTCGATGATCTCGCCGAAGCCGACCTGCTGCGCGTAGCCGACGCCCTCCTCGACCGAGTCGAACGTGCGCCCGTCGAACAGGTCGGGGGTGTGCACGGCATACCCGGCCGCACGCAGCTCGTCGGCGAAGCCGACGACACCGGTGGTCAGCCCCTGCGCGTGGTGAAACAAGACGATCTCTGCCATGCCCGAACCGTTCCCGCCCCTTGACGTCGACTTCAGCCTGTTGCACGAACGATCGGAAATCTAGTGCCGCATCAGGCAACGTTCGCCCCGTCATGACGTGTCGTTCAGTTGCTGTGCTGGGCGTCACTGGACGTGATCCACGACTTCAACGCCGACGGCTTCGACTCCCCCTACCCGAAGTACCGGGGCGGGCGGCCCAGGACGTTCACGCTGCCCGAGCGCGCCGTGAGATCAAGAAGATCGCGAGGTCGAAGCCGGTCGAGCCCGGCCGGTCGTTCTCGACCTGGAGCCTGGCCAAGCTGGCCGACTTCCTGGTCGCCGAGGGGGTGGTCGACGACATCAGCCACGAGGGCCTTCGGGTCCTGCTCCGCGAGGAGGGAGTGTCGTTTCAACGCGTGAAGACCTGGAAGGCCTCCCGCGACCCCGACTACGCCGCCAAGAAGGCCCGCGTCGAGCACCTCTACGCGATCGCCGACCGCGAGGTCGTACCCGAGGAGGGCGAGCCCGGAGTCGTCTTCTGCCTCGACGAGTTCGGACCGCTCAACCTCCAGCCCCACCCCGGCCGACAGTGGGCCGAGCGCGGCGGCCGGCCCAAGGACCCCGACCGCGAACCCCGCTCCCGGCGGCGGGCCACCTACAGCCGCCCGCACGGGGTGCGGCACCTGTTCGCCGCCTACGACCTGGCCGAGGACCAGCTCTACGGGCACGTCAAGAAGACCAAGAACCGGTCCAAGTTCCTGGAGTTCTGCCGCTACCTGCGCTCGCTGCACCCACTGGACGTGCGGATCGCGATCGTCTGCGACAACTACTCGCCGCACCTGAGCACGAAGCGGTGCCAGCGGGTCGGGTCGTGGGCGGCGGCGAACAACGTCGAGATCGCCTACACCCCGACGAACAGTTCCTGACTCAACCGGATCGAGGCCCAGTTCACCGCCCTTCGCTACTTCGCCCTCGACGGCACCGACCACCCCAGTCACAAGGCCCAGGGCAGCACGATCCGCCGCTACATCATCCGGCGGAACAAGAACGCCGCCGACAAGCGCCTCACCGCCGTCGTGAGCAGGGCCAACACGGCCTGACGTGCGACGGCGCCGGCCGGCGTCGCCAAAGGCGCAGGAAGCCCCGTACATCGTCACGACCGTCGGCAGCCCGCCCCTCCACGTCCGCCGGGTCCGTTTCGGCACGCACCGCCGACAGCCTCGCCGACGTGAGGGCGTCGTCACCGAGACGGCCGAGGCGTCCAGCGGTACGGCCCGGACACAGGCCGGCCGGCCCTGGAAGCGGACGGACCGACACGGCGCGCGCCCCGACCTCCATCCACCGGTGCCCGACGAACCTCCCGGCCGTCGTCGCTCAAGGCGGTGGCGACCAGGACGTCCACCACCGCGCCCCCGGGTGAACACTCACGCGGGACCGCCTCAGCATCTCGGCCCGGTCACGACCTGCGGGACCCGCGGCCCGGAGTGCATGACGGCCGTCGCGCCCGGACCCGGCGGCCGCCGACGCGGAACGCCCGGCCGGGGAAACCCCCGGCCGGGCGTCCGGCCGAACTCACCTGGTCCCGGACGACCGGCCGCGCGCCGGAACCGGCGGACACCTCCGCGGTTCCGGGCGGGCCCCGGGCCGGCCGGGTTCCGGTCTCAGGAGAAGACGACCGAGCGCAGCTTCAGACGCTGGCCGAGGATCTTCCCGGGGTTCATCACGTAGAAGACGTCGCCCGCGCAGTCGAAGTCCACGAAGACGGTGGCCGTGGACAGGGTGAGGTTCCGCGGCGAATCGGCCGGCTCGTCCTCCGACGTGCCGGGCAGGTTGAGGCACTCCTCGCTCGGGGGGTCGGTGAGGCCCTGGGGGAGGCCGGGGCCGACCTTGTAGAGGAACTCGCCGGTGGCGGCGCTGGCGGAGGTGGGGACGGCGAAGAGGAGGGCGCCTGCGCTGACGGCGGCGATCGTGGCAAGGCGAAGACGCGCGGTGGAACGACGCATGGCTGAGCCTTTCGAACGAGGCCGGGAAGTCGGCCAGGACCACGTTAAGTGGCCGATCCGTCACGGAGCCAGATGTCCGACAGTAGCCCTTTCGAGTGAATTGCGAACGAGGGCCGCCACTTCCCGGCACATCCGCCGGAGCGCGCCGTGACCACCGCAGGATCGCGTACCCGCCCAGGCGGCACGGCCGTAGGGCACCGGTCGCGCCCGTCAACCGCACGTCCGCCCGCAGTGGCACTGACACAGTCCCCGGCCGCAACCGCACCACCCTGGGCGGATCACCGCATCGGAGCAGCGAACCCGTACGACCCTCCCCCGGTGCGCTCCACCGTGTCCACTCCGGCCCACGTGAACCCGGACCCGGGCGGCTGATCACAAAGACGACCGCCGAGGACGACCTCGTCCCGATCCTCGGCCCGCCCCGGGCAGGGAGGCCCCGGCCCCCACTTCCGGCCCGCCTCCCGCCCCGGCGCCCGCACACCCGGCCGGCACGACAGCCGGACGGGATGTCACGACAGGGCAACCGTTGCCTGCTGCGGCACTGGAAGGCGAGTTCGACCCATGTCGGTCTCTTCCCGGCCCGGGTTCCGACTCCGCGCGGGGCCGCCCGCTCCCGGAGCGCCTAGAGTTGCGAGGCCCCTCCGTCGACGGGGAACTCCGCTCCCGTCGAGAAGGTCGCGCCGAACGCCAAGTACGCCACCGCGGCGGCCACTTCCTCGGGCGCCCCCAGCCGCTGCATCGGGTTCGCGCTCCGGTAGGCGTCCTTCATCGTCTCGACGGCGTCGGCGGGCACGGAGCGGTCCAGGATGCCCGTGTCGATCGGTCCGGGGCTCACGGCGTTGACGCGCACCTTGCGCGGCAGCAGCTCGCGGGCCAGGGTGCGCGTCATCGACCGCAGGGCCGCCTTGCTCGCCGAGTAGACACTGAGCGCGTCGAGGCCCAGGACGTTCACCACCGACGTGGTGAGGACCACGCCGCTTCCCTCGCGCAACAGCGGCGCCAACGCCTGCACCGTGAAGTACGGGCCCTTGGCGTTGACGCCGAACAGCGCGTCGTACATCTCCTCCGTCGTCGAGTCGAACGGCGCGGAGGCGGTGACGCCGGCGTTGACGAACAGCGCGTCCACCGCGCCGAACCGCTCCTGGACCGTGCCGGCCAGCGCCTTGATGTCCCCCAGGGACGCGGCGTCGCTGCGGACGGCGATCGCCCTGTCCCCCAAGTACTCCAGCGCGGCGTCCAGGGTGGCTCGGGTACGGCCGGTGATCAGTACGTGCGCCCCACCGTCCGCGAACAACCGGGCCGCGGCCAGGCCGATGCCGCTGCTTCCGCCCGTGATCACGATCTTCTTGCCGTCATACGTCTTGCCGTCATCAGTGGTCATGCCCCAAGCCAAATGCCCACCCGCACACCCCGTCCAAGACCTGTTCCGCATGCCGCCATGCCCCAGGCGCATGACGGCGCGCGGCGTACCCTGGGCGGATGGACCTCGACCTGCGGCTCGTGCGCTACTTCACGGTCGTGGCGGAGTACGGCAACTTCGGCCGGGCCGCCACCAGGCTCCACCTGGCGCAGCCGTCGCTGAGCCGTCAGATCCAGCGACTGGAGTCCCAGCTCGGTGTCCGGCTGTTCGACCGCTCGCCGCAGGGCAGCAGCCTCACCGACGCCGGTCAGGCCTTCCTTTTCAGGGCCCGGATACTGCTCCAAGAGGCCGATCAGGCCGCTCACACGGCCAGAGCCGCCGCCCAGCCCCGCACCATCACCGTCGGCTACGCCGAAGGACTGGTCATCACCGCCTGCGTGCAGGAACTGCGCCGCCGGCACCCTGACGGCCGGGTCCGTACCAGGCACCTCGACTGGCGGGACACGCACGCCCTCGCCGAGGGGCGGGTCGACGCCCTCGTCGCGTACAGGCCCCTGCCCCTGCCCACGGACGGCTTCCGGGTGACCGAACTGCGCGAGGAGCCGCGGGTCCTGGTCACGTCGACGAGTCACCGCCTGGCGAACGAGAGAACCGTCAGCCTGCGGGCCCTGTCGGACGAGGAACTGATCGCCTGCGCCAGCACCCCGGTCCTCTGGAGCACACCCAGGCCCGTCGGCGACCGCCCGGCACCACCCCCGCCCGCGATCGACGACAGCTTCGAGGACAAGCTGGAACTCGTCGCCACCGGCCACTGTGTCGCGATCTTCCCTGCCGGCGATCGACGCGCCGCTGTGCGCGAGGACATCGCCCTGGTGCCCGTCATCGACATCGACCCCTGCGAGGTCGTGCTCGTCACGCGCGCCGACGACCCCAACCCGTTGCTCGGACAGCTGGCAGACGTCGCGCGCACACTGCTCGGCCCGGCCTCCCGACGGGAGAACGACGGGCCGCCGGTCGGCTGAACCCCTCGCCTCCGAGAGGAGTCGACTCAGCCCGCCCAACACCCGACCGCGCAGGAAGTCGGCCGGCCCGACTTCCTGCGCAGCCCCGGCGCGGGATCAGACGCTGCCCGCCTTTTCCTCGACCAGGACGGCGCCGGACGCCGGTTCGGTCGTGCGCAGCGGAAGCTTGGACCAGCGGAACGGGGCCAGCAGCAGGCCGAGGTAGGAGTCCGGCAGCCGGACCTGGTCGGCCAGGCCGATGTCCTCGGGCGGCATCCGGTCAGCGGGCAGGTAGAACGTCCCGAACAGCAGATCCCACAGGACGACCTTGCCGCCGAAGTTCTTGTTGGCTTCGCGCAGGTCCCGCGAGTGGTGCCAGCGGTGCCCTTCCGGTCCGGGCACCAGGTAGTTCAGCGGGCCCAGCCGGACGTCCATGTTGGAGTGCATGGTGACGCCGTGGCAGTTGTAGAAGGTGAGCAGGATGATCAGACCGGAGAGGCTGTGCAGCGTCCACCCGGTCAGGGCCAGCGGGAAGACGATCGCCACGTCGTCGAGGAAGAAGTCGATGGGGTGGAACCGGGCGGAGTTGAGCCAGTAGAGCCGCTCCGAGCTGTGGTGCACCGCGTGGAAGCGCCAGAAGACCCGCGAACCGTGAATCCAGCGATGCATCCAGTAGTAGAAGAACTCTCCCACCAGGAGCGCCAGTGCGGCCTGGGCGACGGGAGGCCAACTCGTCGGCCACAACGTGCTGTCCAGCTCTTCGGAAAGCAGGACGGATCCGGCGAACAGGACCGAGAGGAACAGCGGCTCGACCAGCCGGGCGACCACCACCAAGGCCACCAGACTGGAGGTGGCGTCCGAGACAACGTCCTTGCGCGAGCGGTTCCAACCCTCGTAGAACGGCTGGACCCGCTCCAGGACGGCCACGTACACCGAGGCGAAGAGGGTGACCATCGGCACGATGGCCCACTGCGGGAACGAGGTGTCGACCAGGGTGATGGATGCCCCGAGGGTCAGCACCATGAGGATCGGATAGCTGAGATAGCGGATGGCGAAACGCAGGGTTCTGCGTGCGGCGCCGAGTTCTCTTTCGGTTGCTGAGTTCATTCCCGATCTCCCCCTGGACTTCATCGGACTTCTTCTGCACCCCTCCGCGCGGGACGGGCAGGTATTTATCGGCCTCCGGCGATCTGCTGCCATATCCGGACCGGCCCCAGCGGCGCGAATCCGTTCGCCTCGGCAGCCGCCAGCTCCGCGTCCCGCTCGTATCCGACCAGGTCGATTCCCGGCACCTCTTCGCGAGCGCAGGAGATGAGACCGGCCCATGTCCGGGCGGATTCCCCCGGAGGGCCGAAGACGTTCGTCACCCCCGCCACACCGTGGCTCAGGTGAAGCACGGCTCCCGCCACCAGGCTGTCGCCCGAGAATCCCCCGAGGAAGATCACGTCGTCATCGAGCAGAAGGGTTTCGGGGAACGTGGTCACCGACGTGTCGCCGCCACCCGCCCATGCCCGCTCCCACGTACGCAACTCATCGGTGCCGGTGACAGGCCGCCACCGCTGGTCGGCACCGTCCCGTGACGCCACCTGCGCCGGGGCCGCGGCTGCGGCCGGCCGGTGGATCCACTCCGCCTCGATGAGGATTCGATAGTTCCCCGGGAGGAGGTCGGCGTTGGCGAAACTGTCCTTGACGAAGAGCGGCCCCAGCGGCGCCTCCCGCAGGACGTCGAGCACCTCCGAGCCGGACATCGACGGGCTCAGGACCACCAGGTTCGGGTAGTACGTGAGGCTCTTCTTCAGATTCACCCACGCGACGTCGGAGAGTTCTCCGGAGAACCCGTTCGCCCGGCACATCGCCTCGCACCAGGACGAGTTGTTCCGGGCGGCGGCGAGCAGCATCGGCGCCACCGGGGAGTCTGCGGCCGCAGCCCGGCCGTGGCCGAACCGTCTCGCCGCGGTGGCCGCCGCCGAGAGAACGGATCGGCACCAACGGACCCACGGACTCGTCACGTCCACCAACTCCCCTTCGTCAAGGCCGACTCCGCACCCGGCCGGCTTCCGCACCGCCGGCCCTTCGAAAGGGATGGGTTTTGCCCGCGAAATCCACAGACCGCACTCCGGCTGCCGAACGTCTTCAACGACCTTCGGGTGCATCAGTGTTGCGCGGTGCTCCGCTATGATCACCTCCGCTCATGACCACGTCAAGATCCTTCCCGGGGACACCCTGCGACGCTCGCACGCGCCCGCCGGCGCCGGCGCGTCCGTGGGCCGGAAGCGCGGTCGCGCCGACAATTCCCGCGCGCACTCGCTGCTTCGTGCACCAGAATGCCCGCATGGAAACGGACACCGTCGCGGAACTGGTCACCCAGGCACTGTCGGCCATGCGCGCCATCACCGCCTCGGACGACCCGGACGACCACGACGGCTGGAACGAGTACGGCCCGCTACTGTGGCGGGCGTCCGCCGACGAGGCGGCGCTGCCGCTCGGCCTGGAGCTCATCGGCTCCGCCGATCCGATCGAGCGCGCGACCGGCTGCGACCTGCTGCGCGACACCAGCTACCACCACGAGGCGGTCCGCACCGAAACGGCCACCGCGCTCGTCGCCCTCGCCCAGCGGGAGACCGACGAGCACGTGCTGCGCGCCCTGGCACGCGCGATCGAGCAGACGCACGACCCGCGCGCCGTCCCCGTCCTCGTCACCCTCGCCGGGCACCCGGACGCCGAGGTCCGCGAGGGGGTGGCCCGCTCGTTCGCGGAGGTCCTCACCGGGCTGCCGGACGGGCCGGACATCCGCACCCTCATCGGGCTGACCCGGGACCAGAATCCGCACGTCCGCGACTGGGCGACGTTCACCCTCGGCGTCCAGTCCGGGGCGGACAGCCCCGCGATCCGGGCCGCGCTCTGGGAGCGGACGGCCGACGAGCACGACGAGACCCGCATGGAGGCGATCCACGGACTCGCCGGCCGGCACGACCCCCGCGCCGTCCCGCTCCTCGCCGAACTGATCGGCAACCCCGAGGGCGCACACGCCCTCACGTTCGACGCGGAGCCGATCACGGGCGACCCCGAACTCCTGCCGGCCCTCCCGGAGTACGAGCCCGGCGACGACTGGACCACCGACGCCGTGAACGCCTGCAACCCGGTGCGGCGGGCCCGCCTGGACGCCTTCGCCTGGGAACTGGTCTGCACGCTCCACCGGCTCCGCCCCGACCTGGACGCCGCCGTCTCGATGGAACGCTGCGGCTGGGGCCGCACCCTCGACATCCACGCCGCCTCGGAGCCGACGGGCTACGACATCGAGGCCCTGCTCACCCGCGCGGACGGCGACCCCGCGCGCGCTGCCGACCTGGTCTCGACCGACCTGCCGCGAATCCAGCCCGCCTGATCTAACCCCTGGCGCCCCTGCCGCGCAGGAGCTCCGCGATGCGCGCGTCGACCTGCTCGCAGTCGTAGCCCCGCCGCACGATCTCGAACGCCGGCGGGGGCGGCGGTGAACCGGCTTCGGCCAGGGCCCTGAGGTAGTGGTCGACTTGCTGACGCTCGTAGCCACGCCGCACCAGGTCGAAGCCACGGAACTCTGACGTTGTCGACACTTCGCAGGCCCTCCCACCTTCTGTGTCCACGTCCGTCGCCACGGCACTGGCGGCGCAGACGCCGGTGCGGCCGCCGGTGCCCACCGACGTGGCCGCGGCTCACACCCTAGACCCCGACCTTTCCACGGCCGGCCACCGGCCTTGAGTCCGGTCCGCGGAGTCCACCGTTCCGGGGCGGTGCGGGAAAAGGCGTCAAGACCTCCCGGACCGCCATATGGATTCCGTATGGAGTCGCGAGACGGAGGGATTCCGGAATCTACGATCCATCTTTGCCGACCAGAAAGATGAATCCGCTATGAAACCCCTGTCCCGTCTCAAACGCGCCCTGGCCTGCGGGATCGCCGCAGTCGCCATGGTCTCCAGCCTGACCGCACAGGCCCAGGCCGCGCCGGAGCCGCCCCTCCACGCGGACAAGACCTGTGGGACCCCGGCCTCGCCGGGCGGCGGCAACTGCATGACCGCGCTGATCAGCTCCGCCTTCGACATGATCAGGCTCATGCGCAACGCCGCCAACCTCAACAAGGTGGACAACGCGGAGTTCACCCAGAGCACCGCGTCGAAGTTGAGCGCGAAGTTCCCGGGGTTCAACGTCCTGGTGTTCAAGACCATAGGCACCGACCTGTATGACACCGAGTGGTTCAAGAACGAGTACAAGTCCGACATGAAGGGGGTGTTGATCGACACCACCTACAAGCTCAACCATTTCCTGGACAAGGAGAAGAAGGAACCCTCCGGCTACGACATATTCCGGATCTGGGTCTTCCAGGGGGATTCGACCATCCGTAACCGGGGCGACGGCGGTTACATGAACTGGGCGTTCATCGGCAACGACGGCGACACCGTCAAGAAGGAGCCGTGGACCTGCCGGGCGGGCACCGCGCGGCCCTACAAGTGCGACGGCGACGTGCGCACCATCCACTTCCCCGCGCGGTCCGGCTACGGCACCAGGACCGGCAGCCTGACCCCCGACTCCAGCCCCGGCTACC
This sequence comes from Kitasatospora sp. NPDC098663, assembly GCF_044760075.1. Classification (NCBI taxonomy): domain Bacteria; kingdom Bacillati; phylum Actinomycetota; class Actinomycetes; order Kitasatosporales; family Streptomycetaceae; genus Kitasatospora; species Kitasatospora sp. NPDC098663. The sequence goes on along the minus strand of NZ_JBIWAP010000014.1, from coordinate 73,000 downwards.
ACGCCTGCCTGGACGTCAACGGCAACGGCAACGCCAACGGCACCCCCGTGCAGATGTGGGAGTGCAACGGCAGCGACGCCCAGAAGTGGACCTACAACGGGTACAAGCTCCAGGCGGCCAACGGCAAGTGCCTCGACCTGGAGGCCAACAAGACCGCGAACGGGACCAAGCTCCAGGTCTGGGACTGCCTGGAGATCCCCGGTCAGCGCTGGAACATGTCGGCCAGCGGCGGTTTCCGGCACATGGCGGACATGGACGACCGGTCCAAGGACGTCTGCATCGACGACTTCAACGGCCGGACCGCCAACGGCAGCACCGTGGCGGCCTGGGCCTGCGGCTCCGAGGACAAGCGGGACGCCCCCAACCAGAACTGGGCCTGGGGCGGCACCCCGCCGACCACCAACCCGCCCACGCCCGGCGGAGGCGGCGGCAGCAACGGCGCCGACGTGACCCTGAAGCTCGACAACGGCCTGGGTGCCGTCCCGGTCAACGGCTCCGCCGGCGCGTCGGTCGTCCCCGGGATCCGGGGTGGCAACGAGTCCAAGTGGAAGCTCACCCCGCTCGGCGGCGGCCGCTACCGGATCACCAGCTCCTACGGGCTGGAACTCACCGAGAACAGCAACTACATGGCCGAACTCCAGCCGTGGAGCAACTCCTCCCGGCAGAAGTGGGAGCTCGTCGGAGTCGGCAACGGCAAGTACCAGATCCGGATCTCCGACGACGACTGCCTCGCCCACGACGCCGACTTCAAGCAGCTCGGCGTGTGGACGTGCAAGTCGGGCTGGCAGCAGGAGTGGATCCTTGAGTCCGCCTCCGGCGGCGTGATCACCCCGACCGATCCGACCAACCCGACGAAGCCGGACCCGAAGCCCAAGCCGGACCCCAAGCCGAAGCCCGACCCGAAGCCGGACACCAAGCCGACCGTCCCGACCGAGCGGCCGCTGTTCCTGAAGCTCTCCAACGGCCTGGGCGCGTCGGCCCCCACCGAGACCTCGACCTGGGGTGCGCCGATCGTGGGCGGGATCCTGGGGTACAAGGGGTCCACCTGGACGATCAAGCCGCTGGGCGGGGACCGCTACCGGATCGTCAACGACCTCGGGTACAACCTCACCGAGAACCCTGACACCTACGTCGCCGAGCAGCAGGCGTGGGGCGGCACCTCCAACCAGAAGTGGCAGTTCGTCGGCCTCGGCAACGGCAAGTACCGGGTCCAGATCGACGACGACAACTGCCTCACCCACGACTCCGACTTCAAGCAGCTCGGGGTGTGGAGCTGCGAGGGCGGCTGGAAGCAGGAGTGGACCTTCCAGCTCCTCTGACGGCCGGTCCGGCCGCACAAGGCCACACCGGGCCGCAGTCACGACGGAGGACGAAGGACGCCGGCCACGTACGGCCGGCGTCCTTCGGTCGTTGTTCTCAGCCGACGTCCCGCCCGGAGGCGGCGCGGTGGCGCAGACCGTCCATCAGGAGGTCGAGGAGGCGTTCCATCCGGGCGTGGTGCTCGGGGGTGGTCGCGGCCAGGGACAGTCCGCTGAGGCTGAACAGCACGTCCTCCGGTTCGACGTCGGCGCGCAGCACGCCCGACTCGGCCCCGGCCCGCAGGAGTCGGGTGATCGCGGTGGTCAGCATCGCGCGGCTGTGCGAGAAGGGGTTGCTCCCGGAGGCGATGAGCGCGCGCAGCGCGTCGGACATCCCGCGCTTGGTGGTCATGTAGCGGACGAAGCCGTCCATCCAGGCGCGCAGCGCGGCGTCGGGTGCCGTGCCGTCGAGCAGTTCCGCGGCGGAGTCGCACAGCTTGGCGAGTTCGCTGCGGTAGACCGCCTCGACGAGTTCCTCGCGGGTGGCGAAGTGCCGGTAGAGGGTGCCGATGCCCACGCCGGCCTCCTTGGCGATGGCCCCGAGCGTCGCGTCCGGTCCGTCCTGGGCGAAGGCCCGTGCGGCCACTTCGATCAGTCGGTCGCGGTTGCGGCGCGCGTCGGCGCGCAGCGGCCGGGGGTCGGCGGTGGTCACGGCTGGTCCTCCTCGGGTTGCAAGCGGAGGATCCTCCGCTTAACCTGGAGACATGCGGAGGGCCCTCCGGTTTCCACTCTACCGGCCGCCCCCTCCCGCGCACCCCAGCTCCGGTCACCCAGCCAGACGGGAACGATCATGAACGCCAGCACCCCGCGCCTCACCACCCCCTTCGGCGCCGAGTCCACCGCCGCCGAGGTCATCTCCGGCGTCGACCTGACCGGCCGCCGCGCCGTCGTCACCGGCGGCGCCTCCGGCATCGGCGTCGAGACCGCGCGCGCCCTCGCCTCGGCGGGCGCGCAGGTCACCCTCGCGGTCCGCAACCTCGACGCCGGCGCCCGCACCGCCGAGGACATCACCGCGACCACCGGCAACGCGGACATCCGGGTCGCACCGCTGGACCTGGCCGACCAGGCCTCCGTCGCCGCGTTCGTCTCCGCCTGGGACGGGCCCCTGCACATCCTGGTCAACAACGCCGGCGTGATGGCCTCGCCCGAGGTCCGCACGCCGGAAGGCTGGGAGCTCCAGTTCGCCACCAACCACCTCGGGCACTTCGCACTGGCCACCGGCCTGCACGCGGCCCTGGCCCGGGACGGCGGCGCCCGCGTCGTGGCCGTCAGCTCCAGCGCCCACCACCGCTCCCCCGTCGTCTTCGAGGACATCCACTTCCGCGAGCGCGCCTACGAGCCCTGGTCCGCCTACGGCCAGTCCAAGACCGCCAACGTCCTGTTCGCGGTCGAGGCCGCCAAGCGCTGGGCGGCGGACGGCATCACCGTCAACGCCCTGATGCCCGGCGGCATCCGCACCGCCCTCCAGCGCTACGTCTCCGAGGAGGAGCTCGCCCGGCTGCGCGCCCAGTTCGCCAACGGCACCGAGCTGCTGTGGAAGACCACCGAGCAGGGCGCGGCGACCTCCGTCCTGCTCGCCGCCTCGCCGCTGCTGGCGGGCGTCAGCGGCCACTACTTCGAGGACTGCAACGAAGCCGTCCGCGGCGAACTCAGCGCCCGCAGCGGCGTCTCCGACCACGCCCTCGACCCCGAGGCGGCCGCGCTGCTCTGGCAGGTCTCGCACGACACCCTGGGCAGCCGCGACTGACGGCCCGCAGCAGAACGCCCCGCTTCCCCCTCCTCGCAGAGGGGAAGCGGGGCGCGGGGCGGGCCCGCTACCTACGCGGCCCCGCCAGGGCGTAGAGCCCGGCGCCGATCACCAGGAGGGCCACCGCGGTCCAGGTGGACGCCTCCGTGCCAGGGGGGTAGGACATCCAACCGAACGCCTTCCCCACGGTGTTGGGCGGCAGCGGCGGAGAGACGACGGCGAACGCGAGCCAAGCGGTCGGCAGCGTCCAGGCGAGGTGCGCCCCGCACAGCACCGCCCCGAACGCGGCCAGGCCGGCCATGCCCGCGGTATCCCGGACGACGACCTCGGTGGGGGCGAACCTCGGCCCCACCGCCTGGACCGCCAGCATCGCCGCGCCCGCGACCACGCCGATCAGCAGCGCGTGCGCCGCCCGGCGGGGCACCCACCGGATCGCGGCCGTCCTGTCCAGCGCGGAGTCCTGCCCGCCGAGCCCGACCGAGCCGGCCGCCACGCTCGCGGCGAGCACGAAGTACACGATCGGGTTGATCGCGTCCGGTTCCATCACACCCGTGCCGCCGCCCCGGTTGAAGACCCACACCACCAGCGCGGTGAACGCGACCGCGGCGGCCGACGTGGACACCTGCCGTGAACGCGCGTACAGCATCAGCCACCTCACTGCGCCGCCTCCCCGGCCATCTTCTGAAGCTGCTTGTACCCCGCGCAGGAGAGGGCGGCGGTGTGCAGCTCGACGATCTGCGAGCGCTGCTCGGCCGGTGGCAGCGCCATCAGCTTCTGCCACGCGGCGTCGGCCTCCGCCCAGAGCTTGATCGCGTACGCGTCGGTGCCCTTCTCCTTCAGCGGTTGGAGCTGGGGGTCGTGGAGGGCCCAGCTCACGGCGAGGCTCTGGCCGAGGACGTCGTAGCTCCCCCCGCCCTCCTTGTCGTTGTCCGGGTAGCAGCTCGGCGCCAGGCCCCTGCCGATCAGCGCGCGGGTCAGCTTCTCGCCCTTCGCGTCGGCGAGCATCCGGTCGTTGAAGTCGACCAGCAGCACGTCTGCGGAGAGTTCGCGTGCCGCGGCGAGCTCGTGCAGCGCGTTGTCCTCCCGCACCGAGGCCGGCGCCTTGTCGCCCAGGACGTCGTGCAGCACGCGCAGCGCGTCCTTGCTGCGCTGCGCGAGCTCGGCGAGGTGCGAACGGCTCGCCTGCGTCACGCACACCGGCCCGTCGCACACCAGCGTCGCGGCGGCCTTGTCGACGACGTAGGTGTCGCGCGCGGCGGCCGGGAGGACCAGCAGGGCCAGGCCCAGGCCGGCCAGGACGGGAGTCACCGCGAGCAGCCGGGCCCGGCGGGTCGCGGCCGCCAGCAGCGCGAAGCCGGTGGCGAGCAGGCCGAGCAGCCAGAGCGTCTGGCCGAGGTGGACGGAGCCGGACAGGGTCAGCAGCATCTGCCGCGGCTCCACGGTCGCCGGGGACAGCTGGGCGAACCGGTTCCCCACCCTGCCCGTCGGCACCAACCCCTCATTGTTCATGCGCAGGAACAGGCCCGTCCCCACGAAGACGATCACCACCAGGGCCGGCGGCGTGAGGGTGGAGGGCAGCGCCCGCGCGACACCCATGCCGAACACGGCGCCCGCGACCAGGGCCAGTGCCGCCACCAGCGAGATCGGCAGCCAGCCGAGGGATGCGTAGGTGGTCGGACCGGCCGCCACCTGGGCTCCGCCCACCAGGACCAGCAGACCGAAGCCCACCGCCGCCGCGAGCCCGATCGCACCGGCCGGCAGCGCCGCACGGCGCCAGGCCGGCAGCGGCGTGGTCGACAGCAGCTCAGTCATCCGCGAGCGGGATTCGCGCAGCCCGTACACCGCCCCGATGCCGATCACGAACGGCCACCAGTAGGCCAGCAGCGACCGGGTCCACATGGCCATGGTGGTCCACTGGGCCGTCCACCCCGCGGTGCCGTGCCACCAGAACGCGTCGAACGGGAGGAAGACCGCCAGGCTGCCGCCCAGGACGACGAGGCCGGCCCACGGGGCGGCGGAGCGCCTCAGCTCCGTCCGCAGCACACGTCGGTTCACCAGGCGCTCCCCTGCTGGCCGGAGTTGCGCAGCAGCGCCGAGTAGCCGCGCTCCAGGGGGCTGTCGCCCGGGTGGTCGGGGCTGCCCGCCGCACCCAACTCGTCCGGCGTGCCCTGGAAGACGAGGCGGCCGTCGGCGAAGAGCACCACGTCGGAGCAGGCGGCAGCGACGTCCTCGACCAGGTGGGTGGAGACGACCACGCAGGTGTCGCGGCCCAGGTCCTGCAGCAGCTCGCGGAAGCGCAGCCGCTGCGCCGGGTCCAGCCCGGCCGTCGGCTCGTCCAGCAGCAGCACCGCGGGGGAGTTGACGATGGCCTGGGCGATGCCGGCCCGCCGCACCATGCCGCCGGACAGGGTCTTCATCCGGTGGTCGGCGCGGTCCGCCAGGCCCACCCGTTCCACGGCCCGCTGGACGGCGCCGGGGATGTCCGCCTTCGGCACCTCCTTCAGCCAGGCCATGTACTCGACGAACTCGCGCACCGTGAAGCGCTTGTAGTAACCGAAGTCCTGCGGCAGGTAGCCGATCTGGCGGCGCAGGGCCCGGTGGTCGCCCACCCGGCCCCCCAGGGAGGTGCCGAGCATCTCCAGTTCGCCCTCGGTGGGGCGCAGCACGGTGGCCAGCGTCCGGATCAGGGTGGTCTTGCCCGCCCCGTTGGGCCCGAGGAGCCCGTGGGCGCCGATGCCCAGGGAGAGGTCGAGCCCGTCGACGGCCATCTTGCTCCGTCCGACGCGTACCCTCAGGCCGCTGGCCCGGATCTCCCAGGCGTAGGTCTTCGGCGCGGTGTCGGCCGCGCTCGCCGTATACGTCATGCGATGGTCCCTTTCCAGGGTGGACATGGGTTTCACAGCGTCGAGTACGCGTCCCTGCGAGTGATCACGGCGCAGACGCCGAGCGCGAGGAGCAGCCCCCACACGGGCAACTGGTCGCGGTGCAGGGCGAGTTCGAGGATGGCGGGGATGTGCCCGGTGACGAACGTGGGCACCACGACGGCGGCGCCCCACCCGGCCACCAGCCCCACGGCGGCGCGGGTCACGCCGATCACGCTGCCCAGCGCCAGGGCGGTGGAGGTGAAGGCCAGGGAGGGCAGCAGCCACTGCGCGGGCGTCGTGTTCCCGGTCAGCCATCCCCCCGCCAGGAGCCCGGGCACGACCACCACGAGGACCGCGGTGGTGCGCCTGAGCAGCAGGGTCAGGCCGGCCCGGGCGGTCGAGGCGGTCAGTTCGTACGCCGGGTCCAGGCCGCGCGACCACGATGCGGCGACACCGCACAGCGGCAGCACGGGCGCGATCAGCGCCACCATCGAGGAGCCGCCGAAGACCTTCGCCGGCGCGGCCACGTCCAGCAGCAGCGCCATCAGGGTGACGACGGCGGTCATCGCCAGCCACGGGGTCATGGCCGGGGTCAGCCAGGCCGACACCCACGTCGGGCGGTGCCGCCGCCGGGGTGCCCCGACGGCCGCGTCCAACTGCGCGTCCAGACCGGCCCGGACGGTGTCGACGAGCGCGGCGACGCCGGGCGCCTCGGTGGCCACGGAGGCCGCCAGCAGGCTCCGGCACGGCGCGCACGTCTCCAGGTGGGCTTCCAGCGCCCACACCGTGTCCGCGGCCATCGCCGCGTCACCACGCGCGTAGTCGTCGATCAGTCGCCTCGACGCGTGTTCCGCGTTCATGCCAGCGCCTCCCGCATCGCGATCCGGGCCCGGCGGGCACGGGTCTTGACCGTGCCTTCGGGCAGTCTGAGCAGGACGGCGGTCTCCCGGACGGAGAGCCCGTCGAGCACCGTCGCCTGCAGTACGTCTCGGAGTTCCGGCGCCAGCCGCCGCAGGGCGTCGCCCACGTCGCCGCCGACGGTCCCGGCGAGCGCCTCCTCCTCCGCCGCGGGCACCACGGCCCGCTCGGCGGCGGCGGCCGGCGGTTCCGCGTGGTGGGCACGGCGGCGGAAGGCGTCGACGAGGCGGCGCGCCGCGATCGTCCACAGCCACCCGACGGCCGTCCCGCCGACGGCGCTCCCGGCGAACGCGCCGGCCGCGCGCCACACCGCCAGATAGGTCTCCTGCATGACCTCGGCGACGATCTGCTCGTCCGCGCAGCGGCGGCGCAACCGCACCGCCAGCCACGGCGACGTGCGCCGGTACAGCTCGTCGAACGCCGCGCGGTCACTTCTGGCGATCAGCCGGACGAGGCGTTCCTCGTCCAGCTCGTCCAGTGCTCTCCTGCGTGATCTCACACCAGCCAGACGCCCGCTGCGGCGTGCAGGTTCTGCATTCGGCGTGACCTGCATCACACCGATGTCCTGACATGACCGCAGCGCAGGAGGTCGGTCAGCCCGACTTCCTGCGCTGCGGTCACCTCGGCACCCTTCAGTCGGGCAGGTTCCCGTCGCCCCCCAGGTTGGCGACCATCCGACGCAGGACGTCGATCGTGGTCGCGAACTCGGCCGCGCCGATGCCCTCGTGCGTCTGCCGGTGCACCCGCAGGTTGCGCTCCCGCGCCCGGAGGCGGCCGGCCTCCCCCGCCCCGGTCAGCGTCATGGCCCCCGCCTCCTCCGTCAGCCACCCCCGGGCGACGAGGTCGTCGAAGACGTCGCCGAAGTCGATCCCGAGGTTCTCGTACCTCGCCAGCCGCTCGACCAGCGCCGCCCGGGTCCACCGGCCCGGATCCCCGGCCACGTGGTTGAGCGTCCACCAGTGCGGCTGCGTGAGATCCTCCACCGCCAACTGCGCACGGATGGCCCCGACCACCCGCTGGCACGCCTCACCGCTCCACGCGCCGATGGGCTGGGCGGCCAGCTCCTCCTGCGAGTACTCCCGGACTGCCATGTCCATTCGCCCCCTTCAAGCGATCACCGGAACACGGCCACCGTAGAACCTCAACCGCCCTTGAGATCAAGGCCGGTTCAGAAGGCGGCCGCCCGGATCAGGCACCTGTGGCGGCAGGCACCCCGGCGCCGGCGCGCTACCGGGCCGTCCGCGCCAGCAGCGCGATCTCGGCCGCCACCGCCGCCGGCTCGGCCGCGACGCTGACGTGGGCGACGCCGTCCAGCCCGGGATGCGTGCCGACCCGCACCGCCCGCTCGGCGTTGCGCAGCAGGTCGAAGTCGTTGATGTCGTTGCCGAAGGCCGCGTACGCGCCGATGCCCATCGAGGTCAGGGCCTCCCACTTCGTCGTGGAACCGGGCGCGAAGTCGATGATCGCCTCGTCGAGGTGGTGGTTCACCATCAGCCCGAGCCCCCGGCCGGCCTCGGCGAGCTCCGCCATGTCCGACGCCTCGACGACCAGGAACTTCACCACCTCGGGCAGTTCGGCCAGCTCCACCCGGCTCGCCAGGCCGCCCTGGTCGACGCGGCCCCGGATCGGGTGGTCCACCGGCCCGGTGTACGCGTAGTCCCAGGGCCCGTCCGCGAGATAGCCCGCCTCGTGGCGCGCGACCGCCGCCATCAGCCCGCCCAGCACCGCCGGTTCGAACACGGCCCGGGCCCGCACCTGCCCGTCGACCGACACCAGGCTCCCGTTCCCGCCGATCAGCATCGCGGCCGGGAAGGCGCCGTCGAGCACCGGCAGCATGTCCCGAACCGGCCTGGCCGACGCGAAGACCACCTGGTACCCGGCCCGCTCGCACTCCCCGATCGCCGTCAGGATCCGGCTGTCGATCGTCCGCCCGTCGAAGCAGAGCGTGCCGTCGAGATCGAAAACCACCGTGCGGGTGCGAAGGTTGACCATTCCCGGATGATATCCGTCCGTTCGGAGCCCGCGATGTGATCCCCACTACGCCGCCCCCGCCACCCGTTCGACCGCGATCGCCCCGGCACTCCCGCCTCCCGAAAACCGCTTGCCGGGCAGGCGACGGCCCCCGTACCGTCGCCCGGCATGACCCCGACCCTGCGTACCCGGCGCCTGCTGCTCGACCCGTACGTCCTCACGGACGAAGAGGACTTCGTGGCGCTCTTCCAGAACCGGCAGGTGTCCCGGTGGATGGGCGACGGCCCGCAGTCCGAGGCCGAGGACCGGGCCCTGTTCGGCCGCATCTTCACCCAGGTCTACGCCTCGAACCGGTTCGACGTCTGGGCCGTGCGGCACGACGGCCGCCTCGTCGGGCACGCCGAGATCAAGCCCACCACCGTGGTCGAGGGCTTCGAGATCGTCTACGCGCTGGCCCCGGAGGCGTGGGGCCGCGGCCTGGGCACCGAACTGGCGGCCGCGATCGTCGACCACGGCTTCACCACCCTGGGGCTGGCCGAGGTACACGCGACGGTCGTCGACGCCAACCTCGCTTCGCTGGCGCTGCTAGGCAGGATCGGCTTCCGGCACGTCCGCGACATCCCGGAGGACGACGGCACCACCACCCGCCTGCTCACCCGGGGCCGCGCCGATGCCGCCGGGGCCGCCTCGCCGTAGCTCTCCCCGCCGTAGCTCTCCCCGCCGCAGCTCTCCCCGCCGCAGCTTTCCCGCCCGAGCCGGACGGCCCGAACGAACGCTCCCCCGATCGGGGGAGGCCCCCCATGAGCTGCGCCGCGATACTGGTGATCATGATCAGGGGAATCCGGCCGCTGCTGCGCGGCTCCACGTACTCGGGTGTGCTGTTCGCCTTCCTCGGCGCGCTGGCGAGCCTGGCGCTGCTGCCGTTCGCGATGCTGCCGGCGATGGCCTGGCCGTCCGGCCCCTACCTCGCGCGGGCGGTGCTCACCCTGCTGGTCTGGGCGGCGCTGCTCGCCGTGGTCGGGCTGGCCCGCACCACCCGGCGGGTGCTGATCGGCGGCGCCCGCCGGCTGCTGAGGGTGCCGCTGCCGGATCCGGTGTCCGCCGCCCGGGCGGCGGACCTCCCCGGCACCGACCGCTGGCGCACCCCGCTGTGGCTGCTGCTGCACGTGGCACTGGGCTGGGTGGGCGGCCTGGTGAGCCTCATGCTGCTCGGCGTGGCCGTGGCCCTGCCGGGCAACTGGGTCTCCGGTGATGCCTGGCTGAACTGGTACGGCCGGCCGGTGCAGGTGACGGGCGTCTGGAGCTGGGTGGTGGCGGCGGCCTGCCTGCTGCTGGCGCCGGCGGTGTGCGCGGCGGTGGCGAGCGCGCTGCGCGGGCTGGCCCCGAAGCTGCTGGGGCCGTCGGCGGCCGAGCGGCTGGCGCTGGCGGCGGAGCGGGAGCGCCGGCTGGCCGAACGCAACCGGCTGGCCCACGAGTTGCACGACTCGATCGGGCACACCCTGACGGCGGCCACGATCCAGGCGGCGGTGGCGGGCGAGGTGCTCTCCGCCGACCCGGTGGCGGCGCGGGCCGCCATGCGCAGCATCGAGGAGTCGACCCGGGCCGCCCTGGAGGACCTGGACTACGTGCTGGGCGCGCTGCGCGAGGAGGAGTCGGGAGCGGCCCCGGCCCGGACCCTGGCCGACCTGCCCGAGCTGCTGGACCGGTTGCGGCACGCCGGCGCGGCGGTGGAGCCTGAGCTGTCCGGCGAGCTGGCCCAGGTGCAGGGGACGCTCTCCCGGGCGGCGTACCGGATCCTCCAGGAGGGGCTGACGAACGCGCTGCGGCACGGAGCCGGCGGCCCGATCGAGGTCCGGGTGGCGGCCGGGCCGGACACCCTGGAGCTCAGCGTGGTCAACCGGACCGGGACGGGCCCGCGCCAGGGCGCCTTCCCGACGTCCGGCCACGGCCTGCCGGGCCTGGCCGAGCGGGTCCGGCTGCTGCACGGCGAGATCGAGGCCGGACCGGACGGGCCCCAGGCCTGGCGGCTGGCCGTGCAGCTGCCCGTACGGTTGTCGGCATGACCGGCCCAAACCCCACCACCGCCGCGCCCGACGCCGCCGGCACCCCCGTCACCCTCCTGATCGCGGACGACGACGAGGTGACCCGCAGCGGCCTGCGCACCCTGCTCGCGGTGCAGCCGGGGATCACGGTGGTCGGGGAGGCGTCCGACGGCGTCGACGCGGTCGAGCAGGCACAGCGGCTGCGGCCGGACGTGGTCCTGATGGACGTACGGATGCCGCGCCGCAACGGGATCGAGGCCACCCGGCAGCTGCTGGCCGAGTCGGCCGCGCCGCCGAAGGTCGTGGTCATCACCACCTTCGAGAACGACGGCTACGTCACCGCCGCCCTCAGCGCGGGGGCGAGCGGGTTCGTGCTGAAGCGGCTTCCGGTGCGGCAGATCGCGGAGGCGGTGCGGGTGGCGGCGGCCGGGGAGGCGATCCTCTTCCCGGCGGCGCTGCGCCGGATGGTCTCCGCCCGCCCGCTGGACTCCGCCGAGGCGCTGCCCCGGGCGGCGTTGACGGTGCGGGAGGAGGAGGTACTGCGGTCGATGGCCACCGGCCAGTCCAACCCGGAGATCGCGGAGTCGCTCAGGGTGAGCCTGGAGACGGTGAAGACGCACGTCGGGAACGTGCTGACCAAGCTCGGCGCGCAGAACCGGACCCACGCCGTGGTGATCGCGTACGAGTCCGGCCTGGTGGTGCCGGGGCTCGCCGGCTGACCGGCCGCCCCGACGACCCCCTCACCTCCCGGTCAGGAATCCAGCTCGCCGAGGAAGTCCAGCGCGATGGCCCAGGCCCGCTCCGCCGCCTCGGCGTCGTAGTCGGCCAGCTCGGTGTCGGTGAACAGGTGCCCGGCGCCCCGGTAGCGGTGCACCTCGACGTCGGCCCCGGCCCGCCGCATCCCCAGGTACCAGGCGTTCAGCCAGTCCTCGGTCTCGAACGGGTCCGGCTCGGCGACGTGCAGCTGCACCGGGATCTCGGTGTCCGCGTCCTCGCGCAGGTCGGAGGTGCCGTGCAGGAGCAGCAGGCCGCGGGCCTTCTCGTCGGCGAGGGCGAGGTTCTGCGCGAGCGAGCCGCCGAGCGAGAAGCCCGCGTAGACCAGGCCGCCGTCCGACAGCGGGGCGGCGGCGGTGACGGCCCGGCGCAGTAGTTCCTCGCTGCCGCCGACCTCCTCCTGGTACGCCAGTCCGGCCTCGATGTCGTCGAAGGTCCGCCCGTCGTACAGGTCCGGGGTGTGCACGGTGTGCCCGGCGGCGCGCAGCCGGTCGGCGGCGGCGTGGACGGCGGGGCGCAGCCCGAGGGCGGAGTGGAAGAGGACGATCTGGGCCACGGTCGGGGTCCTTCGGCAGCTGAGAGCGGGTACTCCCCCATGATCCCGCATGATCCGGCGACCCGACCTCCCCGGCCCGCCCGCCCCGGGCCCGCCGCACCCACGCGGCGGGCCCACAGCACGACGGCCCTACGACACCACGTCCTTGCGCGCGAACCCCCGGAACGCCAGCGCGAGCAGCACCGCCGCGTACGACAGCGACAACGAGACCCCCTGCACCATGCCGCCCCACTCCAACTGCGGCTGCAGGGCGTCCGCCCAGGCGTACTGCCAGTGCGCGGGCAGCCACTCCCGCAGGCCCCCCAGCGCCGTGACGGCGTCCAGCACCCCGGTGATGATCGACGCGAACACCGCCCCGCCGACGGCGCCCAGCGGCGCGTCCGTCGCCGTGGAGAGCCAGAACGCCAGCGCGGCGATCACGATCTCGGCGAGGAACACGTAGGCCGCCGCGACGGCCAGCCGGGGCAGCGCCTCCCCGGCCGAAAGGCTGGCCCCGGTGGGCAGCTTGAGGTCCCCCCAGCCGTACGCGGCGGTGCCGACGAGCAGCCCGATCAGCGGCAGCATCGCCACCGCCACCGCCGAGAACGCCAGCCCGACCGCGAACTTGCGGGCCAGCAGCCGGGCCCGGGGCACCGGCGCGGCCAGCAGGTAGCGCAGCGAGGACCAGCTCGCCTCGGAGGCGACCGTGTCGCCGCAGAACAGCGCCACCGGGATGACCAGCAGGAAGCCGGTGCCCACGAACAGCATGGTGGCGGCGAAGTTGGGCCCGGACGCGGTGGCCAGGTCGATGAAGGTGGTCCGGTCGGGGCGGCTCGGGGTGCCGCCGATCTGGAACGCGGCCAGCATCACGAACGGCAGGGCGGCCAGCACCGCGCCGATCACCAGGGTGCGGCGTCGCCGCAGTTGCCGCATCGCCTCCACCCGCAGCGGCAGTGTCCGGCCCGCCCGGTACCCCTCGGCGTGGTCCGCCGACACGACGCCGCTCACGACACCGCTCACATCACCGCTCACGTCACTGCTCGCCCCGCTACTCACGCCGCCGCTCACGCCGCACCTCCGATCAACGACAGGAACGCGTCCTCCAGCCGCCGCTGCGGCCCGGCGCTCTCCACCGGCACGCCGAGGCGCACCAGTTCGGCCAGCAGTTCGTGCGCCGCCAGCCCGTCCAGGCGCACCAGCAGCCCGCCCTCGACGGCCTCCGCCGAGCCGACCCCGGCCAGCGCGCCCACCTTCTCGACGACCGACCCGGGCTCGTACCCGGCGGGCACGCCGAGGAACAGCAGCTCGCCCGCACCGACGATCTCGCCGACGGCGCCGGTGGTGATCAGCCGCCCGCGGTCCATCACCACCAGGTCCGTGCAGCTCTGCTCGACCTCGGCGAGCAGGTGGCTGGAGACGATGACGGTCCGGCCGGCGGCGGCGTACCGGATCATCACCTCGCGCATCTCGCGGATCTGCGGCGGATCGAGCCCGTTGGTCGGCTCGTCGAGGATCAGCAGGTCCGGCATCCCGAGCATGGCCTGGGCGATGGCGAGCCGCTGCCGCATGCCCTGCGAGTAGGTCCGCACCGCGCGGTCGAGCGCCTCGCCGAGACCGGCGATGGCCAACGCCTCGTCGAAGCGGGCGTCCTCCTCCGGCCGGCCGGTGGCCTGCCAGTACAGCCGCAGGTTGGCCCGGCCGGTGAGGTGCGGCAGGAAGCCCGCGCCCTCGACGAAGGCGCCGACCCGGGAGAGCACCGGTGCGCCGGGGCGCACCAGGTGGCCGAAGATCCGGATCTCGCCCGCGTCGGGCCGGATCAGGCCCATCAGCATCCGCAGCGTGGTGGTCTTGCCGGCGCCGTTGGGCCCGAGCAGGCCGAGCACCTGCCCCTGCTCCACCCGGAAGCCCAACTCCCGCACGGCGTAACGGTCCTGGACGCCCTTGTAGCGCTTGCTCAGGCCGGTGATCTGCAGCGGCACCCCGGCCAGCGCCGGGTCGTACGCCGGCCCGTCGCCCGCCCCCCGCCGACGGCGGCGCAGCAGCCGGGGCGACAGCACCAGGCCGAGCGCCACCACGACGGCCGCCAGCGGCAGCAGCCAGGTGCGCGCGGGCAGCGGCGCGGCCTCGGTGACGAGTTCGTCGTCGGTCGGCACGGTGAGCGCCCCGGCCGGCGCGACCCGGTAGGTGGCGGGCTCGACGGGCGAGGCGTACGCGAGGTCGGTGGCGGCCAGGACGAGCCGCATCCGGTGCCCGGCGGCGAAGGTGTGGTCGACGGCGGGCAGCGCGACCGTGACGGTGCGGCCCGCGTCGGCGCCGGTGACCCGCAGCGGGACGGCGAGCTGCTGCGGGAGCACGGACTTGCCGTCCGGGCCCACGTCGTACAGCTTGGCGAAGAGCACCGCGTCCGGCCGGTCGGCGTGCACCTGGACGGGCACGGTGGGCTGCCCGGTCAGGTGCAGCGGCCGGTCCAGCGGCGCGGAGTCGAAGGCGGCGTGCTGGCCGGGGAAGTCGAGCGACAGCCCGGCGCCCAGCGAGGCCGCCTGGCTGAGCGCGCCGATCCCGGGCAGCGTCGAGATGCCGGGCGGGGCGCCGCCGGGCGGGTTGGCGATGGTCTGTTCGCCGCCGGCCAGTTCGACGCCGTGGGAGCCGGTGCCGCCCAGGCCCGGGTAGCGGTCGGCGGAGGCGCCGCGCAGCACGGCCTGGAAGCCGGTGGAGTCGACGCCCCCGGTGCGGGTGACGCGGAACGCGGGGCCGGTGTCGTCGCCCTGCCCCTTCAGGTAGTGGTCGAACCAGGCGGTCACCCGGTCGTCGACCCGGGCGCTGGTGTCGGTGCCGCCGTCGTGCCCGCCGGCGAACCAGTCCACCGAGACGGGCGCGCCGTTGGCCGCGACGGCCCGGGCGATCCGGTCGCCCTGGTCGAGCGGGAACAGCGAGTCCTGCTGGCCCTGCACGACCAGGGTGGGCGCCTTGAGCTGCGCGGCCACCGAGGACGGGCTGGAGCGGTCCAGCAGCGCGACGGCCTCCGGGTCGGCGTGCCCGGCGGTGGCGACCCGGTCGTACATCTGGCAGAGCGACTCCAGGAACCGCCCGCAGCCGACCGGCCCGTCCGCGGCGTCGCCGCCCTGCCCCGGCCCGCCCTGCCCGGCCCCGCCGCCGCGCGGCGCGCCGCCGGAGGGCCCGAGGTCGCCGGCCGCGCCGGTGGTGAAGAAGATCCCGGCCCAGAGCTTCTTGAACACGCCGTCGACGGCGCCCGAACCCTGCACGCCCTGCGGGAACAGCGCGTCGGCCAGGTTCCACCAGGTGATCTGGGTGGCCACCGCGTCGATCCGGTGGTCGTACGCGGAGGCCAGCAGCGAGACGGCGCCGCCGTACGAGGCGCCGGTGATGCCGACCCGGGGGTCGCCGGGCCCGTCGAGCTGCACCTCGGGCCGCTGGGCCAGCCAGTCCACCAGGTGCTTGACGTCCTCGACCTCCCGGTCGGGCGCGTTGAGGCCGATCTTCCCGCCCGAGTGCCCGAAGCCGCGCGCCGACCAGGTCAGCACCGCGTAGCCCTGCCGGGCCAGCTGCTGGGCGCGTTCGCGTTCGCCGTCCTTGGACCCGCCGAAGCCGTGCGCGAGCAGGACCGCCGGGCGCGGGGTGCTGCCGGTGGTGAAGAAGGAGGTGTCCACCTGGACCTGCTGGTCACTGCCGGGGGTCTCCGGCATGGCGAGGAAACGGTCCTCCTGATGGACCGCCGGCTCACCGCCGGACGCCACCGTCGCCGTGCCGACCCCGGCCACCACCACCAGGGCCGCCGCACCGGCCACCACCCTGCGCCGCACCGTCGTACCCCGGCTGCGCCACCGGCGCCACGCCCCACCGAACTCCATGGGGGCTGATCGTATCCGCCCCCCGGGTAGGCGTCCGATAAGGCCACCGCCGAAGCCCCCGCTTCCGCCCCGTTCACCCCGTTGCGCCCTGGTACGGCACGGGAGGACGAAGATCCCCGCACCCCACCAGGGGTACGGGGATCCACCGGAGGTGCCCTACAGCACCCGCGTCATCGTCCGATGCGGTATCCCCGCGTCCTCGTACACCGGGCCCTCGGCCGTGTACCCCAGCCGCTCGTAGAACCCCAGCGCCCCCACCTGCGCGTGCAGTTCCACCTCGACGGCCCCGCGGTCGAGCCCGGCCGCCTCGATCGCCCGCACCAGCCGGGCCCCGAGCCCGGTCCCCCGGGCCGCCGACACCACCGCGAGGCGTCCGAGCAGCACCCGGCCGCCGACACCGCCGGTGAGTTTCAGCGCCTGCTCTCCGAAGATCAGCCGTCCGGTCCCGAGCGCGGTCCCGTCCGCCGCCACGGCCAGCAGGTGCACCGAGGTCGCGTCGTACTCGTCGTACTCCAGCTCCTCCGGCACGTTCTGCTCGACGATGAACACCTCGCGCCGCACGTCCCGCACCAGCGCCAGGTCCGCGGCGCCCGCCGCGGTCCGGACGGCCGCCGTCATCTCAGCTCTCCGACGAGATGATGTCGAGCGCCTTGCGCAGGTCGGGCGAGTACTCGCTGGAGAACTCGACCCACTGCCCGTCCGCCGGGTGCTCGAAGCCGAGCGACACGGCGTGCAGCCACTGCCGGGTCAGCCCGAGCCGCTTGGCCAGCGTCGGGTCGGCGCCGTAGGTCAGGTCGCCCACGCAGGGGTGGCGCAGCGCGGACATGTGGACCCGGATCTGGTGGGTGCGCCCGGTCTCCAGCTTGATGTCGAGCAGCGAGGCCGAGCGGTAGGCCTCGATCAGGTCGTAGTGGGTGACGGACGGCTTGCCGTCCTTGGTCACGGCCCACTTCCAGTCCGAGCTGGGGTGCCGCCCGATCGGCGCGTCCACGGTGCCGCTCAGCGGGTCCGGGTGCCCCTGCACGAGGGCGTGGTAGCGCTTCTCGGTGATCCGGTCGTGGAACTGACGCTTGAGGTCGGTGTACGCGCGCTCGGACTTGGCGACGACCATCAGCCCGGAGGTGCCGACGTCCAGCCGGTGCACGACGCCCTGGCGCTCGGCGGCGCCGGAGGTGGAGATCCGGTAGCCGGCCGCGGCGAGCCCGCCGATGACGGTGGTGCCGGTCCAGCCGGGGCTGGGGTGGGCGGCGACGCCGACCGGCTTGTCGACGAGCACGATGTCCTCGTCGTCGTGGATGATCCGCATGCCCTCGACCGGCTCGGCGACGATCCGCACGGGGGCGGCGGGGGCCGGGATCTCGACCTCCAGCCAGGAACCGGCGGTCACCCGGTCCGACTTTCCGGCCACGGCGCCGTCGAGCGTCACCTTGCCGTCGGCGGCCAACTCGGCGGCCTTCGTCCGGGAGAAGCCGAACATCCGGGCGAGGGCGGCGTCGAGGCGCTCGCCCTCCAGGCCGTCGGGTACGGGGAGGCTGCGGATCTGCGCTGCGGTACTCACCCGTACGAGTATGCCGGAACCGCGGCCCTCCGCCGCCCGCCCGACCGCCCGGGGCCCCTGCTACTCGGTCTTGCCGCCCTGCTGGTGGACGGTGCCGTCCGGGTTGCTGCCCCGGAAGGAGAGCAGCACGACGAGGATTCCGCCGCAGACGATCGCCGAGTCGGCGAGGTTGAAGACCGCGAAGTGCTGGACGGAGATGAAGTCGACGACGTGCCCGCGGAAGACGCCCGGCGAGCGGAACAGCCGGTCGGTGAGGTTGCCCAGGGCACCGCCGAGCAGCAGCCCGAGCGCGATCGCCCAGGGCAGGCTGTACAGCCGGCGGGCGATCCGCCAGATCACCACGATGACGGCCGAGGCGATCATCGTGAAGACGACGGTCAGCGCCTGCCCCATGCCGAAGGCGGCGCCGGAGTTGCGGATGACCTGGAAGGTGACGACGTCCCCGATCACCTTGATCGCCGCGTGGTTCTCCAGCCGGGCCACGACCAGCAGCTTGCTGCCGAGGTCGATCAGGAAGGCGAGCAGCGCGACGACCATCAGCACGCCGATCCGCCGACGGCCCTTCGGCGCCTCCGCCGCGGCCGGGGCGGTCGCCTCGGCGGGCTCGGCAGGCTCCGCGGGCTCGGTGGACTCGGCCACGGCCACCTCCACGGCTTCGGCGGGGGTCGGGACGGCGTCGTCCCGCGTCTGGGGGGAACCTTGCGTACTGATGATCCGCTCCGCTGCCGGTGGAGCTCCCCCGGTTGGAGGTGGGGGAGGGTGGGCCCGTGGTCGCCGTACCGGACACCTCCGAACCGGACGTGTCCCAGGATTCAGGCGACGTTACGGGGTCGAGCGTACGGCAAGCCCGACCCCCTGCGCCGCCCCGGTCGGCCGCGTCAGCGGCGTTCCTGCTTGGCCTTGCACTGCACGCAGAGCGTGGCCCGGGGGAAGGCCTGCATCCGGGCCTTCCCGATGGCCTGCCCGCAGGACTCGCAGGTGCCGAAGCCGACGCCCTCCAGCCTGGTCAGGGCCCGCTCGGTCTGGGCGAGGCTGTCCCGGGCGTTGTTGGCGAGCGCGAGCTCGCTCTCCCGCGAGATGTTCTTCGTACCGGCGTCCACCTGGTCGTCACCGGCTCCGTCGTTGGAGTCACGCATCAGGCCGGAGATGGCCGCCTCGGCGGCGTCGATCTCGTTCTGCAGCCGCTCCAGCTCGCTGATCAGCTCGGTGTGCAGCTCGTGGACCTCGTCGGTGGTCCACGGGTCCTCGCCGGGCCGGACCGGCAGCGTGGCCGGGTCCACCGACTCGGCGCCGCGCGGCACGGTGACGGTGTCGGTGCTGCTCTTCTGCCGTGCGGTAGTGGTCACGGTCCCCTCCCCTGGATCGGCCGCCACGGCCTTGCGTGCCCGCTTGGTGGCGGTACCCGCGCCGGTTGCCTTCTCAGCCATGGCTTCGACCCCATCTACGAACGAATCGAGCCGCCGGTTCCCGGCGGCCTCCAGTGCCGGAACGATAATCCCGATCAAAACCGGTCACAACATGACATTCCGACGCCCCATGATGATCCCACCCAGGCAGCCGCCCCAGCCGCCACGCCCCGCGCGCTGACCAGACTTGTGCCCAGATCACCCCCGCCTAACCGCCGCCGCCGCCGGCCCCGGAGCGCCCCGGCCGTCCACCGCGGGGAAAAACGATTTGGACAAACCGACTCGCCCGGCCGATACACTGGCCCTGCAAGGCGCAGATGGGACGAGTACCGACGTACGCAGCCACCAGCGACCCGGGGACGGTGCGAGCCCGGGGGTGTGCACGGCGGGAAGATCACCCCGGAGCCGCCGGAAGAACGGCCGCCCGCCACCGCGCGGGCCGGCCCACTAGACCCGGCAGCAAGCCCAAACAAGAGGGCCGCAGCAGCACCGCGGCCAAGGAGGGTGGTACCGCGGGGCGGCTCGCCGTCTCGTCCCTCCGTCGGATCCCGTTCACATCCGCCGGAGGTATGACGCCCGCGATGAGCACCTACAACTCCGTCCCCGCACAGGTGGACCTGCCCGCCCTCGAACACCGGATCCTGTCGTTCTGGCAGGACAACAAGATCTTCCAGCGCAGCCTGGAGCAGTCCGAGGGCCGCCCCGAGTGGGTCTTCTACGAGGGCCCGCCGACCGCCAACGGCATGCCCGGCGCCCACCACATCGAGGCCCGCGTCTTCAAGGACGTCTTCCCCCGCTTCCGGACGATGAAGGGCTACCACGTCGCCCGCAAGGCCGGCTGGGACTGCCACGGCCTCCCGGTCGAGCTCGCCGTCGAGAAGGAGCTGGGCTTCTCCGGCAAGCAGGACATCGAGGCGTACGGCATCGCCGAGTTCAACGCCAAGTGCCGCGAGTCGGTGACCCGCCACACCGACGCCTTCACCGAGCTGACCACCCGCATGGGGTACTGGGTCGACCTCGACGAGGCCTACCGGACGATGGACCCGTCGTACGTCCAGTCCGTCTGGTGGTCGCTCAAGCAGATCTTCGACAAGGGCCTGCTGGCCCAGGACCACCGGGTCGCCCCCTGGTGCCCGCGCTGCGGCACCGGCCTGTCCGACCACGAGCTGGCCCAGGGCTACGAGACCGTCGTCGACCCCTCGGTCTTCGTCCGCTTCCCGCTGACCAGCGGCCCGCTGGCCGGCCAGGCCGCGCTGCTGGTCTGGACCACCACCCCGTGGACCCTGGTCTCCAACACCGCCGCCGCCGTCCACCCGGAGGTCACCTACGTGGTGGCCACCGACGGCGAGGAGAAGCTGGTCGTCGCCGAGCCGCTGCTCGCCAAGGCCCTCGGCGAGGGCTGGGAGGCCACCGGCGAGTCCTTCACCGGCGCCGAGATGGAGCGCTGGGCCTACCGCCGCCCGTTCGACCTGGTCGAGATCGAGAACGCGCACTACGTCCTCAACGCCGACTACGTCACCACCGAGGACGGCACCGGCATCGTCCACCAGTCGCCCGCCTTCGGCGCGGACGACCTCGCGACCTGCCGCAGGTACGGCCTGCCGGTGGTCAACCCGGTGCTCGCCGACGGCACCTTCGCCCCCGCGGTCCCGCTGGTCGGCGGCCAGTTCTTCAAGAAGGCCGACGAGGCCCTGGTCGCGGACCTCCAGGAGCGCGGCCTGCTCTTCCGCCACCTCCCGTACGAGCACAGCTACCCGCACTGCTGGCGCTGCCACACCGCGCTGCTCTACTACGCGCAGCCGTCCTGGTACATCCGCACCACCGCGGTCAAGGACGCCCTGATCCGGGAGAACGAGGCCACCAACTGGTACCCGGAGAACGTGAAGCACGGCCGCTTCGGCGACTGGCTGAACAACAACGTCGACTGGGCGCTCAGCCGTAACCGCTACTGGGGCACCCCGCTGCCGATCTGGCGCTGCGAGGAGGGCCACCTCACCTGCGTCGGCTCGCTGGCCGAGCTCTCCGAGCTCACCGGCACCGACCAGAGCGAGCTCGACCCGCACCGCCCGTACATCGACGACGTGACCTTCGCCTGCCGCGAGTGCGGCGGCGCCTCGACCAGGGTCCCCGAGGTCATCGACGCCTGGTACGACTCGGGCTCGATGCCCTTCGCCCAGTACGGCTACCCGTACCAGAACAAGGAGCTGTTCGAGAAGCGCTACCCGGCGCAGTTCATCTCCGAGGCGATCGACCAGACCCGTGGCTGGTTCTACACGCTGATGGCGGTCGGCACCCTGGTGTTCGACAAGAACAGCTACGAGAACGTCGTCTGCCTGGGCCACATCCTGGCCGAGGACGGCCGCAAGATGTCCAAGCACCTGGGCAACATCCTGCAGCCGATCCCGCTGATGGACCAGCACGGCGCCGACGCCGTCCGCTGGTTCATGGCCGCCGGCGGCTCCCCCTGGTCGGCCCGCCGGGTCGGCCACGGCACCATCCAGGAGGTCGTCCGCAAGACCCTCCTCACCTACTGGAACACCGTCGCCTTCCAGGCCCTGTACGCCCGCACCGCCGACTGGTCCCCCTCGGCGGCCGATCCGGCCCCGGCCGACCGCCCGCAGCTGGACCGCTGGGTGCTCTCCGAGCTGAACACCCTGGTCCGCGAGGTCGACGCCGCCTTCGAGGCGTACGACACCCAGCGCGCCGGCAAGCTGCTGTCCGGCTTCGTCGACGACCTGTCCAACTGGTACGTCCGCCGCGGCCGCCGCCGCTTCTGGCAGGGCGACGCGGCCGCGCTCGCCACCCTGCACGAGGCGCTGGAGACGGTCACCCGCCTGATGGCCCCGATGACCCCGTTCATCACCGAGCAGGTCTGGCAGGACCTGGTCGTCCCGGTCGCCGCGGACGCCCCGGCCTCGGTCCACCTGGCCACCTGGCCGCAGGCGGACGAGTCGCTGATCGACACCGACCTCTCCCGGCACATGGCGCTGGTCCGCCGCCTGGTGGAGCTCGGCCGGGCCACCCGCGCCGAGTCCGGCGTGAAGACCCGTCAGCCGCTGTCCCGCGCGCTGATCGCCGCCCAGGGCTGGGACGAGCTGCCCGCCGACCTGCGCGCGCAGATCGCCGAGGAGCTCAACGTCTCCACCCTGGAGTCGCTCGCCGAGGTCGGCGGCTCGCTCGTCGACACCAGCGCCAAGGCCAACTTCCGCGCCCTGGGCAAGCGGTTCGGCAAGGGCGTGCAGGACGTCGCCAAGGCGGTCGCCGCCACCGACGCCGCCCGCCTGGCCGCCGAACTGCGCGCCGACGGCGAGACCTCGGTCGAGCTGAACGGCGAGCCGGTCACCCTCTCCCCGGACGAGGTGATCATCACCGAGACCCCGCGCGAGGGCTGGGCCGTCGCCAACGAGTCCGGCGCCACCGTCGCCCTCGACCTGGCCATCACCCCGGAGCTCAAGCGGCTCGGCGTCGCCCGCGACGCCATCCGCCAGATCCAGGAGGCCCGCAAGAACTCCGGCCTCGACGTCGCCGACCGGATCGTCCTGCGCTGGCGGGCCACCACCGAGGAGACCGCCGAGGCCATCGCCGAGCACGGCCCCCTCGTCGCCGAGGAGGTCCTGGCCACCGACTTCGCCGCCGGCACGGCCGACTGGGACTCCGAGACCTTCGCCGACGAAGCCCTCGGCCTCGCCTTCCAGCTCCGCAAGGCCTGACCGACTCCGAAGCCGCCGTCACCCCGCCCGGGGCGACGGCGGCTTCGCCGTAGCCGCGCGCCCCTGAAGCGACGTCACCACCCCGCGCGCGCCCGCACCACAGCAGAGCGCCCCCTGTTCGACCCGCGGGTCGAACAGGGGGCGCTCTCAAAAGGCCGTGCTACAACCTCAGTTGTCGCCGTCCTCGTCGATCAGGAAGCCCCGCATCGGCGCCGGCGCCTGCTGCATCGGCTGCGGAGGCTGCGGGCGGACGGCCGCCATCGGCTGCGTCATCCCGGCCGGCTGCATCTGCGGCGCGCCGGTGTTGCCACCGGACGCCTGGCCGCCGAAGCTCGGCGCCGGCGGGTTGCCGCCGAAGGAGCTCTGCCCGCCGAACGACGGTGCGTTGCCACCGAAGGCCGGCTGGTTGCCACCGAAGGCCGGGGCACCGCTCATCGCACCGGCACCGGCCGGAGCCATCGACGAGGCCGCCGGCGGCAGCGACGCGGTGGCGGGGATCCGCGGCGGGGCGAGCGAGTCGTCGGCCTGCGACTCCAGCTGGCGCAGCTGGGTCTCCAGGTACGACTTCAGGCGCGTCCGGTACTCGCGCTCGAACGCCCGCAGGTCCTCGACCTTGCGCTCCAGCGTGGCGCGCGCGGACTCCAGCGAGCCCATCGCGACGCGGTGCTTCTCCTGCGCGTCCCGCTCCAGGGCGTCGGCCTTGGCACGGGCGTCGCGCTCCAGGCCCTCGGCGCGGCTGCGGGCCTCGCCGACGATCTTGTTGGCCTCGGAACGGGCCTCCGAGATCGCCTGGTCGGCGGTCTGCTGAGCGAGCGCCAGGACGCGGGCGGCACTGTCGCCACCGGGGCCCTGCTGCTGCATCGGGGCGCCGAGCGGGCCGCCCATCTGCTGCTGCTGCGGGCCGCCCATGGGGCCGCCCATCGGCTGCATCTGCTGCTGCTGGCCCATGCCCTGGCCCATCGGGTTGCCCATCTGCTGCGGGCCACCGGGGCCGCCCATGGGCTGGAGCATCTGACCGCCCATCGGCTGGACCAGCTGCTGCTGGCCGCCCATGGTCTGGTTCATCTGCTGCTGCGGGCCGCCCATCTGCTGGGGGCCGGCGGGGAGCTGCGGGGCGCCGGAGGGCAGGCCGAGCGGCTGGTTGCCCATCTGCTGCTGCGGGCCGCCCATCTGCTGCTGCTGCGGGCCGCCGGGGCCCATCTGCTGCTGCGGACCGGGGCCCTGCTGGCCGGGAACCGGCGGGCCGGATATGGCGGCCGGAACGGGAGCGCCGGAACGGGCGTCCTGCGGCGGCTCCTTCCGCATGTTCGCCTGGTTCTGCGCGGCGGCGCGAGTCGCGGCGGCCAGCTTGGCGCGCAGGTCCTCGTTCTCGCGAAGCAGGCGGGTCAGCTCTCCTTCGACCTCGTCGAGGAAGGCATCGACCTCGTCCTCGTCATAGCCTTCGCGCAGGCGGACGGTCGTGAACTGCTTGTTCCGAACGTCCTCGGGGGTCAATGGCATCTCTTCACCTCAACGTGATCGTCGGCACACCGGCATCCTGTCGCATCGCTCACCTACGACTAGGGCCGCACAAGCGAGATCAGGACATACACAATGATCATCAGTACGAAGAAGGACAGGTCGAGCGCCACGCCCCCGAAACGCAACGGCGGAATGAACCGCCGAAGAAGCTTGAGCGGCGGATCCGTGACAGTGTACGTGGCCTCCAGGACCAGGACCATGACCTTGCCGGGCCGCCACGAACGCGCGAACTGGAAGACCCAGTCCATGACCAGTCGCACGAGCAGGAACACCAGGAAGACGGTCAGGGCGTAGTAGATCACCGCCCACACGATGTCCATCGCGTTTCCCTCTCCCCGGTCCCGGGCCCTTGGGCCCGCCGCTCGTCACCTGTCGCTAATCCACTGTTGATCAGATCCACACGTAAAGTCGTGGCCGGGTCAGCTCTGGTTGAAGAACCCACCCTCGGCGATCCGTGCCTTGTCCTCCGCCGTGACATCGACGTTAGCAGGCGACAGCAGGAACACCTTCTGTGTCACGCGCTCGATACTGCCGTGCAGACCGAAGACGAGTCCAGCGGCGAAGTCTACGAGTCGCTTCGCGTCGGTGTCGTCCATCTCGGTCAGATTCATGATCACGGGGGTCCCGCCACGGAACTGTTCCCCGATGGTACGGGCCTCGTTGTAGGTCCGCGGGTGCAGCGTGGTGATGCGGTAGGGCTCTCGTTCGTTCACTACCTTGGGCATGATCACCGGGGCGCTCTTCTCCAGGTTGTGGCGGCGTTCGGGTGTGATGGACGACACTGGGGCCATCCTCGGGGTCTCCTGCCGGATCGGCACCGCGGCCGGGACCGGCTGCGGAGTGATCGAGGAGACCGGGGCGGGCGCGGCGGCCGGCCGGGGGATGTCCTCGGTCCGCTGTCCCGTTCGAATCGGCTCGGGGTCCGCGTCGTAGTCGTCGTCAGGGTCGTACCCCTGACCGTCGTACGTCTCGTCCTCCACGAGGCCGAGGTAGACCGCCATCTTGCGCATTGCGCCGGCCATGCTCCTGTCTCCTCCGCTCATAGCCACCTCGCTGGCGCTCGGTGGCGGCTTCGCGAAACGCGCACCTTCCGATGGTCGCTCGCTCTGCTCGCTCCGTGCGGACCGGCTCCGTCCCGGCGGCCAGGCCGTGCGGCCCTGCCTGCGGATTCCGCGGTCCACCCACGACGGCCCGTCAGGCCGACGGCCGGTCAGAGTTCTTGGGGTGGGGGCCGCGGAGCTGCGATCCACGGTTCGCTAGCGCTCCGAGGAGCTGCTAGATTCTGTCCTATTTTGTCCTGCAGTCTGATCTACTACCCGGTGACGTTACCTGAGGGGTGACCTCACTCCGAGTACCGCCGTTCCGACGCGCACATGTGTCGCCCCGGCGGCAATCGCCTGCTCAAGGTCACCGCTCATCCCTGCGGAGACCATGGTGGCAGCAGGATGGGTCGTGCGTACTGCGGTTGCGATTTCCGTCAGCCGCTCGAAGGCACGGAGCGGGTCCCCGGCGAGCGGACCGGCCAGCGGAGCGACGGTCATCACACCGTCCAGCCGCAGGCCGGGCGTGTCGGCGATCGCGTCCGTGAGTTCCGCGACATCCTCCGGGGCGACTCCGGCCCGGTGGGCCCCCTCGCCGTGCTCCTTGTCCAGGGCCACCTGCACCAGGCAACCCAGCTCCGGGCGCTCGGACTTGAGCACCGCTGCGGAGAGCGACCCGACCAGCCGCAGCCGGTCCACCGAGTGCACGTGGTTCGCGTACCGGACCACCGAGCGGGCCTTGTTGGTCTGCAGCTGTCCGACGAAGTGCCAGTCAAGAGGAAGGTTTCTGCACTGCTCTGCCTTGGGTGCGGCGTCCTGGTCGCGGTTCTCCGCGACATCCGTCACACCCAGTCCGGCCAGCAGCGCGGTGTCCTCGGCGGGGTAGGTCTTGGTGACGACGACCAGGGTGACCTCGTCGCGCGGCCGTCCGGCGGCCGCACAGGCGTCGGCGATCCGCCGCTCGACCACGTCGAGGTTGGTTCCCAGCTCCTCGTACCGGGCCCGCTGCCCCTCCGTCAGGGTCTCCAGCCAGCTCTGGTCGGGAAGGCCGCCGCGACTCCCCGGGAACGGTCCGTAGATGTCGTTCGTCATCAATGATCAGAGCCCAACCAGACGTAGCTCGCGAGCCGGCCGGTGCGCTGCTCGCGGCGATAGGAGTAGTGATCCGCGGATTCGAGGGTGCAGACCGGTGACCGCACCACCTCGGTGACCCCGACGGCGGCCAGCTGGGCCGCGACCCCCTCGGCCACGTCCAGCGCCGGTGTTCCCCAGGAGGTCTCGGCGAACGCGGCGGGCACCACTGCGGCGACCTCCGCCCGCAGAGCGGCCGGCACCTCGTAGCACCGGCCGCAGACCGCCGGGCCGGTGGCCGCGGCGATCCGGCCGGGCTCGGCCCCCAGTTCGACCATCGCCCGCACGACCGCGGGCACCACCCCGGCCGCCAGCCCGGGCCGGCCCGCGTGGGCCGCGCCCACCACGCCCGCCACCGGGTCGGCCAGCAGCACCGGAGTGCAGTCGGCGGTCAGGACGGCGAGCGCGAGCGGCCGGTCGGTGACCACCGCGTCCACCGTGGGGGCGTCCCCCGGCGACTGGCGCTGCGTCACCACGGCGACCTGCGCGCCGTGCACCTGGTTCATCCAGACCACGTCGGCCGGGTCGAGCCCGAGCTCCCCGGCGGCGATCGCCCGGTTCTCCCGGACGGTCTCCGGGTCGTCCCCCACCGCCCCGCCGAGGTTGAGCTCCCCGTACGGCGAAGTGCTCACCCCGCCCCACCTGTCGGTGAAGGCGAAGTGAGCACCCGCGCGTACGGCGTGATCGATCACTTAAGGAAATCCGGGACGTCGAGCTCCTCCGCCGGGCTCTCGACGAACGGCTGCCGGACCGGCTGCACCTGCGGCGGCACCGGGGCGGCGGTCACGGTCTCGGTGGCGCGCGGAGAGGCGTGGGTCTCCCCCTCCGAACGGGACGTCACCGAGCCGATGCTCCCGTAGGACGGCCGGGTGGCCGGGCGCTCCGGGGCGGCCGGCGGCGTGGCCGCGGCGGCGGGGGTGGCCTTGACCACCGGGTCGCGGACGATCGCCGGCGGCTGCCCGCCGTCGAAGCCGGCCGCGATGACGGTGACCCGGACCTCGTCGCCGAGCGCGTCGTCGATGACCGCGCCGAAGATGATGTTGGCCTCGGGGTGCGCGGCCTCGCTGACCAGCTGGGCCGACTCGTTGATCTCGAACAGGCCGAGGTCGGAGCCGCCCGAGATGGAGAGCAGCACGCCGCGGGCACCGTCGATCGAGGCCTCCAGCAGCGGCGAGGAGATCGCCATCACGGCGGCCGCCTTGGCGCGGTCCTCGCCGCGGGCCGAACCGATGCCCATGAGCGCCGAACCGGCCTCCGACATGACGGACTTGACGTCGGCGAAGTCGAGGTTGATCAGGCCGGGGGTGGTGATCAGGTCGGTGATGCCCTGGACACCGGAGAGCAGGACCTGGTCGGCCGAGCGGAACGCGTCGAGCACGCTGACCTGGCGGTCCGAGATGGACAGCAGCCGGTCGTTGGGGATCACGATGAGGGTGTCGACCTCTTCGCGCAGGCTCGCGATGCCGTCCTCGGCCTGGTTGGCGCGGCGGCGGCCCTCGAAGGTGAAGGGGCGGGTGACCACGCCGATGGTCAGGGCGCCGAGCGAACGGGCGATGTTGGCGACCACGGGCGCGCCACCGGTGCCCGTGCCACCTCCCTCACCCGCGGTGACGAAGACCATGTCGGCCCCCTTGAGGACCTCCTCGATCTCCTCGCGGTGGTCCTCGGCGGCCTTGCGGCCGACCTCGGGGTTGGCGCCGGCGCCGAGGCCCCGGGTGAGTTCACGGCCCACATCGAGCTTGACGTCGGCGTCGCTCATCAGGAGGGCCTGCGCATCGGTGTTGATCGCGATGAACTCGACGCCCTTGAGACCGACCTCGATCATCCGGTTGATGGCGTTGACACCACCGCCGCCGATTCCGACGACCTTGATGACTGCGAGGTAGTTCTGCGGTGCTGCCACGTCGAAGGCCTCTCGCCTCGAATTTCCGGGTCGGCCCGACCCGACGGGGGATCGTACCGACGGATGTCGATGGGTAGGGAGCCTGGTTTCTGACTGAATGTCCGAAATGCCGACCGCCGACCCCAACCCTAAACTTGACCTTTAGGGTTAGTCCTGTGCCTCCGTCACATCACCAGGGGGCACAGTCTGGTGACACAGGACACTAGGTGGCTCCAGGCACGTGTTTCAACGAACACGCCGAGCTTCCCCTTTTCTTTTGAGCCTATGTGATCATCGGCCGGCACATGAAACCGGGGTGACCACCAAGGGTCGGGCCGACACTTCACAGCGTCAACCCCTCCCTCAGGCACAGAACCTACCGGATCATCCCGACACCGCCGGCGCCTCCGGCGCACTCACGTCGAAGTTCGAGCCCTTCTGAGCCATCAACGCGACCAGTGCCCGGGCCTTGCGATCGGTCTGCTCCGGGCTCCCCCAGCGCACCGTCGCACCCCCGCTGAGCTGCAGCTGAATATCGTCGTACGAGTGCACCAGCACCGCTCCGGCCCGCTTCGCCACCTCCGGCGGCAGTCCGGCGGCCACCGACACCGCGCCCTGAACCAGCTGCGAACGGGAGATCACCCCGTCCGCGTCCTTCGCCTGCTGACTGAGCCGCAGCTCCACCACCGGCACCCCCTCCGGCGGGGCCGCCTCGGTGGCGAAGCTCACGCCGGAGGCGTCCACCTGGGTGAACTGGCCGTCCTCCCCCTTGACGGCGGCCACCGCCGTGCGCTGGACGACCTTCACCCGCAGGGTGTGCGGCCAGCCCCGCCACACCTCGGCCTTCGCCACCCGGGGGATCGCCTCCACCCGACGCTGGACGGCGTCCAGGTCCACTCTGGCCAGCGGGCCGTCACCGATCCCGCCGATCGCCTCGCGGACCTGGTCCGCCGTCAGCTTCTCGTCCTTCGGCCCCTGGACCGCGACCTCGCGCACGTCCAGCACCGAGGAGAAGAACACCACCCAGGCCAGCACGCCCAGCACCGCGGCGCCGAGCACGCTCAGCACCACGATGCCCCGCCGGGAGAGCCGGAGCCGAGGAGCGGACTCCTCGGCCTCCAGCTCTTCCTCCAACGGGTCGGCGAGCCGGCCGTCAGCCACGGCGGCGACCGCCGCGGGAGGCCTGGATCGCCTCGTAGACCATGCCGACCAGCAGGTCGTCGGCGTCCCGGCGGCCGAACTCGGCGGCGGCCCGGCTCATGTCCCACAGCCGCTGCGGATCGGTGAGCACCGGCAGCACGTTCTGCAGCACCCACTCCGGGGTCAGCTCGGCGTCGTCCACCAGCAGGCCGCCACCGGCCTTGACCATCGGCTGGGCGTTCAGCCGCTGCTCGCCGTTGCCGATCGGCAGCGGGACGAACGCGGCGGGCAGCCCGACGGCGGCCAGCTCGGCGACGGTCATGGCGCCGGCCCGGCAGAGCATCAGGTCCGCCGCCGCGTAGGCGAAGTCCATCCGGTCGACGTACGGCACCGCGCGGTACGGCGGCATCCCGGGGATGTCCTCGACCTGCGGCAGCTCGTTCTTCGGGCCGACGGCGTGCAGGATCTGCACGCCGTACTGCTGGAGCCGCGGGGCGATCGCGGTGACCACCTCGTTGAGCCGGCGCGCGCCCTGGGAGCCGCCGGAGACCAACAGCGTGGGCAGCCGCTGGTCGAGGCCGAAGTAGTGCCGGGCCTCCGGCCTGGCGGCGCCCCGGTCCAGGGTGGCGATGGTCCGGCGCAGCGGGATGCCGATGTACCGGGAGTCGCGCAGCTTGCTGTCCGGCGTGGAGACCGCGACGAAGTCCGTGTAGCGGGCGCCGATCTTGTTGGCCAGGCCCGGACGGGCGTTCGCCTCGTGCACCACGATCGGCACCCCGGCCCGCTTGGCGGCCAGGTAGGCGGGCATCGCGACGTAGCCGCCGAAGCCGACCACGGCGTCCGCGTTGACCCGCTCGATGATCTCCTGGGCGGCCCGGACGGTGCCGCGCAGCCGGCCGGGGACGGTGATCAGCTCGGGGGTGGGCTTGCGGGGCAGCGGGACGGCCGGAATCAGCTCCAGCTGGTAGCCGCGTTCCGGCACCAGCCGGGTCTCCAGTCCGCGCTCGGTTCCCAGGGCGGTGATCCCGATGGACGGGTCGTGCCTGCGGAGGGCGTCCGCGAGGGCCAGCGCCGGCTCGATGTGACCGGCGGTCCCCCCGCCGGCGAGTACGACATGCACCGAAATTCACCGCTCCCTGCGTGCCGGCCCCGGGGCCGGGCGCGCTGTGGTTCGTCGTCGTGGCAGCACCCGGGCCAGTCGTCTCCTGATCCGGGAGTTCTTGCTCCGGGCGGCCAGCGCCGCCTTCGCGCCCGAGGTGCTGCGCGCCAGGCACAGCAGCACTCCGATCGCGGACATGGCCGACAGCATGGCGGAACCGCCGTAGGAGAACAGCGGGAGCGGGACGCCCGCGATGGGCAGCAGTCCCAGCGCCGACCCCAGGTTGATCATGGCCTGCGCCATGATCCAGGTGGTGGCGGCTCCCGCGGCGTACCTGACGAAGGGGTCCTTCGTACCGATGGCCACACGGATACCCGCGTAGCCTAGTGCCGCGAAGAGACCGATCACCGACAGCGTCCCCACCAGGCCCAGTTCCTCGCCGGTCGCGGCGAAGATGAAGTCGGTGTGCGCCTCGGGCAGCTGGCCCCATTTCTCCACGCCGGCACCGAGGCCGGTGCCGAAGCCTCCGCCGAGCGCGAACGAGTACACGCCGTGCAGCGCCTGGAAGCAGGCCCCGTCCGGGTCGGGCTTGGTGACGCCGATGCAGCCCAGGCGCTCCGCCCGGTGCGGGACGGTGATCACCAGCGCGGTGCAGACGACCACGGCCACGCCGACGGTGGCCACGAACAGCCGCAGCGGCGCGCCGACCATCCAGAGCAGCGCGAACAGCATCGCCACCAGGATCATCGAGGTGCCCATGTCGCCGCCGAGCATGATCAGCGCGAGCAGCAGCAGGGCGCCCGGCACCAGCGGGACGAGCAGGTGCTTCCAGGTGGTGAGGGTGCCGGCCTTCTGCTTGCGGGCGAGCAGGTCGGCGCCCCAGAGCACCAGCGCGAGCTTGGCGAACTCCGAGGGCTGGAACTGGAAGAAGCCGAAGTCCAGCCAGTTCTGGTTGCCGTTGATCCGCACCCCGATGCCGGGCACGGCGACCAGCGCGAGCGCGCCGATCACCCCGAACATCACCGGGTAGACGATCACCCGCAGCACCGCCAGCGGTACGGAGGCGAAGCCGATCAGCAGGACCAGGCCGAGGATGGCCGCGATCAGCTGCTTGAGGAAGTAGTACTGCGCCGAGTGGTGCTGGCCCAGAGCGAGGATCTGCGAGGCCGAGAAGACCATCATCAGGCCGAGCACCACCAGCAGCAGCGTCGTGCCGATGACGAGCAGGTAGGGCGTGAGCGGCCGGTCCAGCCAGTACCGCACCCGGTACCGGAAGGCCCGGACCCGGGCCAGCGGTCCGGCCGACTTGTACTTGGTCGTGGTGGCCGAGATCACGCGCCACGGCTCGGCGGCATCCCGCTCCGGTGCCCCGGAACCCGCCCTGCCCTGCCCAGCCACTCCCCGCTCACTCTCTCTTCACGGCTCACCCGCCGCCGGGCCGCTCCGGCCCGGCACGGCCCTTCGACTCACTCCCCGCGGTCCGCCAGCTGCCGGACCGCGGCGGCGAAGAGGTCTCCGCGCTCGCCGTAGTTGGTGAACATGTCCATCGAGGCGCAGGCCGGTGCCAGCAGCACCGTGTCACCCGGCCGGGCGAGCGAGGCGGCCGTCCGGACGACCTCCGCCATCGCCACCGCGCCAGTCTGGCCCTCGGCCGCCTCGATCACCGGGACATCCGGAGCGTGTCGCTCCAGCGCCTCCCGGATCAGCGCGCGGTCCTCGCCGATCAGCACGGCGGCGCGCAGCCGCCCGGCCGCGCCCCGGACGAGGTCGTCGAAGGTCGCGCCCTTGGCCAGGCCGCCGGCGATCCAGACGACCGGCCGGTAGGCGGCCAGCGACGCGGCGGCGGCGTGGGTGTTGGTGGCCTTGGAGTCGTCGATGTAGGTGACCTCGCCGACCACGCCGACCTCGGCGATCCGGTGGGCGTCCGGGCGGAAGGCCCGCAGGCCCTCCCGGACGGCCTTCGGCTCGACGCCGTACGCCCGGGCCAGCGCCGCCGCGGCGAGCGCGTTGGCGATGTTGTGCGGGGCCGGCGGGTGGACGTCCTCGACGGCGCCCAGCTCGGCCGCGTTCTTGGCCCGGTCGGCCACGAACGCGCGGTCCACCAGCAGCCCGTCCACCACGCCGAGGTTCGACAGGGCGGGCGCGCCGAGGCCGAAGCCGATCGCCCGGCAGCCCTCCTCGACGTCGGCCTCGCGGACCAGCGCCTCGGTGGCCGGGTCGGCCAGGTTGTACACGCAGGCGACGGTGTTGCCCTGGTAGATCCGGCCCTTGTCGGCGGCGTACGCCTCCATCGAGCCGTGCCAGTCGAGGTGGTCGGGGGCCAGGTTGAGCACGACCGCCGAGTGCGGGCGCAGCGAGGGCGCCCAGTGCAGCTGGTAGCTGGAGAGCTCGACGGCGAGCACGTCGTACGGCTCCTCGGCGAGGACCGCGTCCAGCACCGACACCCCGACGTTGCCGACGGCGGCGGTGCGCCGGCCGGCGGCGGTGAGGATCGAGGCGAGCATCTGGACGGTGGTGGTCTTGCCGTTGGTGCCGGTGACGGCCAGCCAGGGGGCGGGCTCGCCGGTGGCGGGCAGCGGCCGGCGCAGGCGCCAGGCGAGTTCGACGTCGCCCCAGACCTCGATGCCGGCCGCCGCGGCGGCGGCGAACAGCGGGCGGTCGGGCGCCCAGCCGGGCGAGGTGACGACCAGCCGGGTGCCCTCGGGCAGGCTGTCGCCGTCGCCGAGGCGGACGGTGACGCCGAGCGCCTCCAGCTCGGCGGCCCGGGCGGTCAGGCCCGCGCCGCTGCCGCCGTCCACCACGGTGACGTGGGCGCCGAGGCCGTGCAGGACGCGCGCGGCGCTGATGCCGGAGACGCCGAGCCCGGCGACGACGACGGGCAGGTTCGCGAAGTCAGGGTTCGTCATCCGGTCCGGTATCCCGCGTAGAAGAGGCCGAGGCCGACGGCCACGCAGAGTCCCTGGATGATCCAGAACCGGACCACGACCAGGACTTCGCTCCAGCCCTTGAGTTCGAAGTGGTGCTGCAGTGGCGCCATCTTGAAGACGCGCTTGCCGGTCATCCGGAACGAGCCGACCTGGATGATCACCGACAGGGTGATGATCATGAAGAGGCCGCCGAGCAGGATCAGCAGCAGCTCGGTGCGCGAGCAGATCGCCAGACCGGCCAGGGCGCCACCGAGGGCGAGCGAGCCGGTGTCGCCCATGAAGATCTTGGCGGGCGAGGTGTTCCACCAGAGGAAGCCGAAGCAGGAGCCCATCAGGGCGGCGGCGACCACCGCGAGGTCCAGCGGGTCGCGGACGTCGTAGCAGCTGACGGTCGCGGTGACGGAGTAGGCGCAGCTCTGCCCGTACTCCCAGACGCCGATGAAGGTGTAGGCGCCGAAGGCCATCACCGAGGCACCGGTGGCGAGGCCGTCCAGACCGTCCGTCAGGTTCACGCCGTTGGAGGTCGCGGCGATCATGAAGTAGGCGAAGATGACGAACAGCACGGGGCCGATCGACCAGCCGTAGTCCCGCACGAAGGACAGGTGCTGGGACGCCGGGGTGAGCCCGCGGTCGTCCTGGAACTGCAGCGCCAGCACGGCGAAGGCCAGGCCGACGATGGACTGGCCGGCCAGCTTCGCCTTGGCCCGCAGACCGAGCGAGCGGCGCTTGACCACCTTGATGTAGTCGTCCAGGAAGCCGACCAGGCCCAGACCGGTCGTCAGGAAGAGCACCAGCAGGCCGGAGGCGGTCGGGCTCTCGCCCGTTATCGCCTTGGTCCCGAAGTAGGCGATCAGGGTCGCCAGGATGAAGGCGATGCCGCCCATGGTGGGCGTGCCCTTCTTGCTGTGGTGCGCCTTCGGCCCGTCGTCGCGGATGTACTGGCCGTAGCCCTGCCGGGCGAGCAGCTTGATCAGGGCGGGGGTACCGACCAGCGACAGGATCAGGCCGATCATGCCGGAGAAGAGGATCTGCTTCATTACTCGGCCACACCGTCCGAGAGGAGGGCCTCGGCCACCTTCTCCAGCCCCACCGAACGGGACGCCTTCACCAGGACCACATCCCCTGGCCGAAGTTGACTGCGCAGCAGCTCGACCGCCGCGTCCGCGTCGGACACCAGCACCGACTCCTCACCCCACGAACCTTCGTTCCTCGCGCCGAGTTCCATGCAGGCCGCCTCGCGTCCACCGACCGCCACCAGCTTGGTGACGTCCAGTCGGACGGCGAGCCGCCCGATGGCGTCGTGCTCGGCCAGGCTCTCCTCACCGAGCTCCCGCATCTCGCCGAGCACCGCCCAGGTGCGGCGGCGCTCCGGGCCGCGTCCCCCCATCGAGACCAGCGCCCGCAGCGCGGCCCGCATCGAGTCGGGGTTCGCGTTGTAGGCGTCGTTGACGACGGTGACACCATCGGCCCGGTCGACGACCTCCATGCGCCAGCGGGACAGCGCACCCGCTTCGCCCAGGGCGGTCGCGGTGTCGTCGACGGACATCCCGAGCTCCACCGCCACCGCAGCGGCGGCGAGGGCGTTCGAGACGTGGTGCTCACCGTACAGGCGCAGCTGCACGGGCGCGGAACCGGCCGGGGTGGTGAGCGTGAAGGACGGCCGTCCGGCGGCGTCCAGCCGAACGTCCGTCGCCCGGACGTGGGCAGCCGGGGATTCCCCGAACAGGACCACCTTCGCCTTGGTACGGCTGGCCATCGCGCGCACCAGCCGGTCGTCCGCGTTGAGGATCGCGGCGCCGTCGGCGGGCAGCGCCTCGACGAGTTCGCCCTTGGCCTCGGCGATCGCCTCCTGCGAGCCGAACTCGCCGACGTGCGCGGTGCCGACGTTCAGCACCAGGCCGATCCGGGGCGGGGTGATCGAGGTGAGGTACTCGATGTCGCCCTTGTGCCGGGCGCCCATCTCCATGACCAGGTGCCGGGTGCCGGCCTCGACCCGCAGCGCGGTCATCGGGTGGCCGATCTCGTTGTTGAGCGAGCCGGGCGGGTAGACCGTGTCGCCGAGGCGCTGCAGCAGCTGGGCGATCAGGTCCTTGGTGCTGGTCTTGCCGGCCGAGCCGGTCAGCGCGACGACGGCGGTGCCCTCGGCGCGGGCGACCACGGCCCGGGCCAGCTTGCCGAGCGCGTCCACCACACTGTCGACCAGGACGGCGGGCACGCCGACCGGGCGGTCGGCCAGCACCGCGACGGCGCCGGCCCCGACCGCGACGGCCGCGTAGTCGTGGCCGTCCACGTTCTCGCCGACGAAGGCCGCGAACAGGCCGCCGGGGCGCACCTTCCGCGAGTCGACCTCGACCGGGCCGGTCACCAGGGCGCCGGGGTCGGCGCCGTCCAGGGTGCCCCCGACTGCGGCGGCCACCTCGGCGAGGGTCAGTGCGATCACTGCTGCTCTACTCCTCGGTCGCCCCGGGCGGCCGTGGCCTGCGTGATGGATTCGCGCAGCACCTCCCGGTCGTCGAAGGGGCGGATCTCGTCTCGTACGTACTGGCCAAGTTCGTGGCCCTTGCCGGCCACCAGCACGGTGTCCCCGGCGTGGGCGCGGGCGACGGCGATCCGGATCGCCTCGGCCCGGTCGGGGACGACCAGGACGGTCCCGCGCTCGGCCTCGGGCACCGCGGCGGCGCCGGTCAGCATGCTGGCGAGGATCGCCAGCGGGTCTTCGCTGCGCGGGTTGTCGCTGGTCAGCAGGGCGGTGTCGGCGAGCCGGGCGGCGATGGCGCCCATCGGGCCGCGCTTGTGCGGGTCGCGGTCCCCGCCGCAGCCGACGACGACGTGCAGCCGGCCCTTGGTGACCTCGCGCAGCGAGCCGAGGACGGCCTGGAGGGCGTCCGGCTTGTGCGCGTAGTCGACCACGGCGACGAACGCCTGTCCGGCGTCCACCCGCTCCAGCCGGCCCGGCACGCCGGGCACCGCGGCGACGCCGGCCACGGCCCGCTCCAGCGGCAGGCCGGCGGCGACCAGCAGGGTGATCGCGGCGAGCGCGTTGGCCACGTTGAACGGGCCGGGCAGCGGCACGGCCGCGTCGGCCTCGGCGTCGTCCGGGCCGAGCACCCGGAAGGTGGAGCCGACCGGGCCGAGCTGGACGTCCACGGCCCGCCAGTCGGCCTCGACGGCGCCGGTGGCGGAGAAGGTGGTCACCGGGATCTTGGCCTCGGCGGCCAGCCGGCGGCCGTACTCGTCGTCCACGTTGACCACGCCGTGGCGGGACTTGCCGGGCTGGAAGAGCCGGGCCTTCGCCTGGAAGTAGTCCTCCATGTCCGGGTGGAAGTCGAGGTGCTCGGGGGTGAGGTTGTTGAACAGGGAGACGTCGTACGTCACCCCGTCGGTGCGGCCGTAGACCAGCGCGTGGCTGGAGACCTCCATGGTCACCGCGTCCGCGCCGCGCTCGGCCATCACGCCGAGGATCGCGTGCAGGTCGGTGGCCTCGGGGGTGGTGCGCTCGCTCTTGATCCGCTCGTCGCCGACCCGCATCTCGACGGTGCCGATCACCCCGGGGGCGCGCCCGGCGCCGAGCAGGCCGCCCTCGACCAGGTAGGAGGTGGTGGTCTTGCCGTTGGTGCCGGTCAGCCCGATCATCAGCAGCCGCTCGGAGGGGCGGCCGTAGACGGCGGCCGCGAGCTCGCCCATCCGGGCCCGCGGCCGGTCGACGACCAGCACCGGCAGGCCGGTGCCGGCCGCCAGCTCGGCGCCGGCCGGGTCGGTGAGCAGCGCCGCCGCGCCCGCCGCCGCGGCCTGGGCCGCGAAGGCCGCGCCGTGGTGGTTGGCACCGGGGAAGGCCACGTACACGTCGCCGGGGCGCACCGCCCGGGAGTCGTGGGTGACGCCGCTGACGAGGCCCCCCTCGACGGGGTCGAGGCCCAGCTGGCGGGCCAGTTCGGCGAGCGGCAGGGCGGCGGTCCCGGCCGGGCGGGGCGGACTCACGGTGATTTGATCGGGTTTCGGCACGGCGGGAAGGCTATCCGCCGAAGGGTGTCCAGGGCCAAACCGGCCCTTCGCCGCGCCGCCGTCCGGCCCGACCCGCTCGTTGCTCATACTCGCTCACGGCTTCCACTCGACGGGCAGGTTGGGCGCCTGGCTGCCGCTGGGCGGGACCTGCATGGTCTTCAGGGTGAACTCCATCACCTGCTTGAACACCGGTCCGCACAGCTGGCCGCCGAAGTGGCCGTTGACCGGCCCCTGGAGGGTGCAGGAGACGGTGTACCGGGGGGCGTCGGCGGGGGCGAAGCCGATGAAGGAGGCGGTGTAGCCGTCGTAGCCCTTGCCGTCGGCGGCCCCCCGGTTGGCGGTGCCGGTCTTGCCGGCGACCCGGTAGCCGGGGATGGCGGCCTTGCCGCCGGTGCCCTGCTCGTCGTCGACGACCGACTCCAGCATCGAGGTGAGGGTCTTGGCGGTCTCTTCGCTGACCACCCTGGTCTGCTCGCCCGGCGGGGTCGCGGTGTACTTGCCGTCCGGACTGGTGGTGCCCTGGACGATGCTGGGCGCGACCCGGACGCCGCCGTTGGCGATGGTCGAGTACACCGAGGTGGCCTGCAGCGCGTTCATCTGCAACGGGCCCTGGCCGAAGGAGGTGTTGTACTTCTCCGAGGCGACCATGTCCTCCGGCTTCTTGAGCTTCCCGGCGGTCTCCCCGGGGAAGTTCAGACCGGTCGGCTGGGCGACGCCGAACTTGCGCATGTAGCTGTCCAGGACCTGGTTGGCCTTCAGCTGGTCGCCGTCGCCGAGAGTCTCCATGGCCTCGATGGTGCCGATGTTGGAGGACTTGGCCAGCACCCCGGCCAGGGTCAGGTACCAGGTGTTGTGCTCGATGTCGTCCTTGAACTGCTGGCCGGCCCGGACCAACGGGTAGGGCACCGTGACCTTGGTGTCCCAGGTGGCCTTGCCGGTGTCCAGGACGGCGCCCAGGGTCATCAGCTTGGCGGTGCTGCCCGGCTCGTACGCGTCGACCAGCGCGGCGTTGCCCATCTGGGACTGCTTGGCGGTGCTCAGGTCGTTCGGGTTGAAGCCGGGCGCGGTGGCCATCGCGAGGACCTGACCGGTCTTCACGTCCTGGACGACGACGTAGCCCTTCTCCGCCCCGGAGTTGGCGACCTGGTCGGTGAGCGCCCGCTGGGCGGCCCACTGGATGTCCCGGTTGATGGTCAGCTTCACGTCGGTGCCGGGCACGGCCGGGTCCATCGAGCCCCCGGCGGTGGGCACCAGCCGGCCGCCCGCCTGGGCGTAGCTGCTGTGCCCGTCCTTGCCGGCCAGCTGCTTCTGGTACTGGAGCTCCAGGCCGCCGGCGCCCTCGCCCTCGCCGTTGACGAAGCCGACGAGGTTGGCGGCCAGGCCGTCGGCGGGGTAGATCCGCTTCTGGGTCTCCCGGTTGAACACCCCGGCCAGCGGGTTGGCGCACTCGTTGTCGACCCGGGTGCGTCCGCCCTGGTCGGCGGCCTTGGTCAGCTGCCGCTTCTGGGCCTGGCAGGTCCGCGAGCCGGCCTGCTTCTCCAGGCCCGCCTTGAGGTCGCTGATCTGGCTCTTGACGGCCGGGGTCTGCTGGGCGGCGAGCCGCTTGTAGCGGGTCTTGGGGGTGTGCAGGTCGGCGGCGATCTTGTCCTTGGACACGCCGAGGATCGGCGCCAGCAGGGCGGCCGCCTGCTCCGGGGCGTCCGGGATGCCGGTCGCCGCCGGGGTGAACATCGCCGGGTCGGCGGTGATGTCGTACGCGTCGACGGTGGCGGCCAGCGCCACCCCGTCGGCGGACGTTATCGAGCCGCGCTCGGCGGTGATCGGGATGTTCAGGTAGCGGTTGGTGTTGGCGTCGGCGGCCAGCGCGTCGGAGTCCAGCAACTGCAGCTGCACCAGACGGCCGGCGAACACCGAGAACACGAGCGACATCACCACGGTGATCACCCGCAGGCGGCGCTTGGGCTCGGCCAGCCGGAGCGCCTTGGGGCGCAGCGGGCGGCGCGGCCGGACTGCGGCCTGGCTCCGGGCCGGCGGGCGGCCCTCGGGGCGGCGCTGCTGCGGTGCCCGGGGCGTACGGGCGGCGGCGGCCTTGGCGGGCTGGCCCTTGGCCGGCTGCCCCTTCGCGGACTGCCCCTTCATGGGCTGGCCCTTGACGGGCTGTCCCTTGACCGGCTGTCCCTTCGCTGGCTGGGCCTTGCCGGCGGACTGGCCGCGCGGCGCGGCCGAGCGGGGCGCGGCGCTCTTGGGCGGCTGGCGGCGGCCGCTGTCGGAGCCTCCGGACGGCTGACGTGGCGTGCTCATCGGCCCGCACCTCCGGTCGACGGCACGGGCGCGGCCGGGGAGGCCGGGTTGATCTGGACCACGGAGTCGCCGGCCGTCGCCGCCGGGCTCGGTGCGCTCGGGGGCGCAGCCGCCGGGGCGCTCGGCACCGGCTGCTTCATCGGCCACGGGTCGACCGTGGAGCGCTTGACCGGCGGGCTGTCCTGCGCCGGTCCGGGCGTGCCGATCACCTTGCCGCCGTTCGGGATGTCCAGGAAGGCCATCCCGCCGGCCGGGATCATGCCCAGCTCGGCGGCCCGCCGCGCCAGCGCGTCCGGCGCCGAGCTCTGGTCGATCTGGTGCTGGAGGCCCTGCTGCTCGTCGGTCGCCACGGTGGTCTGCTTCTGCAGTCGGGACAGTTCGAAGGAGCCTTCGTTGAGCGCCGTGTTCAGCGTCAGCAGCCCGAGCAGCCCCGCCGCGAGCAGCACCACCACGAGCACCGCGAACGGCGTGCGGCCGCGCACCGGACGCCGCCCCGGCCGAACCGTGATCCGCGCCCTGCCCTGTCCGGGGAACGATCCCCGCCCCGCCCGGACCTCACCGGCCACCGGCCCCACTGCTCTCCTCCGCCCTTCGGACCCCGCCGGGGCCAACGTTTCAGCCCCGCTTGCTACGGTCCCTGATCCTCTCCGCCACCCGCAGCCGTACGGGCGCGGCGCGCCGGTTCTCCTCGATCTCCTCCTCCGTGGCCAGCTCGGCACCACGGGTGATCAGCTTGAGCCAGGGCTGGTGCTCCTCCGGGATGAACGGCAGCCCCGGCGGCGCGGTGTTGGTCGACCCGGCGGCGAAGTACTGCTTCACCAGCCGGTCTTCCAGCGACTGGTAGGACATCACGACCATCCGACCGCCGATCGCCAGGGCCTCCAGCGCACCGGGAATCGCCCGGTCCAGGACCTCCAGCTCGCCGTTGACCTCGATCCGCAGCGCCTGGAACGTCCGCTTGGCCGGGTTCCCGCCGGTCCGGCGGGTCGCCGCCGGAATGGCGTTCCGCACCAACTCGACCAGACGCGCGCTGTTGGTGAACGGTTCCTTCTCCCGCTCCCGGAGGATCACCGAGGCGATCTTCCCGGCGAACCGCTCCTCGCCGTAGACCTTGAGGATCCGGGCCAGGGCACCGTGGCTGTAGGTGTTCAGCACCTCCGCCGCGCTGATCCCCCGGGTCTGGTCCATCCGCATGTCCAGCGGCGCGTCCTGCGCGTACGCGAAACCGCGATCGGCCTCGTCCAGCTGCATCGAGGAGACGCCGAGGTCGAACAGGACGCCGTCCACCCGGTCGATGTCCAGGCGCTCCAGCACCTCGGGGATCTCGTCGTAGACGGCGTGCACCAGGGTGGCCCGGTCGCCGAAGGGCGCCAGCCGCTCGCCGGAGAGCTTCAGCGCCTGCGGGTCGCGGTCCACCGCGACCAGCCGCACCTCGGGGAACTGGGTCAGCAGCGCCTCGCTGTGCCCGCCGAGGCCGAGGGTGGCGTCCACCACCACCGCCCCGGGGCGCGAGATCGCCGGAGCCAGGGCGTCCATGCACCGCTGCAGCATGACCGGAACGTGCTTGGGGCCCGGATCGTTGGTGGTCATGCGCGGTGGCGCCCTTCCTCAGGTGCGGAGCAGCCCGACGACCGGGAGCTGCGACCATTCTCGCCCACCACTGCACGACGCGACGACGCGGCCCGTGGTCCCCGCCCGCTCCAGGGGGAAGATCGTGACCGCCCGGCGCCGGGGAAGGTGCGCCAGGTGGGCACGGAGCGGGTGGAGGCCACGGGCCGCATCAACCGGGCCACCCGGGCCGGAAAAGCCCGGTTGACGGGATCCGGCGGGTGTGCTCCACTGCGCCGCAAACTCTATCGCGCGGGCCCCGCCAGTCAATGGTCCGCTCCGGCGCACCACCCGGGCGGCGGTACGGATCACCGCAGGTCGCAGCCATGGGAGTGGCCCCGCGGAGGTGCCGGCCGGGGGCCCGCGGGAGCGGCCGCGCGCCCCACCCGCGCACCCCACCCGCGGGCGCTCCGGGATCAGCCCGGACAAACCCTCCCGAACGTGTGGAACGGTCCTCCCACGGTCCTCCCGTTGTGGTTATGCGCTCGATCACAGCGGCCCGATCTGTAGCTCTCCTCCCCACCGCGGACGCCCGAATCGCACTAACGTCGCCACCATGACAGTGACCCCCGACCGGCCGACGCCGACCGACGCTGCCGACTCCCCGCGACCCGCCATCATCGACCGCTTCGTCACGGACAACCGCGAGTACGCCGTGACCTTCCGGGACGGCGGCATGGACGCCCGCCCGGTCCAGAAGATCGCCGTGGTGGCGTGCATGGACGCCCGCCTCGACCTGTTCGCGGCGCTCGGCCTCGAACTGGGCGACGCCCACGTCATCCGCAACGCGGGCGGCGTCGTCACCGACGACACCATCCGCTCCCTCACCATCAGTCAGCGCGCCCTCGGCACCCGCTCGGTCGCGCTGATCCACCACACCGGCTGCGGCCTGCTCGGGCTGACCGAGGACTTCCGCCGCGAGCTGGAGCTGGAGGTCGGCCAGCGCCCGCAGTGGGCGGTGGAGGCCTTCGTCGACCTCGACGGCGACGTCCGCCAGTCCATGCAGCGGGTCCGCACCTCGCCCTTCCTGCTGCACACCGAC
This sequence comes from Kitasatospora sp. NPDC098663, assembly GCF_044760075.1. Lineage (NCBI taxonomy): Bacteria > Bacillati > Actinomycetota > Actinomycetes > Kitasatosporales > Streptomycetaceae > Kitasatospora > Kitasatospora sp. NPDC098663. The sequence continues at coordinate 30,555 of NZ_JBIWAP010000014.1, read as the reverse complement.
GACGTCCGCGGCTTCGTCTTCGACGTCCACACCGGGCTCCTGCGCGAAATCGACTGAACCCCGTACCGCACCGCCGCCCCCGCAGCGCGCACCGCCCGGCCAACGGCGTCCGGGCATCCGGGGCCGTCCCGAGGGTGACTTCTGGTCACCGGTCAGGGGAGAATGCGCCTGCCGGTCAGACCCCGAACCACCTGGGGCGGCCAGGCCGCAGGCCGCTGTCCCGGCGCCGGATCCCCGACGGAACCGCCCCCGGGAAGGCCGCGTCAAGCATGGGGTGGGGTCCGGCCTCGGGGTGAGGCGGGCACAGGGTGCCAGGGAGCGTATACGGGTGACGAGCTACAGCGATCAGGGCGGTCTCGGCGGTCCTGCGGGGGGCGGCCAGGGGACGGACGGGTACCACCGGGCCGGACTTCCCGAGCTCGCCGCGGTCGTGGACCGGATCCGCGCCAACATCGAGAGCGTGATCGAGGGCAAGCCGGAGGCCGTCCGGATCGCCCTGACCGTCCTGCTCGCCGAGGGCCACCTGCTGCTGGAGGACGTGCCCGGCGTCGGCAAGACCATGCTGGCCAAGGCGCTCGCCCGCTCGGTCGACTGCACCGTCCGCCGCATCCAGTTCACGCCCGACCTGCTGCCCTCGGACGTCACCGGCACCAACATCTACGACCAGCACCAGCGCGACTTCGAGTTCCGCCCGGGCGCGATCTTCGCGCAGATCGTGGTCGGCGACGAGATCAACCGCGCCTCGCCCAAGACCCAGTCCGCGCTGCTGGAGTCGATGGAGGAGCGCCAGGTCACCATCGACGGCACCAGTTACGAGCTGCCCTCGCCGTTCATGGTCGTGGCCACCCAGAACCCGGTCGAGATGGAGGGCACCTACCCCCTGCCGGAGGCCCAGCGGGACCGCTTCATGGCCCGGATCTCGATCGGCTACCCCAGCCCCGAGGCCGAGTTCGCGATGCTCGACGTGCACTCCGGCGCCAGCCCGCTGGAGGACCTCCAGCCGGTCGCGCACGCCGCCGACATCCTCAAGCTGGTCGACCTGGTGCGCAGCGTGCACATCGCCGACCCGGTCCGCCGCTACGCCGTCGACCTGGTCGGCGCCACCCGCACCAGCCACGAGCTGCGGCTGGGCGCCTCGCCGCGCGCCACCCTGCACCTGGTCCGGGCCGCCCGCGCCGCCGCCGCGCTCGACGGGCGCGACTACGTCACCCCGGACGACATCCAGCGCCTGGCCGTGCCCGTCCTCGCGCACCGCCTGATGCCGACCGCCGAGACCCAGCTCAGCCGCCGCACCGCCGAGCAGATCGTGACCGACCTGGTCGCCCGGCTGCCGCTGCCGCGCCCGCAGGGCGGCCCGGCCGGCCGGAGGGGCTGAGGTGGCCCCGTCCGACCCGACGTCAGGACTGCGGGCCGGGCTGCGCGGCCTCACCACCCGGGGGCGCTCCTTCCTCGCCGCCGGTGTCACCGCGGTCGGCTGCGCCTACCTGCTCGACCAGGACGCGCTGCTGCGCGTCGGCGTGCTGCTCGCCGCGCTGCCGCTGGCCGCCGCGCTGGTGGTCGCCAACACCCGCTACCGGGTGGCCAGCGGCCGCCGGCTGAGTCCGCGTCGCGCGGTGGCCGGCCAGGAGGCCCGGGTCCACCTGCGGGTCGACAACGTCTCCCGGGTGCCCACCGGGCTGCTGCTCCTGGAGGACAAGGTCCCGTACGTGCTCGGGCCGCGCCCGCGCTTCGTGCTGGACCGGGTCGAGCCGCGCGGCCACCGCGAGGTCTCCTACCGGGTCCGCTCCGACCTGCGCGGCCGCTACCCGCTCGGGCCGCTCCAGCTGCGGCTGTCCGACCCGTTCGGGATGTGCGAGGTGAACCGTTCCTTCTCCGCCTCCGACGTCCTCACCGTCGTCCCCCAGGTCCAGGCCCTGCCGCACGTGCGGCTGAGCGGTGAGTGGGGCGGCCAGGGCGAGAGCCGTGCCCGCACCCTGGCGCTGGCCGGCGACGACGACGTGATCCTGCGCGAGTACCGGCCCGGCGACGACCTGCGCCGGGTGCACTGGAAGTCCACCGCCCGGTACGGCGAACTGATGGTGCGCCGCGAGGAGCAGCCGCAGCGGGCCCGCGCGACCGTCCTGCTGGACACCCGGGAGATCGGCCACCGGGGCAGCGGCCCCGCCTCCTCCTTCGAGTGGGCCGTGAGCTGCGCCGCCTCGGTCGCCGTGCACCTGCTGGAGCGCGGCTACCAGACCCAACTGCTCACCGACACCGGCCAGTGGGTGCCCGGCCCCGGCGCCGGCGGCGGCAACACCGCGGCCGACGCCTCCGGGCTGATCCTGGACGCGCTCGCGGTGGCCGACCTGTCCGACGGCGCAGGCCTGTCCCGCGCCGAGGAGCCGCTGCGCGCCGGCGGCGAGGGGCTGCTGGTCGCCGTGCTCGGCGAACTCGACGAGGCGCAGACCGCCCGGCTGGCCCGGCTGCGGGGCCGCACCGGCGGGGCCGTCGCGTTCCTCCTCGACACCGGCACCTGGGCGGGCCTGCGGATGCTCGCCCCCAACACCGGCGGCGACGAGTTCCGCAACCGGGTCCGGCAGCTGCGCGAGGCCGGCTGGACCGTCCTGCCGGTCAGCTCCGGGGACTCCGTCCCGGACCTCTGGCAGGCCGCCGACGGCGCCAAGACGACCTCCCCCTACCGAGAAGAGACCGGCGCGTGACCACCCGGGCCAAACTGACCGTCTACTCGGCGCTGGCCACCGCCCTCGCGTCGCTCTGCCTGACCCCGCTGCTCACCACCAGGAGCTGGGTCACCCACGCCTTCCTGGTGATCGCGGTGATCGCGGCGGTCGGCGCGGGCCTGCGGCGGGCCCCGCTGTACCGCTGGACGGTGCCGGTCGGCCAGCTGCTGGTGCTGTTCCTGCTGATCCTGATCGGCTTCGCCGGCTCCGGCTCGCTGCTGGGCGGCGTGCTGCCCGGGCCGTCCTCGCTGCGCGCCCTCGACCACGTCATCAGCTCCGGCCTGGACGACGTCCAGGTGTACGCCATCCCGGCGCCGCCCAACCCCGGCCTGCGGCTGATCCTGGTCGCCTCGGTCGGCCTGGTCGCCGTCGTGGTGGACACCGTCGCGGTGACGTACCGGCGCTCGGCGCTGGCCGGGCTGCCGCTGCTGGCGCTGTACTCGGTCGGCAACGGGCTCTCCGGGGACCACGGCAGCTGGCTCTGGTTCGCCCTGGCGTCGGCCGGCTACCTGGTGCTGCTGTTCGCCGAGGGGCAGGACCGGGTCTCCCGCTGGGGCCGGGTCTTCCACGGCGGCTCGCGCGACGGGACGAGCTCCGGCCGGGTCAGCCCGGGCGGCCGGCAGGTCGGCGTCCTCGCGCTGGTCGCGGCGCTGCTGCTGCCGGTCGTCCTGCCGCAGTGGGAATCCGGCCTGCTGAGCCCCAACTCGGGCGGGTCCTCGGGCAAGAGCTCCATCGGGTCGGCCACCAGCCTCGACCCGCTGGTCAGCCTGGAGTCGGCGGTCACCAAGCCCACCAACAACGAGCTGCTCAGCTACACCCTGGACAGCGAGATCGCCGACCAGGTCTACCTGCGCACCGGGGCGCTGGACCAGTTCGACGGCACCAACTGGCGGCTCGGCAGCACCGCGGTCAACGACCTCCCGTCCTCCTTCCCCGCCCCCGAGGGCCTGCGGGACGCCAACCTCCCCCGGATCGAGGGCGACTTCCAGATCAGCGACCGGCTGGAGAAGAGCTGGCTGCCGATGCCCTACCCGGCCGCCTCCGTCCAGGTCCCCAACCGGTCCGACTGGAAGCTCGACCCGCTCACCCGCACCGTCCTGCCGACCAACGACCGGGCGATCCGCGGCCTGCGCTACCACGTCAGCGCCCTGGACCTGCGGCCCACCGCGAACGAGCTGCGCACCGCGTCGACCGCGCCGCAGGACATCCGGGACCACTACACCAGCCTCCCCCAGGACCTCCCGCCGGTCGTCGCGCAGCAGGCCCGCGAGGTCACCGCCAAGGCGACGAACGACTACGACCGGGCGATGGCGCTGGTGAACTGGTTCACCGGCCCGCAGTTCCAGTACGACACCGCGGTCAACGGCGGCACCGGCAGCAACGCGATCGCGGTCTTCCTGCGCGACCGCAAGGGCTTCTGCGTCCACTTCGCCTCCACCATGGCGGCGATGGCCCGCACCCTGAAGATCCCGTCCCGGGTGGCCGTCGGCTTCACCCCCGGCGACGCCAAGGGCGGCAACGTCTACTCGGTGACCGGCCGGATGTACCACGCCTGGCCCGAGCTGTACTTCTCGGGCTACGGCTGGCTGCGCTTCGAGCCCACCCCGAGCCGCGGCAACCAGCCCCGCTACACCGAGCAGTCCACCACCCCGACCACCGCGCCGACCCAGCAGCCGACCGCCTCCGTGCAGAGTTCGGCGCCGGTCGCGGCGCCGACCGACAGCAAGGACTGCGACGCGAAGCAGCGCCAGCTGGGTGAGTGCGGCGGCAGGAACAAGGCCGTCAGCAGTGCCGCCGAGGACTCCTGGCTGCTGTCCGGGCAGGTCCTGGGCAGCGCCGCCGTGGTGGTGCTGGTGATCGCGCTGCTGCTGGTGCCGATGCTCTGGCGGTCGGCGCTGCGCCGGCGCCGGCTCGGCTCCGGCGGTCGGCGCGGGCCGGGCGGCGGCCCGACGGCCGGGCTCACCGACGCCCAGGTGCTGGCCGCCTGGGACGAGCTGATCGACTCCGCCTGGGACCTCGGAATTCCCCCGGACGAGTCACGCACCCCGCGCTCGGCCGCCCGGCGGATCACCGAGAAGGCCGAGCTGGACGCGGACTCGGCGGCCGCCGCCGGGCGGCTGGCACTGGCCACCGAACGGGTGCTCTACGCCCCGGCCGGCCAGGTCACCACCGCCCCGCTGTCGGCCGACGTCCGGACCGCCCGGCAGGGCCTGCGGGCCACCGCCAGCCGGGCCGGGCGGACCAGGGCGGTGCTGCTGCCGCCGTCCTCGGCCCAGCTGTGGTGGCGGATCTCCGACGCCCTGCGGGCGGCCCGGGAGGCCGTCGGCACCAGGGCCGGCCGGGTGTCCGCCGCGGTCACCGGCCCGGTGCGGCGGGTGGTCTCCCGGCGCAAGCGCGAGCCGGAGTCCGAGCAGGCCTCCAGGGAGTCCTGAGCGGGGCCCGGGCGAACGGGCCGTCGAGCGGATACGAGAACGCCGGGGCGGGCAGTCGATCGACTGCCCGCCCCGGCGTTCGTCCAGCGTGTACGCGGCTCAGAAACCGCCGGCCTGCTCGTCCCGACGACGCTGCCAGCGCTGTTCCACCCGGTCCATCATCCCGGCCTTGCGGCGGGGCGCGGCGGCCGGCCGGGGGCCGGAGCCCTGGCCGGCGGGGCCGCGGCGCCAACCGGTCACGGCGAACACCGCGCACCCGAGCATCACCAGGAAGCCCACGACGCTGACCCAGATCTGGTCGGGGACGACCATGCCGCCCATCAGCAGGCCGATGCCCACCACGAAGCCGGCAACGGCCAGGTACACCCGCCGACGGGTGTAGGTGCGCAGCCCGGTTCCCTCAAGCGCCGTCGCGAATTTGGGATCTTCGGCATACAGCGCTCGCTCCATCTGGTCGAGCAGTCGCTGCTCGTGCTCCGAGAGCGGCACGGAGTCCTCCTACTCGTCGGTCGCGGGTGCGACCGGTCCGCCACCCCGGTCGGGGAGGCAAAGTCCAATCAGCCTTCGGGGCACACGGTCGGACGCCTGTGCGGGGGGACCCGGCCCGTGTCGTCCATATGCCCCACGCATCCGGCTGTCATGCTTTCCGGCTTTACCCAGATCATACGGTCCGTGGCCCCGTTACGGAGTGGTCTGCGCCGCGTGGGACGGGCCACTTCGACCGGGCACGGCCGCACCCGGCTCAACGCCACGAGACGCGGACAAGTGCCCGAACGGGTGGAATCGGTCCGGACCTGGGCAGGTTCGGGACCACCCGGACGAGGCCGGGGGGCGTCCGGAAGGCGAACCGCCGCCGCACGGTGGGCGAACCCTACGGCGGCGGACGGTCCCTCGCTCGCTCAGGCCAGGGTGGCCAGCAGGTGCAGCTGGGTCGCCACGGCGTGGAACGCGGGCTGCTCGGCGGCGGCCTCCTCCAGCTTCAGCAGCGCCTCCATCGCGCCCGGCTCGGCGTCCACCAGCACCCCGGGGACGAGGTCGGCGAAGACCCGGACGCCGTGCACCGACTCCACCCGCAGACCCGCGCCCTCGGCCAGCCGGCCCAGCTCCTCGCCGGTGAAGCGGCGCGGCATCGGGTCCTGCTCGCCCCAGCGGCCGTCGGTCGCGGACAGCACCGTACGGGCCTCGGTGAAGTGGCCGGCCAGCGCCCGGGCCAGCACGGCACCGTTGCGGTTGGCGGCCAGCAGGCTGACCAGGCCGCCCCGGCGCAGGGTGCCGGCCAGACTGCCGAGCGCCTCCGCCGGGTCGTCCACGACCTCCAGCACGCCGTGGCAGAGCACCGCGTCCACCGTGCCGGGGGCGACCAGCTCGGGCAGCGTCTGGGTGTCGCCCTGGACGGCCCGGACCAGGTCCGTCACCCCGGCCTCGGCGGCCCGGCGCTCCAGCGCGAACAGCGCGTCCGGGCTGGGGTCGACCACGGTGACCCGGTGGCCGAGCTTGGCCACCGGTACGGCGAAGTTGCCGGTGCCGCCGCCGGTGTCGACCACGTCGAGGACCGGCTGGTCCAGCTCGGCCGCCCGCTTCTCCAGGGCGGCCCGCACCACCTCCCACACCACGGCGGTACGCAGGGCACTGCGGGGACGCGTCGGGTACAAGGCGGGGCTCCTCGGCACATGCAGATCGATCAGGATGCCTCCACCTTAGACCGGGCGGGTGGCGGGGCCCGTCACCCCCGGCGGGTCGTCGCCGTCCAGCGGCAGCCGCGGGGCCGGCGGGGTCGGGCGCAGGCCGAGCAGGCGCTCGACCAGGCGCAGGAACAGGGCGGAGTTGCGGACCAGGTCGTCGGCGTCACGGGCCGAGGCGGCGCCCCTGATCCCGGCCTCGGCGGCCGCCCGGCGGCGGGCGCCGGCGGCGTAGTAGAGCGCCCACTCGGCCAGCTCGGGGGCCATCTCGGGCAGCACCTCCCAGGCGCTGCGGATGGCCTTGCGCCGGCGCGGGCTCTTCTCCGGCCGCCCGCGCACCGCGAGCACGGCCGCCACCGTGCGCAGCGCGGCCAGGTGGGCGGTGGCGTACCGCTCCAGCGGGTCCTCCAGGACGCGGGCCCGGGCGAGCGTGCGGTGGGCGTCGGCGAGCAGGTCGAGGGCGGCCGGCGGCGCGGCCGTCCGGCGCAGCACGGGGTGGACGTCCCCGCCACCCGGGCGCCCGCCCGGGGAGGACGGCGGGGCGGCGCAGTGGAGGCGGGCGGTGACGGGCTCAGGACGGCTGATGGTCATGGTCTCCCCCGTTCCGAGGCAGCGCGCGGACCGGGCGGTCCGTGCCCCTCCATCGTGAACGGGACCACTGACAACGCGGCCCGGAACGGGTGAGCGGCGGCGGGCACCGGCCTGTCCCCCCAGGTCCTGTGCCGCCGCCGTACGCCGCCGCTCCGCCGTTCCCCACAGGCGGCGGTGGCCAGCTCTCCCTTCCGGTGGCCGGTCTCCCCCCGGCCCGCTCCGCCGCCCCGTGTCGGCGGTGCGAGGCCCGTTGACCGGCTCCCGCGGCGGACCTCCGCCGCCGCCCCGCCGACCCCTCATCTGCCGGCTGGGCGGACGGATCCGCCACCCGGGGCGGGGCGCCCGACGCGCCGCCGTCCCGGTGCCACCACTCTCCCGTCCCGGCAGGTCGGCGGGCCATCCGCTGACGTACTCAACCCCGGATCTGAGTACGCGTACTCAGATCCGTCGGCCCCGGACCCGGGCGTGGCCGGAACCGGCGGGCCGACCCGGCACGTCCGGGTACGGTACGGCCGTGGCCGGGCGGACCGGCCACGGCCACGAGAAGGAGGGGGAAAGCGATGAGGAGGGGGAAGCCATGACGATCGTGCCGCTGATCTTCACCAGCGGACTCGCCAGCGGCATCAACGCCTACGCGGTGGTGCTGCTGCTCGGACTGCTGGGCCGCTTCGGCGGCGCGGACTCGGTGCCGCCCGCCCTGGAGCGCACCGACGTGCTGGTCGCGGCCGCCGTACTGTTCCTGCTGGAGGCGGTGGCCGACAAGATCCCGTTCGTCGACAGCCTCTGGGACTCCGTGCACACCGTGATCCGGCCGATCGCCGGCGCCACCGTCGGCGCGCTGATCGCGAGCACCGACCCGGGCTCGCTCGGCGAGGTCGCGGCGGGCGCGATGGGCGGCACCACGGCGCTGGTCAGCCACCTGGTCAAGGCCTCGCTGCGGATGGCGGTCAACACCTCGCCCGAACCGGTCAGCAACATCGCGGTCAGCATGGCGGAGGACCTGTCGGTGGCCGGGCTGGTCTCCCTGGCGATCTTCCACCCCTGGCTGGCCGCCTCGATCGCCGCCGTCCTGCTCGCCGTCGGCCTGCTGCTGGTCTGGTTCGCGGTCAACCGGATCCGCGCCTTCCGGGCCCGCCGCCGCGAACGCCGCGCCGCCCGCGACGCCCGGTCCGCCGCCCGCGAGCAGGAGGCGGACCGGCCGTACGTCCCGAGGCCCTGAGGAGGACGCCCGCCGGGCCCGGCCCAGGTCACGGCCCAGGTCACGGCCTAGGATCAGGTGCCATGGCACGGATCGTCATCATCGGCGCAGGAATGAGCGGGCTCGCGGCGGCCTCCAGGCTGGCCACCCTCGGACACCGGGTGACGGTCTGCGAGGCCGGCGGCACGTACGGGGGCATGGTCGGCCGGTACGAGCGCGAGGGCTTCGCCTTCGACACCGGCCCCGGCCTGCTGACCCTCCCGGCCGTCTACCGCGACCTCGCGCTGAAGACCGGCAAGGAGCCGCTGGAACAGCTCGTCGACCTCGCCCCGGTGGACCCGGAGAGCCGGCACCTGTTCCCGGACGGCACCGCCGTCAGCCTGCCCAACGCCTCCCGCGGCGGCGTCAGCCAGTCCCTGGACGCCGCCTTCGGCGCCGGCTCGGGCGCCCGCTGGAGCGCCGTCATGAACCACGGCCGGACGGTCTGGGAGGCCACCCGCCGCCCGCTCCTGGAGGAGCCGCTCCCGGCCGACCGGTCGCCGCTGCACACCGACCCCTACCCCGTCCCGCCCCGGCGCGGCCTGCTCGCCCGGCTCGGCCGGCCCCGCCCGTGGACCCTCGCCGACGTCGCCGCCCGCGAACTCGGCGGCCACCCCGGCCTCACCGCCCTGCTGGCGGAGCACGCCCTGCGCTTCGGCCTGCCCCCCGGGTCCGCCCCCGCCGGGGCCACCGTGCTGCCGTACATGGAGCAGTCCTTCGGCGTCTGGTACGTCCGGGGCGGCCTGCGGGCCTTGGCGGACGCGGTGCACCGGCGCTGCGAGCTGCGCAAGGTGGAGTTCCGCTTCGACACCCCGGTCACCGAGGTGCTGGTCGAGGACGGCCGGGCCCGCGGCGTCGTCACCCCGGACGGCCGGATCGAGGCGGACCTGGTGGTCTCCTCGATGGACACCAGGACGCTGTTCCGTGACGGCCTCGCCCGGTGGCCGGGGCTCGGACCCGGCCACGGGGAGCCGTCCGGGGTGCCCGGCCGGTTCAGCGTGCTGCTCGCGCTGCGCGGCGCCCGGCCGGCCGGCACCCCGCACCGGACGGTGGTGCACGCCGCCGACCCGGCGGCCGAGCAGAACGCCCTGACCCGCTCGGCCCCGCCCTGCGAGCGCCCCACCCTCCAGGTGCTGCGCCCGGACGATCCCTCGCTGCGCCCCGACGACGCGCACGAGAGCGTGGTGCTGACCGCGACCGTCCCCGCCCAGGGCGACGTCGACTGGACGGCGCCCGGGATCGCCGAGCGCTACGCGGACCAGCTGCTGGCGCACGCCGACGCCGCCGGCCTGGGCCTGCGCGAACGGGTGCTGTGGCGGGTCGTGCGGACCCCGGACGACACCCGCCGGGAGACCGGCGCCCTCGGCGGGTCGATCCCCCGCCCCGCGCTCGCCGGAGACGGCGGCGGATGGCTCCAGCCCGCCAACGAGTCGCCCGTCCCCGGCCTCTACCTGATCGGCGGGGCGGCCCACCCCGGCGGCGGGCTGGCCCGGGCCGGCATGTCCGCCTGCGTCGCCGCCAACCTGATCGGCCCGGCGTAGCGGCCCTGGCGCCGGAACTCAGCCCTGGGGCCAGGTGTTCTGCTGCTGGTAGCCGTAGGTGTGGTCGTAGGACTGCTGCTGCGGGATGCCCTGGGGGTGCTGGCCCGGCTGCTGGCCGGGGTGCTGCTCCAGGTGCTGCTCGGGGTGCTGCTGCGGCGTCTGCCACTGCTGCTGGGGGTGCTGCTCCCAGCCGGGCTGCTGCTGCGGGTAGGACTGGTACTGGTCCTGCTGCGGGTAGCCGTTGTACGGGTCGGTCTGCTGGGGGTAGGCCCCGTAGCCCTGGTCGTAGGCGAAGGCGGGCTGCTGCTGGCTCTGCCACTGCTGCTGCTCGTAGGCCGGCTGCGGCTGGGCGGCGTTGTCGTAGCCGGACTGGTAGGCCTCGGCGTAGGGGTCGTGCGGCGCCTGCGCCTGCTGCTGCTCGTAGTAGGCGGGCGCGTAGACGCCGTCCTGGGCGAGTTCCTGCATCTCGAAGGCGGCCGTCTGCTCGACCTCGGGAACGTCCTCGGCCACCGGGGCGGGGGCCGCGACCGGGGCCTCCTCGACGGCGCTGACCTCGCCGATCCGCTTCTCGGTGGCCTCGACCGCGGCCACGGCGGCCGCGCCGCCGGTGAGGGCGCCGAGCAGGGGCACCTTGGCGAGCGGGCCGGGCAGCGAGCCGTCGGCCTTGCGCAGCGACCAGCCGGCCCGGTAGCCGCGCTTGACGGAGAGGGTGACGAAGGTCTGGCCGGCCGCGAAGAGGGCGGCGCCGGCGCCGATCACCGGGACGGAGCCGAGCACCATGCCGGCGGCCACTGCGAGGAAGCCGACCAGCGCGAGGGCCCGCCAGTGCAGCGGGGCCCGGTTCTGCAGCAGGACCTCGGCGACCAGCCAGAGCGCCACCACCGCCAACGCGACGTACAGCAGCAGGTATCCGATGCCCATCCGCCCGCTACCTCCAGTCGCGTGCCCGCGCTCGCCGCGCGTGTGCGGCGACTGTACCGGTTCAACGGCCGGGGTACCGCATCGCGTTCCCGCCGGTCGCGGCCGGGGCGCACACGACCGAGCCCGTCACCGTCGGGGCGGTGACGGGCTGGTGAACGGCCGGGCCCGCGGGCCCCGATCGGCCCGGAGCGGGGCCCCGACGGGGCCTACGCGTGGCGCTGGTGCAGGCCGAGGTTCTGGTAGATCTCCAGCGTCGCCGTGGAGTGGTTGAGCGTGATGAAGTGCAGGCCGGGCGCGCCCTCGGCGAGGAGGCGTTCGGCCATCGAGGTGGCGTGTTCCATGCCGATCGCGCGCAGCGCCGCCGGGTCGTCGACGGCGGCCCGCAGCCGGGCCTCCAGGTCGGCGGGGAAGGCGGAGCCGCTCAGCTGGGGGAAGCGCTCCAGCTGCTTGGCGTTGGTGACCGGCATGATCTCCGGGATGATCGGCGTCTCGCAGCCGGCGGCGGTGACCCGGTCGCGCAGCCGCAGGTAGTCGTCGACCTCGAAGAACATCTGGGTGATCGCGTAGTCGGCGCCCGCCCGGACCTTGCCGACGAAGTGCCGGATGTCCTCGTCCCAACCGGTGGAGCGCGGGTGCATGTTCGGCGAGGCGGCGACGCCGACGCAGAAGTCGCCGATGCCCTTGATCAGCTCGACCAGCTCGTACGCGTACGTGACGCCGTCGGGGTGCTTGACCCATTCGCCCATCGGGTCGCCGGGCGGGTCCCCCCGGACCGCGAGGACGTTGCGCACGCCCTGGTCGGCGTACTGGCCGATGATGTTGCGCAGTTCGGCGATCGAGTGGTCGACGGCGGTCAGGTGGGCGACCGGGGTCAGCGTGGTCTCGGTGGCGATCCGGCCGACCATGTTGACGGTGCGCTCGCGCGAGGAGCCGCCGGCGCCGTACGTCATGCAGACGAAGTTGGGGTCCAGCGGTTCGAGCCGGCGGATGGCGTCCCAGAGTCGCTGCTCGCCGACCTCGGTGCGCGGGGGCATGAACTCGAAGGAGAAGGACCGCTTTCCGGCTGCCAGGAGTTCGCGGACCGTCAGTGCGCGGTCCGGTCTGGTGGAAGCGATGCCGAGTGCCATGCTGGCAGGTTATCGGGCGTTCGAAGGGGCCGGACAACTCGGTACCACGGATTGAGACAAGCGGTGGACGATACTCCGTCCGGAGGTCCGCCGAATTCCGACCGGCGTTCGGGGTCCGCGCCCGGTGTGCCCGCACGCCCGCGCACACGCCCGCGCACACGCCCGCTCGCACATCCGTTCCCGGCCACCCCGCTACGCTTGCTGCACCCCAGCGAACCAGCGGAGCCTCATCGTGACCTCGTCCAGCAACCGGCCGGCCAACCCCATAGACGTGGAGGACGTCCGCGCGCGCGTCAACGCCGCCCTCGCCGCGTTCATGGACGGCCAGTCCGCCCTGTTGGACAAGATCTCCCCGCAGCTCGTGCCCGCCGCCGACGCCCTGCGCGACTTCCTGCTGGACGGCGGCAAGCGGCTGCGCCCGGCCTTCTGCTACTGGGGCTGGCGCGGCGCCGGCGGCCCGGCCGGCGGCGAGGGCATCGCGAACGCGGCGGCCGCGCTGGAACTGCTCCAGGCGAGCGCCCTGGTGCACGACGACCTGATGGACCGCAGCGACACCCGCCGCGGCCTGCCCTCGATCCACCGCCGCTTCGAGGCGCTGCACCGGGCGAACGGCTGGCGCGGCGACCGCGAGCAGTACGGCGCCTCGGCGGCGGTGCTGCTCGGCGACCTGCTGCTGATCTGGTGCGACGAGCTGTTCCTGCGCTCGGGCCTGGAGCCCGCCGCCGTGCTGGCCGCCAAGCCGGTGTTCGACCTGATGCGCACCGAGGTCATGGTCGGCCAGTACCTGGACGTCCTGGAGCCGGTGGCCGGCGACTCCGCCGACGAGGGCGCGCTCGACCGGGCGCAGACGGTGCTGCACTACAAGTCGGCGAAGTACACGATCGAGCGGCCCCTCCAGGTCGGCGCGCTGCTGGCCGGGGCCGGCCCGGAGCAGGTGGCGGCGCTGGGGGCGTTCGGGCTGCCGCTGGGCGAGGCCTTCCAGCTGCGGGACGACCTGCTCGGTGTCTTCGGCGACCCCGCGGTCACCGGCAAGCCGGCCGGGGACGACCTGCGCGAGGGCAAGCGCACCCTGTTGGTGGCGCACGCGATGCGGGGCCTGCCGGCCGCCGACGCCCGGCACCTGGACGAGCGGCTCGGCGCGCCGGACCTGGCGCCCGAGGAGGTCACCGGGCTGCGCGACCTGGTGGCCCGCAGCGGCGCGCCCGAGCGGGTGGAGCGCCGGATCGACGAGCTGATGCGGCAGTGCCTGGCCGCGCTGGAGGCGGCGCCGCTGGCCGACGAGCAGGCCCGCACGGTGCTGCTGGCCCTGGCCGAGGCCGCCACCGTCCGCAAGTACTGAGATCCGCCCCCAGGGGGATCCGCAGGTACGGCGGACGGTGACGGCCCCCGGGGCCGTCAGGCCGAGCGCACCCGCCGGGCGAGCTCGGCGGCGGCGGCCTGCGGGTCGTCGGCGGCCGTGATCGCACGGACCACGACGATCCGGCGGGCGCCCGCGGCCAGCACCTCGTCGAGGTTGCCGAGGTCGATGCCGCCGATGGCGAACCACGGCCGGTCGGTGCTCTGCTCCGCCGCGTACGAGACCAGGCCGAGGCCCGGCGCCGGGCGGCCCGGCTTGGTCGGGGTCGGCCAGACCGGGCCGGTGCAGAAGTAGTCCACGCCGGGCTCGGCGAGCGCCGCGTCCACCTCGGACTCGGCGTGGCAGGACCGGCCGATCAGCACCTCGTCGCCGAGGATCGCCCGGGCGGCCGGCACCGGCAGGTCGTCCTGCCCGAGGTGCAGCACGTCCGGCCGGACCGCGTGCGCGACGTCGGCGCGGTCGTTGACGGCCAGCAGCTTGCCGTGGCGGCGGCAGGCGTCCGCGAAGACCTCCAGGGCCTCCAGTTCCTGCTTGGCCTCCAGGCCCTTGTCGCGGAGCTGGACGATGTCCACCCCGCCCGCCAGCGCCGCGTCCAGGAACTGGGCGAGGTCGCCCTGCTCCCGGCGGGCGTCGGTGCACAGGTACAGCCGGGCGTCGGCCAGCCGCCGGCGCGGTGCGTCCGCCGCCATCAGATCAGCATCGCCTGGGCGCGCCGCTTGACCTCGGTGCCGCGGTTCTCCTGCAGCGCCTGGATCGGGCTGCCGGGCAGCGACGGGTCCTCGGTGAAGAGCCACTCCAGGATCTCCACGTCGTTGTACCCGCAGTCGCGCAGCACGGTCAGGGTGCCGGACAGGTGCTTGACCAGCCCCTGGCCGTCGATGAACGCCGCAGGGACCTGCAGCGACTTGTTGGGGCCCCGCCGGACGGCGATCAGCCCGCCGCTGCGGACCAGGTCGCGCACCTCGGTGACACGCACCCCCCACTGCTCCGAGATGTCGGGCAGGTACATCCACTCGGAAACCAGGGCTTCGATCTTGCTTTCAATCTCACTCACGCCACCAGACTGCCACCTCCACAGCCCCCCGCGCACCAGCCGCTACCCCGCGACCGCCGACTTCAGCGGCACCGAGGGGTCCGCCGCACGGGCCCGGTCCAGCGCGGTACCGCGCTCGATCAGCCGGCGGCCCTGGGTCAGGTCGCGCGGCCGGTCGACGGCCAGCAGCGCGCTCGGCACCCCGTCGCGCAGCCAGAGCACCGTCCAGGAGGCGTCCTGCGGGCCGCCGCGCCACAGCAGTTCGTCGCCCTCGGCGTGCCGCCCCGCGTACTGGACCATCCGCCCGAACTGCTCCGACCAGAAGTACGGCACCGGGTCGTACGGCGGCGCGTCCGCGCCGAGGACGGCGGCCGCCACGGCCTCGCCGGACTGCAACGCGTGGTCCCAGTGCTGGACGGCCAGCCGGGCGCCGGAGCGGGCGGACGGGTAGCTGACGCAGTCCCCGGCCGCGAAGACGCCGGGCAGGCCGGTGCGCAGCCGTTCGTCGACCAGGACGGCGCCGGTGCCGTCCAGCTCGACGCCGGAACCGGCCAGCCAGCCCGTCGCGGGCCGGGCGCCGACGCCGACCACGACCTCGTCGGCGGGCAGGTGCGAGCCGTCCGCCAGCAGCACCGCGCCCTCCTCGACGGCGGCCACGCCGACCCCGCAGCGCAGGTCGACGCCGGCCTCGGCGTACCAGGCGGCCATCGCCGAACCGACCTCGGCCGGCAGCGCGCCGGGGACGGGCGCCGGGCCCGCCTCGACCACCGTCACCTCGCAGCCGGCCGCGCGGGCGGCGGTGGACACCTCGGCGCCGATCCAGCCCGCGCCGACCAGCACCAGCCGCAGGCCGGGCCGCAGCAGGGCGCGCAGCGCCAGCGCGTCGTCCAGGGTGTGCAACAGGTGCGCGCGCTCGGCGCCGGGCAGGGCGCGCGGGGTGGCGCCGGTGGCGATCACCAGGGCGTCGTACCGGAGGTCACCGGCGTCGGTGTGCAGCACGCCGGGGGTGAGGCCGGTGGCGCGGCGGCCGGTGAGCAGTTCGACGCCCAGGTGCGGGAAGTCGATGTCCAGGGTGGTGGCGTCGGCCTTGCCGAGCAGCACGTCCTTGGAGAGCGGCGGCCGGTCGTACGGCGCGTGCGGCTCCTCCCCGACCAGCGTGATCCGCCCCCGCCAGCCGCCCTGCCGCAGCTTCAGGGCGCACTGCGCCCCGGCCAGCCCGGCCCCGACGACGACCACCCGATCCGTTCCGTTCAGCTCTGCCACGCCCGTCACTGTACTCAGCGCCCTGCCGGGGCCACCGGCCCGTCCACCCCGCGTACGGGCCTTCGGCCGGGCCCGCCCCCGGCGTTATGGTGGGGGCACCATCACGGGAGCCCGGCGTACCGGGCTGAGAGGCGGGCTGGCACGGCCCGCGACCGTCCGAACCTGATCCGGGTCATTCCGGCGAAGGGAGAAGAGCAGCCTTGTCACGCTTGCCCGAGGAAACCCACGCCGACGTGCTGGTGATCGGCGGGGGCGTCATCGGCCTCGCCGTCGCCTGGCGCGCCGCGCAGCGCGGGCTGAGGAACATCGTCGTGGTCGACCCCTCCCCCGGCGGCGGGGCGGCCGGGGTCGCGGCCGGGATGCTCGCCCCGGTCACCGAGCTGCAGTACGGGGAGGAGCCGCTGCTGCGCCTCGGCATGGCCTCCAACCAGCGGTACGGGGACTTCGCCGCCGAGCTCACCGAGGCGAGCGGCGGCCTGGACACCGGGTACCGCCGGTGCGGCACGATCGCCGTCGCGCTGGACTCCGACGACCGCGAGGAACTGCGCGAGCTGCACGCCTTCCACCAGCGGCTCGGCCTGGACTCGTCCTGGCTGACCGGCCGGGAGGCCCGCAGGTTGGAGCCGATGCTCGCCCCCGGCGTGCGCGGCGGCCTGCACGTCGCGGACGACCACCAGGTGGATCCGCGCCGGCTGCTGACCGCCCTGGTGGCCGCCTGCGAGCTCGCCGGGGTCGTGCTCCACCGGGCCGAGGCCGTCGGGCTGCTGGTCGAGGGCGGCCGCGCGGTCGGCGCCCGGCTCGGCACCGGCGAGACCCCGAGGGCCGACCAGGTGGTGCTCGCGGCCGGCCCGCACAGCCACCGGCTGCCCGGGCTGCCGGAGGGCGTACTGCCGGCCGTCCGCCCGGTGAAGGGGCAGATCCTGCGGCTGCGGATCCCCGAGGCGTACCGGCCGTTCCTGTCCCGCAACGTGCGCGCGGTGGTGCGCGGACAGCACCTGTACCTGGTGCCCCGGGAGAACGGCGAGCTGGTGATCGGCGCGACCACCGAGGAGCAGGGCTACGACACCACCGTCACCGCCGGCGGGGTGTACGAACTGCTGCGCGACGCCCACGAGTTGGTGCCGGGCATCACCGAACTCCCGCTGCTGGAGACCTCGGCCGGGCTGCGGCCCGGCTCGCCGGACAACGCCCCGCTGCTGGGCCCGACCGCGCTGCCCGGGCTGGTCGCCGCCACCGGCCACTACCGCAACGGCGTGCTGCTCACCCCGGTGACCGCCGACCTGCTCGCCGAGTACCTGGCGACCGGCGAACTCCCCGAGCTCGCACAGCCGTTCACACCCACCCGGTTCTCCCCCGACCGCTCCACCGCGAAGGCCTCCGCATGACCGAGATCGCACCACCCCAGACCGCACCGGCCCAGGCCGCACCGACCCGGCCCGCACCGGCCGAGATCGGGCTGACCGTCAACGGCGAGCCCCGCCGGGTGTCCGCCACGACCACCCTCGCGGAGGTGGTGGCCACCCTCAGCGCCGCCCACAGCGGCGTCGCCGCCGCCCTCAACGAGGCCGTCGTGCCGCGCAGTTCGTGGCCTGCCACGGAACTGTCGGCGGGCGACCGGATCGAGATCCTCACCGCCGTCCAGGGAGGCTGACATGGCTGACGACCTGTTGACCATCGCCGGGGAGTCCTTCGGCTCCCGGCTGATCATGGGCACCGGCGGCGCACCCAGCCTGGAGATCCTGGAACGGGCGCTGCTGGCCTCCGGCACCGAACTGACCACCGTGGCGATGCGCCGGGTCGACGCCGGCACCCAGGGCTCCGTCCTGGACGTGCTGACCCGCAACGGCATCCGGGTGCTGCCCAACACGGCGGGCTGCTTCACCGCCGGGGAGGCCGTGCTGACCGCCCGGCTGGCCCGCGAGGCGCTCGGCACCGACTGGGTGAAGCTGGAGGTGATCGCCGACGAGCGGACCCTCCTGCCGGACCCGATCGAGCTGCTGGACGCCGCCGAGACCCTGGTCGACGACGGCTTCACGGTGCTGCCGTACACCAACGACGACCCGGTGCTGGCGCGCAAGCTGGAGGACGTCGGCTGCGCGGCGATCATGCCGCTGGGCTCTCCGATCGGCTCCGGCCTGGGCATCCGCAACCCGCACAACTTCCAGCTGATCGTGGAGGGCGCGGGCGTCCCGGTGATCCTGGACGCGGGCGCCGGCACCGCCTCGGACGTCGCGCTGGCGATGGAACTGGGCTGCGCGGCGGTGATGCTCGCCTCCGCGGTGACCAGGGCGCAGGACCCGGTGCTGATGGCCGAGGCGATGCGGCACGCCGCCGAGGCGGGCCGGTTCGCCCACCGGGCCGGCCGCATCCCGCGCCGGTTCCACGCCGAGGCCTCCTCCGCGATGGCCGGCCGGGCGGAGCTGGACACCCGCGAGCACCCGGCGTTCTGACGCCGGGACGCCCGGCGCCCGCTCGCGTGTGCCGTGTCACAAACCGGGCACAGCCGGGCCCGGAGGCGATGTCCTCCGGGCCCGGCTGACACCCGGAGCTCTAGACTCTCCGGGTGGACATGGCATTGCACGACCCCTTGATCGGTACCCTGCTCGACGGCCGGTACCGGGTCGAGCAGCGCATCGCGACCGGCGGGATGTCCACCGTCTACAGGGGCACCGACACCCGGCTGGACCGGGTCGTCGCCCTCAAGGTGATGCACCCCGCGCTGGCCGGGGACGACGGCTTCACCGCCCGGTTCATCCGCGAGGCCAAGGCCGTCGCCCGGCTCTCCCACCCGAACGTGGTGAACGTCTTCGACCAGGGCGCGGACGGCGCGAACGTCTTCCTCGCCATGGAGTACGTGCCCGGCCGCACCCTGCGGGACCTGCTGCGCGACCGCGGCGCGCTGTCCGTGCGGGCCGCGCTGGACGTGCTGGAGCCGGTGCTGGCCGCCCTCGGCGCCGCCCACCGGGCCGGCCTGGTGCACCGGGACGTCAAGCCGGAGAACGTGCTGATCACCGAGGACGGGCTGGTCAAGGTCGCCGACTTCGGTCTGGTCCGGGTCCTCGGCACCGCCGACGGCGCACCCACCTCGACCAGCACCTCGACCAGCACCGCGACCGGCGGCACGGTCCTCGGCACCGTCTCCTACCTGGCCCCCGAACAGATCCTCCCGGACGCCCCCACCGACCAGCGGGTCGACGTCTACGCGGCCGGCATCCTGCTCTACGAGATGCTCACCGGCCGCCGCCCGCACACCGGCGACAACCCCGTCCAGGTGATGTACAAGCACCTGCACGAGGACGTCCCCGCCCCCTCGCTGATCGCCCCGGCCGTCGGCCCCGGGCTGGACGCCATAGTGGCCGGCGCCTGCGCCCGGACGGCCGAGGACCGCCCGTACGACGCGGTCGAACTGCTCGCCGCCCTCCAGCGGATCCGCCGCACGCTCACCCCGGCCGAGCTGGACGCCGAGCCGCCGGCCTCCACCCGGCCCAGCCCGCGCTACCCGACCAGCGAGCCGACGTCGGTGATCCAGCAGCCGGCGGGGCCCGTCGACGCCGCGGCGCCGGAGCCCACCAGCGTGCTGGACGTGCCGGCGGAGCTGCTGGACCAGCTGCTGGTCGAGCCCCGCCCGTACGACGAGCCGACCCCGGTGCGCGGGCGCCGGCCCAGCCTGCTGCGCCGCCTCCCCCGCAAGCCGCTGATCTGGGCGGCCGCGCTGACCGCCCTGGTGCTGGCGGTCGGCGGCGCGACGTACGGTCTGTCCGAGGCGCTGTACGGGCCGGTGCCCGGCGTGCTCGGCAAGGACCGGGCCGAGGCGCAGCAGATCCTGGACAAGGACGGCATGCACGGCCGCTTCGTCGAGGTGTTCAGCGAGAGCGTCCCGGCCGGGCAGGTGATCGCCACCGATCCCGGGGTGGGCGCGCGGACCCGCAAGAGCGACACCGTGACGGTGACCGTCTCCAGGGGCCCCAAGCGGATCGCGGTGCCGGACCTGGCAGGGAAGACCGCCGACCAGGCCGCCGACGCGCTGACCACGGCCCAGCTGACCAGGGGCGGCGTGACCGGGACGTACGACGACACCGTGCCGGAGGGCGTGGTGATCAGCAGTTCACCGGCGGCCGGGCAGCTGCTCCAGGAGAACACCGCGGTCTCGCTGGTGGTCAGCAAGGGCATGGTGCCCGTCCCGGACGTCACCGGGATGAGCAAGGACGACGCGGCGAAGGCGCTCCAGGCGGCCGGCTTCACGATGCAGACCAGCGGGGTCAACCTGTTCGGCACCGGCAAGGTGTCCAGCCAGTCCCCGGCGGCCGGCGAGCGGCGCCCGCAGCACACCGCGGTGACGGTCAACTTCCCCTTCTTCTAAGGGGATTCCTCATAAGGGGATTCCTCGCTCCCGAGGGGACTCCTCCGGACGTCGGCTCACCCTCAGCGCAGCGGGCCGTCGCCCGGCCCCTCCTGGTGGGAGTAGCGCTGCTCGCGCCACGGGTCGGCGAGGTTGTGGTAGCCGCGCTCCTCCCAGAAGCCCCGGCGGTCGGCCCGCATGTACTCCACCGCGCGCACCCACTTGGGGCCCTTCCAGGCGTACAGCCCGGGGACGATCAGCCGGACGGGGAAACCGTGCTCGGCGGTCAGCGGCTCGCCGTTGCGGTGGGTGGCGAAGATCGTCCGCGGGTCGGCGAAGTCGGCCAGCCGCAGGTTGGCGCTGTAGCCGTACTCGGCCCAGACCATCACGTGGGTGACGCCGGGTGCGGGGGGCTCCAGGTCGAGGAGGGCGGCGGCCGGCACGCCCGACCACTCGTTGCCGAGCAGCGTGAACTTGGTGACGCAGTGCAGGTCGGCGACGACGGTGGTGCGCGGCAGGGTATGGAAGGCCTCGAAGTCCCAGCTGTGCTTCTCCGCCGAGGCGGTGGCGCCGAACACCTGGAGGTCCCAGGTCAGCGGCTTGAAGCGGGGTACGGGCCCGTAGTGCAGGGCGGGCCAGCCGCGCTGCACGCGCTGCCCCGGGGGGAGCCTCGGGTCAGACGGCGGAAACGGTTCTTGTTCGGACTGACCCATGACTCCATGGTGACAGACGGCGGCCGACGCGCCGTGCGCGCCCCTTGACGCGGCCACGCGCCCCATCCCCAATAACCGGTGGTCGAGCCCGTATCGGCCGAAATCGGATATTCCGAAACATGTCCTAGTGAGTGTGAACTTACTGGAACTTTCTCCCATTTCGATGCCAGGATGCGCAGCGCAGGAGTCACAACAGGCCGTAGCGCAGGGAGGCACCAGCCATGCAGGGCGACCCAGAGGTCATCGAGTTCCTCAACGAGCAGCTCACCGCGGAGCTCACCGCGATCAACCAGTACTTCCTGCACGCCAAGATGCAGGAGAACTTCGGCTGGACGAAGCTCGCCAAGTACACCCGGCACGAGTCCTTCGACGAGATGAAGCACGCCGAGACCCTCACCGACCGGATCCTCTTCCTGGACGGGCTGCCGAACTACCAGCGGCTGTTCCACGTCCGGATCGGCCAGACGGTCAAGGAGATGTTCGAGGCTGACCGCCAGATCGAGGTCGAGGCGATCGACCGGCTGAAGCGCGGGATCGTGGTGATGCGCGCCAAGAACGACGTCACCTCGGCGAACATCTTCGAGGACATCCTGGCCGACGAGGAGCAGCACATCGACTACCTCGACACCCAGCTGGAGCTCCTGGAGAAGCTCGGCGAGGCGCTCTACCTCGCCCAGGTGATCGAGCAGCCGGACTCCTGAGCCCTCAGGCCGCGCGCAGCGGGGCGACCGGGGCCAAGGTGGCGGGAGCCGCGGCGGCCACCGGTGCGGGCGCGGCCTCGGCCTCGGGGTCGGCCAGGCCGAGCTTCGCGGCGAGGCGGGCGGTCGGGCAGGGCCTGGCGCCGTGCTCGCCGAGCAGGGCCTGGATCCGGCGGACGCAGGATCCGCAGTCGGTGCCGGCCTTGCAGCCCCGGGCGATCTGGCGCGGGGTGCCGGCCCCGGCGTCGATCGCCTTCTTCACCTGGTCCTCGGTGACCGCATGGCACATGCACACGTACATCGCGGACTCTCCCGGGTGGTGCGCCGCCGACTGGCGGAACGATCTTGACTAAGGCTTGCCTTACTTCACTAAGCCTCACCTTACCCGGCGATCCGGGTACGAAAAAGCCCCTCCGGGCTCGGGGACCCCGAATCCGGAGGGGCTTTCGTCACACTCGCTCAGCGGCGACCCGCCGGTGGCGGCTCACCAGTGGCAGCTCACTGGCCGCGGTACATCTCCGCCACCAGGAACGCCAGGTCCAGCGACTGGCTGCGGTTGAGGCGCGGGTCGCAGGCCGTCTCGTAGCGCTGGTGCAGGTCGTCGACCAGCACCTCGTCGCCACCGCCGACGCACTCGGTCACGTCGTCGCCGGTCAGCTCCACGTGGATGCCGCCCGGGTGGGTGCCCAGCGCGCGGTGCACCTCGAAGAAGCCCTTGACCTCGTCGAGCACGTCGTCGAAGCTGCGGGTCTTGTGGCCGCTGGAGGCCTCGAAGGTGTTGCCGTGCATCGGGTCGCAGATCCACACCGGCTGGGCGCCGGACGCGGTGACCTTCTCCACCAGGGTGGGCAGGTGGTCGCGGACCTTGCCCGCGCCCATCCGGGTGATGAAGGTGAGGCGGCCGGGCTCGCGCTCCGGGTCCAGCTTCTCGATCAGGGTCAGGGCCTCGTCGACCGAGGTGGTCGGGCCGAGCTTGACGCCGATCGGGTTGCGGACCTTCGAGGCGAACTCGATGTGCGCGTGGTCCAGCTGGCGGGTGCGCTCACCGATCCACACCATGTGGCCGGAGACGTCGTACAGCTCGCCGGTGCGCGAGTCCACGCGGGTCAGCGCGGTCTCGTAGTCGAGGATCAGTGCCTCGTGCGAGGAGAAGAACTCGACGGTCTTGAACTCCTCCGGCGCCACACCGCAGGCGTTCATGAACGCCAGGGCGTTGTCGATCTCCCGGGCGAGCTGCTCGTAGCGCTGGCCGGCCGGCGAGTTGCGCACGAAGTCCTGGTTCCAGGCGTGCACCTGGCGCAGGTCCGCGTAACCACCGGTGGTGAACGCGCGCACCAGGTTGAGCGTCGCGGCGGACGCGTTGTACATCCGCTTGAGGCGCTCCGGGTCCGGGATACGGGACTCGGGGGTGAACTCGAAGCCGTTCACCGAGTCGCCGCGGTAGACCGGCAGCGTCACGCCGTCGCGGGTCTCGGTCGACTTGGAGCGCGGCTTGGAGTACTGGCCGGCGATCCGGCCCACCTTCACGACCGGCACCGAGGCCGCGTACGTCAGCACGGCGGCCATCTGCAACAGGGTCTTCAGCTTGTTGCGGATGTGCTCCGCCGAGACGCCGTCGAAGGCCTCGGCACAGTCACCGCCCTGCAGCAGGAAGGCCTCACCGCGCGCCACGGCGCCGAGCCGGGCACGCAGCTGGTCGCACTCGCCGGCGAACACGAGCGGCGGATAGGAGGCGAGCTCGGCAAGGGTCTTGCGCAGAGCCTCTTGGTCCGGCCATTCAGGCTGCTGCGCCGCGGGCAGGGACTGCCAGGAGTGGCCAGTCCTCGATGTCTCAGTCGTCACGGTCACACCACCAAGGCTACGGGGTGACTCGAGCGATTCGTGACCATTGCCCGAGGGGTGAGACATAACTCGGACAAACACGTGACCGGGCTCACCCTCCCGGCACGATCCGCTACGCTCGAACCATGCACGCGCCCCACACCCACTCCTGGTGGTGGGCCTCCCCCAAGGGTGGCCCACCGATCGCGCGTTCCTAGACGAACACGACGGCCGCCCCTCGGGGCGGCCGTCGGCGTATGCGCAGACGGCCCTCCGGGAGCGGATCCCAGCACCGCACCTCACCAGTCCCCCGGAAGGAAGCCGCTCCGTGACCGCCACCGCCGACCTGCTCGCCCGCCTCACCGCTCCCGACGCGCCCGCGTTCGCCCTGCTGCACCGCCGCACCCCCCGGCTCGCCCCGGACACCGTCGAGGTGCTGGTCGGCACCGTCGACAGCTACCGCG
The DNA here is from genome assembly GCF_044760075.1 of Kitasatospora sp. NPDC098663. Classification (NCBI taxonomy): domain Bacteria; kingdom Bacillati; phylum Actinomycetota; class Actinomycetes; order Kitasatosporales; family Streptomycetaceae; genus Kitasatospora; species Kitasatospora sp. NPDC098663. The sequence continues at coordinate 6,619 of NZ_JBIWAP010000014.1, read as the reverse complement.
ACCTCGCCGACCTGCCGGTCCGCACCGGCGTCCCGGCCGACGGCCCCGTGCACGACCTGCTCGCGCTCGTCCCGTACCGGCAGATCCGCGAGCGCGGCTTCGAGGCGCACGACGACGGGACCCCGCTGCAGGCCCTCTCGGTGGCCGAACAGCACACCCTGCCGCTGGCCGAACTCACCGCCGCCCTGCCGCAGTCGCCGGTCTCGCTCACCGGCGGCTCGTTCGACATCGACGACGAGGCGTACGCCGCGATCGTCCGCCGGGTGATCGAGGAGGAGATCGGCAACGGCGAGGGCGCCAACTTCGTGATCCGGCGCGACTTCGGCGCCACCCTGGAGAACTTCTCGCCCGCACTCGCGCTCACCCTGTTCCGGCGGCTGCTGGAGCAGGAGCGCGGCGCCTACTGGACCTACCTGGTGCACACCGGAGAACGCGTCCTGGTCGGCGCCTCCCCCGAGGTGCACGTCCGACAGAGCGGCGGCACCGTCGTGATGAACCCGATCTCCGGCACCTACCGCTACCCGACCGGCGGCTCCGACATCGACTCGCTGCTCCGGTTCCTCCACGACCCCAAGGAGCTGGAGGAACTGACGATGGTCGTCGACGAGGAGCTCAAGATGATGTGCACGGTCGGCGACCTCGGCGGCCAGGTGCTCGGGCCCCGGCTCAAGGAGATGTCCCACCTCGCCCACACCGAGTACGAGCTGCGCGGACGCACCTCGCTGGACGTCCGCGAGGTGCTCCGCGAGACGATGTTCGCCGCCACCGTCACCGGCAGCCCGGTGCAGAACGCCACCCGGGTCATCAAGCGGTACGAGCCCGGCGGGCGCGGCTACTACTCCGGCGCGCTCGCCCTGATCGGCCGCTCCGCCAGCGGCGGGCAGCTGCTGGACTCGCCGATCTGCATCCGCACCGCCGACATCGACCCGGCCACCGGCCGCCTGGTCGTCCGGGTCGGCGCCACGCTCGTGCGCCACTCCGTCCCCGAGTCCGAGGTCGCCGAGACCCACGCCAAGGCCGCCGGGGTGCTCACCGCGATCGGCGCCCGGCCCGCGCCCGCCCGGCTGCCCGGCCCCACCGGCCCCCGGCTGGCCGACGACCACCGCGTCCAGGCCGCCCTGGACGCCCGGCGGGCCGACCTCGCCCCGTTCTGGCTGCGGATGCAGACGCCGACCGTGGTCACCGAGCCCGTGCCGACCCTGGTGGTCGACGGCGAGGACACCTTCACCTCGATGCTCGCCCACCTGCTCACCTCGATCGGCCACCAGGTCAGCGTCGTCCGCTACGACGCGCCCGGGCTGCCCGCCCTGCTGGCGGCGCACCGCGGGCCGCTGGTGCTGGGCCCCGGGCCCGGCGACCCGGCGCTCGCCGACGACCCCAAGATGGCCCTGCTGCGACCGGTCGTCGCGGACGCCCTGGCGGCGGTCCGGTCCGGCGCCCGCACCGCACCGCTGCTCGCGGTCTGCCTCAGCCACCAGCTGCTCTGCGCCGAGCTCGGGCTGGCGCTGGGCCGCAAGGACGTCCCGTACCAGGGGGCGCAGGAGAGCGTCGACCTGTTCGGCACCAAGCACACCGTCGGCTTCTACAACACGTTCACCGCGCGCTGCTCGGACGCCGACGCGGCCCGGCTCGCCGCGCAGGGCGTCGAGGTCGCCCGGGACACCGTCACCGGGGACGTCCACGCGCTGCGCGGGCCCGGCTTCGCCGGCCTCCAGTTCCACCCGGAGTCGGTGCTGACCCGCGACGGCGTCGGCGTCGTGGCGGGCCTGCTGCGCGAGGCGGCCGCCGTCCGCGGCTGAGGAGCGAGTGGGGGGCCGGTCCCGGACCGGCCCCCCATCGCACGCGGGATCGCCGAGGCGGCCGGATCCCGCCCGAACGGTCAGATGTCGTCGTCCAGCCCCTGCTCGATCGCGTACCGCACCAGTTCCACCCGGTTGTGCAGTTGCAGCTTGCCGAGCGTGTTCTGGACGTGGTTCTGCACCGTCCGGTGCGACAGCACCAGCCGGTCGGCGATCTGCCGGTACGACAGGCCCTTGGCCACCAGGCGCAGGACCTCGGTCTCCCGCGCGGTCAGCTGCGGGACGGCCGGCGCGGAGGCCGGGGCCGGTTCGGCGGCCAGCCGGCGGAACTCGCCCAGCACCAGGCCGGCCAGGCCCGGGGTGAACACGGCGTCGCCCACGGCCGTGCGCCGCACCGCGTCCAGCAGTTCCTCCCGCCCGGCCGACTTGACCAGGTACCCGGTCGCGCCGGACTTCACCGCCTCCAGCACGTCCTGGTGCTCGCCGCTGGCCGAGAGCACCAGCACCCGCACCGCCGGGTCCTGCGCGACCACCTGGCGGCACACCTCCGCGCCGGGCAGACCGGGCAGGTTGAGATCCAGCACGACGACCTGCGGCGAGCAGGCGCGGGCCCGGCGCACGGCCTCCTCGCCGTCGCCCGCGGTGGCCACCACGTCCAGCCCGGCCTCGGCGAGGTCCCGCGAGACGGCGTCGCGCCACATCGGGTGGTCGTCCACGACCATCACCCGTATCGGCCGGTCAGTCGTCGGCTGATCGGTCATCAGAGCCCTTCCTCGGAACACGGAGTTCGACCTCGACACCCTCCCCGGGCGCCGAGTACAGCTCGGCCGTGCCGCCGAGGTCCAGCACCCGGCCGCGGATGGACTGGGAGACGCCCAGCCGCCCGGCCCGCTCCGCCTCGCCGAGGCGGCCGGGGGCGAAGCCGGGGCCGTCGTCGCGGATGCTGACCGTGACGGCCTGCGGCTCGTCCTCCACCAGGATCCAGGCCCGGGCCCGCTCCCCGGCGTGCCGGCGGACGTTGTCGACGGCGGCGCCGACCGCCGCGGCCAGTTCGCCGGCCGCCCCGGCGGACAGCAGCACCGGCCCACCGGGGGCGGACAGCGTGATCCGCTCGTCGGCGTACGGGCGCAGCAGCGCGGTGAGGTCCTGCGGCTCCCCGGCCCCGCACTCCTGCGGGCGCTGCCCCGGGATCGGGCCGCCGGTCATCAGCGCCCGCAGGGCGCGCTCCTGCTCGCCGGCCAGCCGGCCGAGTTCGGCGAAGTCGGCGTCACCGCCCGGGCGTCCACCGGCCGCGGCCGAAGCGCCCTCGGCCGGCCGCGCGGTGAGTTCGGCGCCGTGGCGCTGGACGAGGGCGAGCACCTGGAGCACGCCGTCGTGGATGTCCCGGGAGAGCCGCTCGCGCTCCCGGCCGGCCGCCTCGACCTGGAGCGCCCGGGTGAGCGTCGCCTCGCTGGCGCGGGCCAGTTCGATGACGTAGCCGATGGCACAGCCGGCCACCATCAGCAGCATGATGTTGTGGATGTTGTCGCCGGTCGGGCCGCCGTGGCCGAGGATGTTGGCGACGCCGATCACCGTGCCCGCGGCGGCCGCCCAGCGCCAGCCGCCCTTGCCGGCGAAGCCGAGCACCGTACCGGCGGCCCAGATGGTCGGCAGGGTGGGCGCGCCGTGGCTGATCCGCACCGGGTCGTCGGTCAGGCCGCTCATCACGATGCCGGTGACGGCGAGGGTGAGGTCGGTGCCGAGCACGTACCAGGTGCAGCGCTGCGGGCCGGCGAAGGCCCGGGTGCTGGCGAGCGTCCAGAGGGTGAGCGTGCCGAGGAAGATCCAGCCGGCGACGGGGTGCAGGAAGTCCAGGTAGGAGTTGAGGTACCGCAGCAGGGCGTAGCAGAGGGCCAGCACCCGGAAGTAGGAGATGGCCTTCCACAACGGCAGTTCGACGGACATGCCCCCGGCCGCGACCGCGCCGCCGACCGCCCCGGTTCTCTCGCCGTCCGTCATCCTTCCGCCCCTCCCCTGGGCCGTGCCCGCGGTCGTCAGGCCGACCCGGTCTCCTTCGGCTCCTGCCCGGACTGCTCGGCCTTCTCCGTCGCGGCGGCCTTGTCGGCGGCGACCTTGTCGGCGGCGGCCTTGTCGGCGGCGGCCTTCTCGGCCTCCGCCTCCGCCTTCTCCGCCTTGGCGGCGGCCTTGCGCTCGGCGTCGGCCTTCTTCTTGTCGTCGGCGATCTGCCGCTTGGCGGCGGTCGCGTAGATGTCCACGTACTCCTGGCCGGAGAGCCGCATGATCTCGTACATCACCTCGTCCGTCACCGAACGGAGGATGAAACGGTCGTTCTCCATGCCGTGGTAGCGGGAGAAGTCCAGCGGGCGGCCGATCCGGATGCCGGGGCGGGTGCCGAAGTTGGGGATCACCTGACCGGGCGGCTGGACCTTCTCGGTGTCGATCATGGCGACCGGGATGACCGGCGCGCCGGTGGCCAGCGCGACGCGCGCCAGGCCGCCGACCTTGCCGCGGTACAGCTTGCCGTCGGGCGAACGGGTGCCCTCGGGGTAGACGCCGAACAGCTCGCCGCCGTCCAGCACCGCGATGGCACTGCGGATCGCGGCCTCGCCCGCGCCGCGCACGCCCGAGCGGTCCACCGGCAGCTGGCCGACGCCCTTGAAGAACGCGGCGGTCAGCCGGCCCTTGATGCCCGGGGTGTTGAAGTACTCGGCCTTCGCGATGAAGGTCACCCGGCGTTTGATCAGCGCGGGGAAGAAGAAGGAGTCCGAGAAGGACAGGTGGTTGCTCGCGATGATGGCCGCGCCCTCGGTGGGGATGTTCTCCTCACCCTCGATCCACGGCCGGAAGAAGATCCGAAGCAGTGGCGCGACGATCATCTTCATCAGTCGGTAGAACAACCCGGGCCTCCTGTTATGCGGACCGGTCGATCCTAATGCCCCGTGGGCTCGGCCCGCGCCCCGCCCCGCCCCGGCGGGCCGCCGCCGGACTCCCACGGGCACTCGCGCGGCGGCCTCCGCGAGGGGTGCGCGTCCCGTGCGGGGGCCGCCATGAGGGGTGTACGTCCCGGGCGGGGCCGTGGGACGATGCGGATTCCCGCAGCCTCCCCCTCCAGCGTCCCTCCCCCAGCGCCACCCGCCCGCGAAGGAGTCCGCCATGCCGTTGCTGCCCGGTGCCGAACCGTACCGCCACCGCGGCGGACCGGTGGGGGTGCTGCTGTGCCACGGCTTCACCGGGTCGCCGCAGTCGCTGCGGCCCTGGGCGGAGGAACTGGCGGCGGCCGGGTTCAGCGTGTCGCTGCCGCTGCTGCCCGGGCACGGCACCCGGTGGCGGGACATGCAGATCACCCGCTGGGAGGACTGGTACGCCGAGGTCGAGCACGAACTGCTGACGCTGTCCGCCGAGTGCGAGCAGGTCTTCGTCTGCGCGCTGTCGATGGGCGGCGCGCTGGCGCTGCGGCTGGCCGCGCTGCACGGTCCGGCGGTGTCCGGGCTGGTGCTGGTCAACCCGTCGGTGCGCTCGGACAACCCCGCGAGTGTGCTGCTGCCGGTGCTGCGCCACCTCGTGCCGAGCGTGCCCGGGATCGCCGACGACATCGCCAAGCCCGGCACGGTCGAGCTGGGCTACGACCGGACGCCGCTGAACGCCGCCTGGTCGCTGGGCCGGCTGTGGCGGGACGTCCAACGGCGGCTGCCGCAGGTGACCCAGCCGGTGCTGCTCTTCCGCAGTCCGCAGGACCACGTCGTCTCGCCGGCCAACTCGGAACTGGTGCTGGCCCGGATATCCTCGACCGACGTGACGGAGCGGCTGTGCCAGCGCAGCTTCCACGTCGCGACGCTGGACCACGACGCGGCGGAAATATTCGCGGCCAGCCAGGACTTCATCCGACGGCTGGCCCCCGCGCACGCGGTGGGCGTCACCGGGGTCGAATCCGACGATCACCATGGCTGAAGGGCCGGAAGTGCACGAGAGCAGCACGGCGGGCGGCGGGGACGAGGCACCCCGCGAGGACGGCGCGACGAAGGACGGCACGGCGAAGGACGGCACCGCGCAGAGCGGCGCCCCGGCTGACCGTTCGGGGGCGGACGGCGTCACCGCCCCGGCCGCGGAGGCCGCCGAAGCGACGGCCGCCGACCGGCGCCCGGCCGAACCGGACGCCACCGCGCCCGCGGAGCCCCGCACCCGGCGCGCCCCCGAGCGCAGCCAGGCCGAGCAGGACGAGATCTTCGCCGCCCTGGTCGCCCAGTTCGACGACCCCGTGGACCTCACCAACCCCAACTGGCCGGAGGTCGAGAACCTCCGGGCCCAGAGCGAGCTGAAGGGCGGCTTCAAGGACGCCCCCGGCTCCCGGACCGACCCGGACGACCTCGCCGACCTGGCCCCGCAGCCCCGCCCCCGCTCCGGTCGGCCGGTGATGCCGGCGGCGGGCTCGGGCCCGCGCGACTTCGAGCTGGCCGAGGAGACCGACGAGGACCACTACGTCCCGCCGGAGCCCCCGCCGCTGCCGACCGCCGACGTCACCGCGAAGTTCGCCTGGCTCGCGGTGCTCGGCGGCCCCGCCCTGCTGCTGTTCGACGCGGTGGTGTGGCGGGAGATCGCCGGCTGGCCGGCCTGGGTCGGGATCACCGCCTTCCTCGGCGGCTTCGTCACCCTGGTCACCCGGATGAAGGACCGCGACGAGGACGAGCCCGAGGACCCGGACAACGGCGCGGTCGTCTAGACCAACGTCTAGGAGATCGCTGAAGATCTTTCAGGTTCTGGCCCCACGTGCTTTCGCGTGGGGCCAGACTGTTGCGGGTGCAGGGAGACTGGGCTGGCGAGCT